>JAFEDG010000154.1 GCA_018241745.1 Pseudomonadota bacterium
GCGGACGTCGCCAACGGCGCCACGGCGTCCGCCGCCGGCGGCGCGCCGTCGTAGACGATCCGATGGTTGCGCAACTCGATCACGCGGGTGGCGATCGCGCGGATCTGTTCCATCGCGTGCGACACGCACAGGATCGTCGCGCCGCGGCGCGTGAAGTCACGCAGCTTGGCGATGCACTTCGCCTGGAAGTCCGCGTCGCCGACGGCGAGCGTCTCGTCGATCAGCAGGATGTCCGGCGACAGGTGCGCCGCGACGGAAAACCCGAGCCGCGCCTGCATGCCGCTCGAGTACACGCGCACCGGCGCGTCGATCTCGTTCTCGAGCTCGGCGAAGGCCACGATTTCCGCCACGCGCGCGCGTGCCTCCGCGCGCGTGAGCCCGAGCAGCACGCCGTTCAGCACGATGTTGTCGCGGCCGCTCAGGTCCGGGTGGAAGCCCGCGCCGAGTTCCAGCAGCGGCGCGATGCGCCCTGCCGTCTCGACCGTCCCGAGGGTCGGCCGGATGACGCCGGCAACGAGCCCGAGCAGCGTGCTCTTGCCCGCGCCGTTGGGACCGATGACGCCGACCGCCTCGCCAGGCGCGATGTGCAGCGTGATGTCGTCGAGCACCATGCCGGCCGGCCGCTGCAGGTGGCCCAGGCTCGCGCGCGGATTGAGCAGCATGCTCTTCAGGCCGCCGACGCGCTGCCAGCCCATCGCATACCGCTTGGACATGTGGTGCACGCGGATCGAGCCGCGCGGGAGCGCCTCGCTCACACGTGCTCCGCGAGCTGCCAGCGCACGCGCGTGTACAGCAGGTGGCCGACGATCGCCACTGCCAGCGCGGCCGGCAGCGCTCGCGCGACCGCCGCATAGTCGACGGCGTGCCCGATCAGGAGATCCCGCCAGCCGACGATGATCGGGCTCATCGGGTTGATCGTGACCCAGCGCACGAGCGATGCCGGCACCATGTCCATCCGGTAGATCACCGGCGTCATGTAGAACAGCACGGTGACGACGAGGCCGATGAGGCGCTCGATGTCCCGCAGGAAGACGTTGAACGCGGCCACCGCCACGGCGACGCCGTAGATGATGAGCCCTTCGACGAACGTGAGGATCGGGATACCCCACAGCCAGCCGATGTGCGGCGTATAGCCGGCGGACAGCCAGGCGACGACCGCGAACACCGGCAGGCACAGCAGGAAGTGCACGCCCTCCGTCAACACGACCGAGCCGACGATCAGGTAGCGCGGGAACAGCACCTTCTTGACGAGCGAACCGTTGCGCAGGAACGCCGCCGGCGCCACCTGCAGCGTGTTGGCGAACCATTGCCACGGGAACAGTCCCGCCAGCAGGAAGACGAAGTAGTTCTCGATCTTGACGTTCAGGATGGCCTTGAACGCGAACCAGAACGTGATTGCATAGACCAGCGGGTTGAGCAGCGACCACAGGTAGCCCAGCGCGGTGCGCTTGTAGCGGACCTTGATCTCCTTCGCCGTGAGCACCGCGAGCAGGTCGACGTAGCGCCGCCACGTGACGGGAGCGGACTGGGGAGCGGCAGGCAAGGGGTGGCCGGGCGGGCAGGAAGGACGGGCGTTGGTATTATCGCTCACGTCCTGACGAGGAGGGTCCGGCTTGCCGAGTTCGCCCAGCGCACGCGCGCCCCGCATCGCGGTGGTTCACGACTGGCTGGACACCTGGGGCGGCGGCGAGAACGTTCTGGCCGAGGTGCTGGGCCTCTACCCGGCGGCCGACCTGTTCACGCTCGTCGATTTCATGCCGCCCGCGCTGCGTGCCCGCCTCGGCAAGCGCGAGGTGCACACGTCGTGGCTCCAGCACGTGCCCGGCGCCCGCCGCCATTTCCGCAAGCTCCTGCCGCTGTTCCCGGCCGCGGTGCAAAGCCTCGACGTGGCGGGTTACGACACGATCGTGTCGATCTCGCATGCGGTCGCCAAGTCCGTGCGCGTCGCGCCCGGCCAGCGGCACCTGTGCTATTGCCTGACCCCGATGCGCTATGCGTGGGATCTGCGCGCGTCCTATCTCGATACCGTCGGCCTCCGGGGGCTGAAGCGTCGCGGGGCGGAGCGCGTGCTCGACCACCTGCAGCGGTTCGACCGCAGCACCGCCGCGCGCGTCACGCGCTTCGCCGGGATCTCGACGTTCATCGCGGCGCGAATCTACGCGAGCTACGACCGCGACGCGACGGTGATCTATCCCCCCGTCGACACCGACTACTTCACGCCACCGGTCGCGGCGGCGACGCGCGCGCACTACTTCACCGCCTCACGCTGGGTGCCCTACAAGCGGATCGACGCCATCGTCGCGGCGTTCCGCGACTTGCCGGGGCACACACTCGTCGTCGCGGGCCACGGACCGGAGGCGGGCCGCGTGCGCGCGGCGGCGGGGCCCAACGTGCGCTTTACCGGCGAGCTCCCGCGCGACGAGCTGCGCGCTGCGATGCGCGACGCGCGCGCGTTCCTGTTCGCCGCGGAAGAGGACTTCGGCATCGCCCCGCTCGAGGCACAGGCCTGTGGCACGCCGGTGATTGCCTATGGCGCCGGTGCGGTGCTGGAGACGATACGCGGCCACGACGCGGACGCGCCGACAGGCCGCTTTTTCGCCACGCAGTCGGCGGCGGCGATCGCGGATGCGGTGCGCGCCTTCGAGGCGCGGCGCGCCGATTACGCCGCGGCGGCGTGCCGCGAGAATGCGCTGCGCTTCTCGACGGCACGCTTCCGTACCGCGTTCCGTGCGTTCGTCGATGACGCCGGCGCCGCGCCTGCGCATGCCGCCGCGCCGACCGCGGCGCTCGCCTGACCGTGGCACGCCCGCTCCTCAAGCCGCACGCGTCGCTGTTCTCGGGCCTCATGCGCCTGTGCGACCCGCTGCTCGCACTTGCCGTGGCGGCCGTCGTCTATGCGTGGTACCGGCCGATCAACGGCGACATCGATCACTACGCGGTGCTGGCGCTCGCTGCGGCGCTGCTGATCACCGTGCTGTTCCCGCTGTTCGACGTCTATGCCCCGTTGCGCGGCCAGTCGCTGTTCGTCGAATTGCGCCGGCTCGGGGCCGCGTGGCTCGTGCTCGCCGCGCTTGTCGCGTCTGCACTGTTCCTGACGAAGCTCGGCGTCGCCTATTCGCGCGTATTCGTCGTGGCGTGGCTCGCGAGCGGCTGCGTCGCCGCGCTCGCGCTGCGGGCATCGCTGCGCATTGCGCTGCGGCGTTTCCGCGCCGGCGGCCGCAACCTGCGCCACGTCGCGATCGTGGGCGCCGGGGATCTCGGGGCACGCGTCGCGCAGCAACTCGAGGAAGCGCGCGGGTCCGGCCTGCGCGTCGTGGGCTTCTACGACGATGCGGTCGCTGCCGGCACCGCTGTCGCCGGCCGGCCCGTGCTGGGCTCCGCAGACCAATTGCGCGACGACATCCCGCTGCGCGGCATCGACCAGGTGTGGCTCGCGCTGCCGCTCCGCGCGGAGGCGCGGATGCGCGAGCTGCTCGCGATGCTGCGCGAGCATGCCGTCGACGTCCGCTTCGTGCCCGACATCTTCGGCTTCCATCTGCTCAACCATTCGCTGACGGAAATCGCCGGGCTGCCCGTCATCTCGCTGACGGCCACGCCGATGACCGGCGGCGCGCGACTCGCCAAGCGGATCGAGGACTGCGTGCTCGGCACGCTGCTCGTCGTGCTGACACTGCCGCTGATGCTCGTGATCGCGCTGGTCATCCGGCTCACGTCGGCGGGGCCCGTGCTGTACCGCCAGGCGCGCGTCACGTGGAACGGCGAGCACTTCCCGATGCTCAAGTTCCGTACGATGCCGGTGACGGCGGAAACCGCCACCGGCGCCGTCTGGTCACGGCACGGCGAGAACCGCGCAACGCCGTTCGGGGCGCTGCTCCGCCGCACAAGCCTCGACGAGCTCCCGCAATTCTTCAACGTGCTGCGCGGCGAAATGTCGCTCGTCGGCCCGCGGCCGGAGCGGCCCGAGTTCGTCGCGCAGTTCCGGCAGGCGATCCCCGGCTACATGCAGAAGCACCTGGTGAAGGCGGGCATCACGGGTTGGGCGCAGGTCAACGACCTGCGCGGCGACAGCGACCTCGCGCGCCGGATAGAATATGACCTGTACTACATCGACCATTGGTCGCTCGGCTTCGACCTGCGCATCCTCGCGATGACGCTCGCGCACCTCTTCGCGAGCCGTAACGCGCATTGACCCCCATCCCGGCATCGTGAGCGACGTCACCACGCACGCGTCCCCGCCCGCCCCGCCGCCACTGCGCCGGCGCGATGTCGTCACGGGCAGCGTCGTGGCGCTGGCGGCGCTGCTGGTCGTGTTGGTCGCCTACACGCTGGCGGCGGCGCCCGGGCCGTGGCTTTCACTGGCCGGATCGCGCGCATGGCCCGGCAGCGCGATGAAGCTCGTCTACGGCATCGGCGGCATCAGCGGCGATACGCTGGTGGTGACCGCGCCGGGTGAAGCGCGCACGATCGTCGCGGCGCTCGACGTCAATTTCGCGACTGGGGATTACCCGGGCGTGCAATGGCAGGTCGAAGGGCTGCCTGCCGACGCCGACGTGCGCACGGTGTTCCGCACCAGCGTGAGCCGTACGCAGAACCTGGCGCCGGTGCGTGTCGAGGCGGGGCAGGCGCGTCCCGTGGTCCTCGCCGGCAACGCCGCGTGGAACGGGCGTGCGACCGGCCTCGCGCTCGCCATCCGGCTCGCGAACGACGCGCCGCTGGCCGTGCCCATCCGGATCCACGGCGTGCGCGCGACGACGATGGACGCCCGCGCGACCGTCGCCGACCGCGTCCGCGAGTGGTACACGTTCGAGCCGTTCAACGGCACGACGATCAATACGCTGACCGGCGGCGCCGACAGCCAGAGCCTGCCGCTGCCGTTGCTCGCGGCCACGGTGGCCGCGCTGGCCGCACTGGCGCTGTTCGCGCTCCACCGCTACGCGCCGTCGTTCTTCGCGGTGCGCACGCTCGCCGCCGTCGGCACGGTCTTCGTAGTCGCGTGGCTGGCGGTGGACGTGCGGCTGGGCTGGAACCTTGCGCTGCAGGTCCGCGATACGGTGGCCCGCTATGGCAGCCTCGACCCCGAAGCGCGGCACCGCGCGGCCGAGGATGCGGACCTGTATGCGTTCATCCAGGCCGTGCGCGCGAAACTGCCGGCCAGCGGCGCGCGTGTGTTCGTCGGCGCCGACGAGCATTATTTCCGGGGCCGGGCCGCCTATCACCTGTATCCGTTCAACGTGCAGTTCACGCCGTTCGTCAACACGCTGGCACCTGCCGCGTGGATGCACGCCGGCGACTGGATCGTCGTGTACCACCGCAGCGGCATGGCCTACGACGCCGCGCAAAGGCGCCTGCGGTGGGATGGCGGCACGATCGGCGCCGAGCTGGTCCTGGGCCAGCCCGACGGCGCCGCGTTGTTCAAGGTGACCGGGCCGTGAGCCCGCAGGCACCGGAGGCATCCGCGTGAGCGCGACGGTCGTCGCGCTGGGTTGGGTGCTCGTGTGGCTCGCAGGGGCGGCGATCGTCGACGCCGGGCGGCGGCTGGCGCGCGCACCGAGCACTCCGGGCATCCAGGCGTGGGTGGCCGGCAGCGGCTTCTTCGTCGGTGCCTTCCTGGTCACGCTGTGGATGCGCGTGCTGTCGCTCGTCGGCGTGCCGTTCGGCGCACTGGTCCTCGGGTTGCCGGCCGTCGTCGTGCTTGTCGCATGGGGCGCGTGGCGCCGACGCCAGCGCGCGTCACCAAGACCGGGCCTTCGCGCGTGTGCCGACGCACTGCTCGCACGCGGACTCCCGGTTCCCGCGCGCATCGCGTGGTGCGTGCTGCTTGCATGGCTCGCCGTCCGCTTCGTCGTGCTGTGGATGAGTGTCGTCACCCAGCCGCTCTACCCATGGGACGCGTGGATCCAGTGGGCAACGAAGGCGCGCGTCTGGTATGAGCTGCGCCGCGTCGTGCCGTTCGTCGACGTCGCCCATTGGCTCGCCGCCAACGGTGCGGCGTATACGGACGCCGCCCCCGGTTATCCGGGCACGGTCCCGCTGTGGCAGGCGTTCTCGGCGACGCTGGCGGGACGCTGGGACGATGCGCTGATCAACGTGCCGGCGTGGTTCGTCGCCGTTGCGTTGATCGTGGCGGTATACGGCTACCTGCGCGGAACGGGCTTCGCGGCGCTCGGTGCGCTCGCGGGCGCGATGGTGGTCGGCACGCTGCCGCTGCTCGACATCCACGTCGCGCTGGGCGGCTACGCGGACCTGCCGATGGCAGCGTATTACGCGGTGGCCGCGATGGCGACGCTGCGCTTCGTCCAGTCGCGCTCGCCATTCGACGCGGGCGTGGCGCTGCTGCTCGCGATCGCGTGCCCGCTGGTGAAGACACCGGGCATTGTCTGGGGTGCGACGCTCGTCGTCCCGCTGGTTGTCGGGCTGTTGCCGCGCTACGGCCTGCGCATCGCGGGTGCGGGCTTCGCGGCGGCGCTGCTGGGCCTGCTCGTGCTCGCGCAGACGTCGCCGCGAATACTCAACTATCAGCTGCACCTCGAGTTCGCACCACCGTGGTCGGCGCTGTTCGACAGCCTCTTCATGCTCGGCAGCTGGAACATCCTTTGGTACGGTGTCGTCGCCGCGGCCCTGCTCGGCGGGCGGCGACTGCTCCGTCGCGATCTCGCGCCGGCGACGATGCTCGTCGCCGCGGGCGTGCTGTTCCTGTTCATCGTGTTCGCGTTCACCAACGCGCGCGCCTGGGTGGAAACGCAGACGACCGTCAATCGCGCGTTGCTGCATCTCGCGCCGCTGCTCGCCGTGTGGATGATGGCCGTGTTCCGCGCGCGCTTCGCGGACGCCGCCGCACCGGTCGCACCCGCAGCACCGATCCCGGAAGCGCCTGCCGAATCTACGCCGACCCCTGAAGCCGCGCCGCCCCTCGCAACCGCATCCACGATGACCGCCGTGCCTCCTCAGACCGCTCCCCAGGAGCCTCCACCGTCCGCTCCCCACGTCGACGCGCTGCGCCAGGCCGCGCGTGGCGCGTCCGCTGCGCACGCCGAAGCCGCGTGGCACGCATTGCTCGCGGCCGCGCCTGGCGATCCGGAGGCGCTGTTCGGCCTCGGCAACCTCGCGATGGCAAACTTCGATTACCCCTCGGCAATCGAGCACTTCACCGCATCCCGAGCCGCCAATCCGCGACACTACGGCGTCCTCACGAACCTGGGCCTGGCCTATGAGCGGTCCGGGCACGGGGCGGAGGCCGAGGAGGCTTTTCGCGCGGCTTTCGACCTGCGACCGACGGCGTTCGCGTCACTTGCGCACCTCGCGCAGAACCTCTACCAGCAGAAGCGGTACGCGGACGCGATTCAATACTACGATCGCCTGGGCCCGGAAGCCGATGCACAGCCGGCGCTGCAGGCGAGCCGCGCCATCTGCCTCGCGCACGTCGGCCGTGCCGCCGAAGGCGAAGCACTGTTGCAGCAGGCGATCCGCCAGGCGCCGGGCCTGTTCACGTTGCGCCGGGATCTTGCGCTGATGCAGGTCCGGCGCTCCGGATGGAGCGATGCCGTCGACACGCTGGCGCCCTACGTCCGCGAATTCCCCGACGACAAGATCGCGCTGCTGATGCTCGACGGCGCGCGCGCCCAGCTGGCGGACTGGACCGGCATCGAGTGGCGCGAGTCGATGATCGCAGCACTCGCCAGCCTGCATTCAACGTCGCTGCCGCCGATCGATCCGATGGCCCTGCTGTATTGGACCGACGACCCGTTCGTGCAGCAGGCCGGCGCCCGCAATTGGGCAGCACATCTGCTCGGCAGCCACGACCCGCATCCCCGGCCCGCTCCGCTGCCGCGGACCGACGCGCGACCGTTGCGCATCGGGCTCGTGTCCGCGGACTTCATGAACCACCCGGTGACGCGGCTCGTGCTGGGCCTCGTCGAGCGGCTGCCGGCCGATCGTTTCGCGCTGTACGGTTACGCCGTGCGCGTCGCGCCGGCCTCGCCGCTCCAGGATCGCCTGCGGCGGCGCTTGGCCGCGTTCCGCGACATCGTCGGACAGAGCCCCGCGCAGCAGGCCGACATCGTCCGCGCGGACGGCATCGACGTGCTGATCGACCTCTCCGGCTACACGGGCATCCAGGCGTTCGAATTGCTCGCGCAGCGACCTGCCTGGCTGCAGGTCAATTACCTCGGCTACACGGGGACGCTCGGTTCCCCGGCCGTGGACGCGATCGTGACCGACGCGTTCTGCGTTCCGGCGGCGATGGAGGGCGCCTACGACGAGCGCCCGCTGCGCATCGAGCCGTGTTACCTGCCCTCGGATCCGATGCGCGAATTCGGGAGCGACACCGGCAATGCGACGCGAGCCGCGTATGCCCTGCCCGCCAGCGGCACGGTGTTCGGGGCGATGGCGGGCGCATACAAGGTGAACCCGGAGATGTTTGGTGCGTGGATGCGCATCCTTGCGGCGACGCCGGGCGGCGTCCTCTGGCTGCGGGGTGGATCGCCGGTGACCGAACAGAACTTCCGGGCCGCCGCCGCGGCGCGGGGCGTGGATCCGGCGCGCATCCTGTTCGCCCCCACCGAGCCGCTGCCGCGCTACTTCGCGCGGTGGCGCCTCGTCGACGTGATGCTCGACACGTATCCGTTCGGCGCGCACACGACCGTCAACGACGCGCTGTTCGCCGGCGTGCCCGTGATCACGCGCACCGGCCGCAGCTTTGCCAGTCGCGCGTCGGCGAGCCAGCTGCATGCGATCGGCCTCGGTGAGCTGGTCGCGTCGACGTGCGACGAGTACGAGGCGCTGGCGGTCGCGCTGGGGAACGATCCTGCGCGGGTCGCGGCGCTCCGCGCGCACCTGGCGGCCACGCGCGGGACCGCGCCGCTGTTCGACATGGACCGCTACGCGGCCGCGTTCGGCGCCGCGCTGGACGCCGCCTGGAGCGCGCGCTCGTAAGCCGCTTCCAGGTTGCGCGCATAGCGCGCCATGTCGACGAGCGGCGAGCGCGCAAATTTCGCGACGACTTCCGCGCGCGCAGCCTGCAGGAAACCGGGGTCGGTGGCCAGCCGCACGGCGAGCGCCACGTAGTCGCGCCCTCCATCCGCGATCGTCGTCGTGATGCCCGCGTGGGTCAGCAGCGTGAGGCCCGTCCGCTCGCCATGGGTCGCGCCTGCGAGCGTGACAACCGGCACGCCCGCCGCCAGCGGCTCCAGCGTGCCATTGACGTTGCCGAACGGCATCGGGTCGAGCACGAAATCGACGAGCGCATAACGCGCAAGGCGCTCGCCTTCGTCACGGCCCTGCGGAATGTAGACGACGCGCGCATCGTCGATTCCAGCCGCTGCGAGCAGGTTGGCATACGCGTCGCGCAGCCACGACGCGTTGGGCGAAAATGCCAGCCGCGCGCGGGGCACCGCCGTGAGCACGTCCTTCCACAGCTTCAACGTGCGGCGCGACAGCTTGAGCGGCGTCACGAACGCGCCGATGACGATGGCGTCGGGCGCGATGCCGAGCGCTGCGCGGGAGAATGGGTGCACGGCCGGCATCGGCAGCGGCCGCGCCGGATACAGGCAGCCTTCCATCGGCAACAGGCGCTCGACGTATTCGTCGGCAGCTTCCGGCCGGTCGGCCAACGCGTCGGTCAACTTGAAATCGACCGCGCTCATGCCCAGCGCACCTCCGCTCGACGCCATGTGCGTGATCTGCACGCGCGCAGGCTTGCGCGCGACGATGCCGGGGCGCGCGCCGCGCGTGTGCGTCGACAGGTCCACGAGGATGTCCAGGTCGGCGGCGTCGATCAGCGCCACCGCGTCGTTGTCCGCCATGGTCGCGAGCGTCTCGAAGCGATCGGCGATCGCGCGGTAGCGCGCCGTGACCGCGTCGTCGTGGTCCGCCGGCGCGAGCGAGTACAGGTGGATCTCGAAGCGCGCACGGTCGTGCTGCTCCAGCGCCGGCAGCATCTGGCGGCCCATCACGTGGTCGCGCAGGTCGGCCGACAGGTAGCCGACGCGCAGGCGGCCGGGCTTGCGCTGCGGGGGACGGGCGAGCGGCGTGCCGTAGATCCGCTGCGCGACGCGATCGTACGTGCGGTACAGCGCCGCGCGCATCTCGACGTCGGTGTCGAAGAACAGCATCAGATAAAGGAGCTGCTCGAGCGAATCGACCAGGTCGCGCTCGTGCGCGGGCTTGAACTCCTCGCGGGCGAGCCGCTCGAGATAGCGCTCGACGGCGCGGAAGTTACCGGCCTGCTGGTGGCATTCGAGCGCCGGCGCGACGAGCCCGAGCGCATCGGGGCAGTCCCGCTCGAACCGCAGCACGGCGGCCCGCCAGGCCGCGATGCGGTTGCCCGGTGCGCCTGCCAGCACGTCGACGAGCGTCCGGTGGGCTTCGGCGCGCCTGGGCTCGCGTGCGATCACCCATTCGAGCGCCTGCACCGCGGCGTCCACGTTGCCGAGCGCGTGGAACACGATCCCCAGGTTGAAGTGCGCCTCGACCATGTCCGGCGCAAGCGCGAGCGCGCGCTGGTAGGCGCGCGCGGCATCCTGCGGCCGCTGCAGCATCTGCAACGCTACCCCGTAGTTGTAGTGCGTTTCCGCGTTCAGCGGTTCCAGTGACACGGCGCCCGCGAACGTGTCGATCGCCCGCACTGGATCGCGGCGCTCGATCGCGACGTGCCCGGCCGCGCGCAGCAGGTTGATGTCGCGTGGCGCCAGCGCGAGGCCCGCGGCGACCAGCGCCTCGGCCGCGGCCGGATCGTGCCGCCGAAGCTCGAGGTCCGCGGCCGCGGCCCGGCTCCGCGCGTCGCGAGGTGCCGCGTCCACCGCCGCCCGGAAATCGGCGAGCGCACCTTCGTCGTCGCCTTCCTCGCGCCGCAACGTCGCGCGCAGGTACAGCGTTGGCGCATGCCGCGGTTCGTCGGCGAGCAGCGCATCGTAGCCCGCGCGCGCGGCCGCACGGTCACCCTCCGCGTTGGCGCGCACGGCGGCATCGAGCTGGAGGGCGAGATCCGCCACCGGCGGCCGCGCGGGTTGGCGGCGCACGTCCGCCGCGACCGCCGCGAGCGCTGCCTCGAACTCGGCATCCGCCCCTGGGAACACGCGGTCGCTGAGCGGTGCGCCCAGCGCGAGCGGCCCCGCGAGCGACCACTGCGCCCGCGCGACACGCGCCGCGAACAGCGGCGCACTCGCGGTGGCGAGTCCGGCGAGGTCGATCAGCACGTCTGCATCGCGCAGTGCCACCACGCGCGCCGATTCGATGTCCGGGTACGGGGTCAGCACCGCGATCATCGCGTCGGCACATGCGGTGCCCGCGAGTGCCGCGCGGACGTGCGCGCGCAACGCCTCCGCGCGGGGTTGCGCGTCGTGCGCTTCGGGCGCGGCCACGGCGGCGAGGATCGTGATGTCGTCGTGATTCGCAAGCGGCGCCGCGGCGGCCACCGCCGCGTGCAGCGCAGCGCGATCGACGCCATCCGTCAGGATCAGCGCGCGCAGCGACGGCGCGCCCGTCCGCCGGGGCCACAGCAGCGGCACGTCGCACGCGTGGCGGCGCCATGCCGCATGCGCGTAGACGCCGGCGACGCGCGCGCCAAGCGCGGGGCGCGGCGGGGTACCGGCGAGCAGCCCGACGGCCAGCGCGCGTAGCGCATCGAGGTCGTCGTCGCGGCCGTCGGTCTCGGCAGTGGCGAGCCATGCCTCGATCGCGGCATCGGTTGCGTGCGGGCCCAGTGCCGCCAGAAGCCAGGGCTCCTTCACTTCGCGCGCTGCAAGCGCACGTTGCAGCGGTTCCCAGCCACGTCCAGCGACCGGTCGGCGCAGCACCTCGGCAACCATGCGCGCGATATGCGGCTCGTCGGTCAGCGCGGGCGCCGCAAGCACGCGCTCGGTCACCGTGGGACCGTCGACGGTGTCCGCCACCAGCGCAGCGATCAGTCGCATCCGCGGCTCGTCAGGCGCGAGCGCCAGCGCCGCGGCGCTCGCCGTCCGTGCGGTTGCGAAATCCCGGGCGAACAGCGCCGCGTCGGCCTGCGCCTGCCAGGCCATCACGTGCTCGGGGGCGCGCTCGATGACGCGCCGCCACGCCGCGACCGCGTCGCGCGGCCGCCCGAGCTGCCAGAACAACCGGCCGATGTTCCAGTGTGGCGCGACAGCCTGCGGCGCGATCCGCGCCGCGCGGCGATAGCACGTGAGCGCATCGAGCGCGCGGCCCGCGTCGCGGTGCTCGCGCGCGCGCTCGACCCACTTCCTGTATTCGGCTTCCGACAAGGGAACGATGCTGCGCTCAGCGCAAGCGCGCGCGCAACGCCTCGGTCCAGTGCGCGGGCAGCGCGTCGTGCATGCCCGCGCCGAAGCCGGTGCGTCGCAGCCGCCGCGCGAGCCGCGCGAGGCGCGCGCGCACCGAGTGGCGCGCCGCAATCACGGACGCGGGCGGCTCCGGGGGCACCCAGCGCCGGTAGCCGAGCGCGTCACGCAGGCGCACCGGCGCAAGGGCATCGTCGCGCGTCGCGGCGTGCTCGCGCATCGCACCGCGATAGACCGCCACGGTGGCGGCGACCGTGCCGGCAATCGACGGCAGCACGATCCGCGCGGCGTCATGGCGCGCACGCCCGAGCTCCGACGCGCCGCCCGTCGCCGCTTCGTCCGCCAGCAGCTCGACGACGCGCGCGAACATGGCTTCGTCGTCACCCCATTGCGTCGTATCGAGCACGACGCCTCCGCCGTTCGCAGCCACGCGTTCCGCGAGCGCACCGATCGGCGGGACGATGACCGGGAGCCCCGCCGCCCAGGTTTCCGACAGCGTGTAGCAGAACGTCTCCGGTCCCACCGAGGGGTAGAGGACGGCACGCACGCCGTAGTGGCGCAGCAGCGCAGGCAGCTCGCCGGGCGCGTACCGACCGTGGATCGTGAACCGCGCATCCGCCGACTGCCACGGTCCGCGCTCGCGATCCAGGTAACCGATCAGCACGAAACGCAGCGGCAACCCCCGCTCGCGCGCCAGTTCGACCAGCCGCTCCAGGCGGCGCGCGCCCTTGTCGGGGCCCACGGCACCGAGCACCGCGACGGTCGCGGCCGCCTCGCCGGGCATCAGGGCCGCCATCGTCGGTGCGCGCGACGTGGCCGCCGCCGGCGTCGCGCCCGCGACCGACACGCCCGCCGTGGGTTCGTCGAGCATAGCCGCGACGCCCGGCGCGGCGACCATCGCGTCGCCGTGCGGAATCACGTCGGGCCTGCGGCCGAAGTAACGCGCGAACGTGTCCGCGGCCCACGCCGACGGCGCGACCAGGAACGCGGCGCCGTCTACGAAGCGCTGGTGGAGCGCGCGCCACGCGACGATGTCCACGCTCGCGAACGCAGGTTGCGCCGCGAGGCAGCGCGAGCATGCGGCGGCATCGGTCATCGCGCCGCAATAGCGGCCGGTGTTGTCCATGAAAGTGATCGTCGGGCACCCGAACGCGACATCGTGCACCGTGTAGCCGTAGCGCACGCCCGCGCCGGCGAGGCCGTCGACGATGCCATCGCGGCAGGCGGACAGGTTGTGCACGTGCACGACGTCGATCCCGAACGTCGCGACAATGCCGCGCACGAACGCGGGCCAGGTTTCGTCCCGGGCGCGGCGAAGCGCGTAGCGGGTGACGTGGCCGCGCTCCGCGTGCTCCTCGACGGCCCAGTCGTCGTCGACGGCGGTGACGATGTAGTGACGGCACGTGTCGATCGACGCCGCCACCAGCGCGCGGACGTGCGCTTCCGTGCCGCCGCCGTGGTGATGGATCACGTGCAGCACGCCCGGCCGCGGGCCGGCCGCCCGGCGGTGCTGCGTCGCCGCCGCTTCGCGCAGCGGCTTCAGCGGGTCCTGGGCGATGTAACGCTGGACCATCCCGACATAGCCCGGATGGCGCGCGAGGAGCGTCGCCGTGTTCCGCGGCACGAGCGCATCCTTGTCGTCGCCGAACGAGCGGCCGCCCGTATGCACGACGAACGCATCGTCGCACAGCACGTTGCGCCAGTCGTGCGCGGCGGCGCGCAGGCAGAAGTCGTTCTCCTCGCCGTAACCTGCGCCGAACGCCGGGTCGAACGCGCCGATCTCGTCAAGCAACGCACGGCGCACGTAGAAGCAGAAGCCGACGCCAGTGGGGATGTCCGGGTAGGTCGGCACCGCCGCAGCGGCGAGCGCCGCGCGCGTCGCCTCGGCCTCGGCGTCGTCGGGTGGCGGGTTGTTCACGCAGAAGCGCGGCCACGACAGGATTTCCGCGTTGTTCGAGAATGGCGTGATCGTGCCGATCCTGGCGTCGGATGCCGCGCAGCGCTGCAGCGCATCGAGCCAACCCGCCGTGACGCGGGTGTCGGAGTTGAGGAGCACGACGTCGTGGCGCGACAGCATCAGCCCGCGACTGGCGGTCCCGGTGAAGCCGAGGTTGCGCTCGTTACGCAGCAACTTGAGCCGCGCATGGCCGGCCGCCGCATAACGCGCAAAGAGTTCGGCAATGCGCGGGTCCGGGGACGCGTCGTCGATCAGGATGAGCGGGTGCCGCGGGTCCGTGTGCAACAGCACGCTGGCGACGCAGTCCGCGACGTCGTCCGGCGCGTTGTACACGGGCACGACGATGTCGACGACGTTCATCCGGCGATGCGCCTCCACGCCGCGCGGAGCCTCACGAGCGGAAGCTTCAGCCACCACCGCACGCTCTGCCGGTAGTCGATGATGCGTTCCTGGGCCGCGAGGGCGGCTTCCTGCGCCGCATTGGCGCCGGCGAGCCGCGCATTCTCGTCGCGCATTGCCGCGAGCGCGGCATCCTGCGCCGCCTGGTGGTTCGCCAGCCGTGCATCGCGCTCGGCGACGAGGCCCTCGAGGTGCAGGATCCAGCCATCGCGCTCCGCCGCGTCGTCGTTGGCCGCGAGCAACAGCCGGTCGAGGCGCAGCACCTCGGCCGCGTGGCCATGCAGACGCGCAAGCTCCGCGTCGTTGCCGTCCGAGCACAGCGATACGGCCGCGACGGGCGGCAGGTGCGCCGCCTCGCGCGCGGCCACCACGACGTAGTACATCGCGGCGGGCAGCGGCTGCGCGCGCGCATCATGCGTATCGGCCACCAGCGCCTCGCAATCGGTTCCCCCCGCTTCGCTCCAGATCGCCGAGCCCATCCACACACGCTGGTGGTGGAAACGCCGTGCGGCGAAATGCCGCGCCAGCAGCGCGTCCAGCTCCGCGCGATCGTGCTCGTGCAGGTGGAACTCGTTGGCGTAACCGCGCTTGTCCGAATACTCGACGCGGTTGGGCGCGGACAGGATCACGAGCCCGCCCGGCGCCAGCACGCGCGCGAATTCCGCGAGCATCGCGGGCTGCAGGTCGGCCGGCAGGTGCTCGATGGTCTCGAACGAAACGATTGCGTCGAAGCTCGCGTCCGCGAATGGCAGCGCCGCGGCCGACGCCTGATGGAACGCGACGTGCGCCAGCGTCCCGTAGGTTTCGCGCGCATGCGCGAGCGTGGGGCCGTCGATGTCCACGCCGGCGACGCTGGCGGCGGTCTTGGCCAGCAACGCGCTGCCATAGCCCTCCCCGCATGCGCAGTCCAGCACGCGGCGGCCCGCGACGAGCCGCTGCGCGAACGCGTAGCGATGGACGTGCTCGAGTTCGATCTCGCCGGGCACGCCCGGGACGAAGCGCTCGCCGGTGAATTCCAGGGTGGTGGACATGGATGGGCACGCGCCACGCGACGTGCGCGCGGCACCCGCCATTTTAGCCGACGCCCCGTCAGCGGCCGGGCAGCGGCGTGCCCCGCTCCGCCCATTCGGCAAGGCGTTCCGCCAGCGCGCCGGGGCCCGCGGCATCGCCGAATATCGCGCCATGCCGGTCGCGCAGGCGGGCGGAAAGCTCGGCGCGGCGCCCGCGATCGGCCGCCAGTGCCACCGCCTTGGCGACGTAGTCGTCGTCGTCGGCCGCAACGTGGTCGGCCAGGCCCATCAGCGCATACATGCCCGTGGTCTGCCGTGCCCGCATGAACACGCCCGGGCGGGTGACGATCGGCAGTCCGGCCGCGATGGCGTCGAGCGCCGTGTTGCCGCCGGACCAGCGCGTCGTGTCGAGCATCGCGTCGCACAGCGTGTTGACGCGCAGGTAATCGGGGTGCCGCATGAACGGCAGCACCAGCACGCGCTCGCGGGCCGCCACGCCGTGGGCGTCCAGCGCCGCCGCGAGGCGCGTGAAGTAGCGGGCGTCGATCCGCGGGTTGCGGCCGCGGAACAGCACGAGGCGCGCATCGGGCGCCGCGGCCAGTACGCGCGCGAAGCGCTCGTCGTCGTCCGGCTGTATCTTGAACGGCGACTGCGGCACCAGCAGCAGCGGGACGCCGCCAGGCAGGCCGAAGCGTTCGCGCGTGGCATCGTCCGGCACGTTGGGCAATGCATACGACGTGCCGATGCCGGGCAGTGGAACGAGGCGCTCGCGGTAATGGGCCGCGGCACCGTCGGGTTCCATCGCCGCGCACGACAAGAACGCGTCGATCGTCGGCAACCCGGTGGTGACCGGGTGGCCCCATCCTGCCGCCTGCACGGGCGCGATCCGCAGCGCCGCGAGCACGAACGTCGTCGTGTCCATGCCCACTTCGGGATAGACGACGACGTCGGGCGCGTCGGCACGCAGTTGCTGCTCCACGGCATGCGCGGGCCAGTGCGGGCAGTCGCGGAACAGCGCGGCCGACGCGCGTAGCCCCGCGACGACGCGGTCCTGCGCCGTGCCGAGGTGATAGACGACGACCTCGAAGCGCCGCGGGTCGAGCGCCGTCACCCAGCTCGAGAAATAGAAGCCGACGGTGCTCTCGCGGAAGAACGCGGATACGAACGCGATCCGCGGTCGCGTTCGCGGCGGCGGCGACGCGGCGAGCGGCGGCGCGTCCAGCACGCGCGCGACCAGGTTGCCGTAGCGCTCCTGCAGTGCGCGGTCGTCGAGGCCCTGGTACGCGAGCAGGAAATTCGTCCAGCCCAGCGCGTTGACGCGTTGCGGATAGGCGAGACGCGCGGCCGCCGCAGGCAGCGACGCCTCCAGCGCATCGAGGCCGCGTGCGTAGGCCTGGCGCCGGGCGTCGAGGTCCGCAAGACTCGCATAGATGTGCGGCAGCGCGAGCTCGGCGCCCACGCGCGCCGCGAGGGCGCCCGGGTCCGCGCGCGTCGCGCCCGCAAATGCCGCGCGGGCACCGTCGATGTCGTCGAGTTCGGCCCGCGCTCGCGCAAGCCGCTGCCAGGCCTGCACGTGGCGCGGCGCCGCGTCGACGACGCGCGTATAGAGCGTGCTTGCTTCCTCGGCGTCGCCACGATCGGTGGCCATCGCGGCCAACGTCATCAGCGCGGGCTCGAGCGCCGCGTCGAGCGCCAGTGCGCGGTCGAGCTCGGCGCGCGCTTCCTCCACACGGCCGGCATCGCGCAAGACACTGCCATAGTTGGCGTGGGCCAGCGCGTAATCGGGCGCAAGGCGCACCGCGCACTCGAACGCGCGCAAAGCGGCGTCGCGCTCGCCGATCAGCGCCAGCGCACGGCCGAAGTTGTTCCAGGTGCGCGGGTTGTCGCGATCGAGCTGGACCGCCACCGAGAACGCTTCCGCGGCGCCGCGCAGGTCGCCCCGCTTGCCCAGCACGGCACCGAGTTCGCCGTGGACGCGCGGATCGCGCGGCGTGAGCGCTTTCAGCGCGTGCAGGTCGGCGATGCAGGCGTCGAGCGCACCTCTCGCCTCGGCGGCGCGCACGCGTTGCCACAGTTGCGCGGTGGCGGCGTCCGGGCCGTCGTGGGCGCTCGCCACGCGCGCCTCAGACCCAGCGGTGCGGTAACCGCACCAGGCCGAACTCCCGCGAATCGCCCGTCACCGTGAACGGGAGCTCGACGTTGTCGAACAGTCGCACGCCTTCCGGATCCAGTGCGTGCGCGCGCACGCGATAACGGCCCGGCAGCAGGCCCAGCGCCGGGAACTCGAGCGCAAAACCGTAGTGGCCGGGCGAGGAGGCGCGCAACGCGACACCGTCGATCTCCGTGGACACGCCATAGACGGGCGTGTCGTCGGCGCGGACGAGCCCGACGAGCACCGTCGGCGCGCGCCCGTCGGGCGAGAAGACGTCGCCACGGACGCAGAAACGGGCGCCTTGCGCCAGCGTGTCGCCGGGCTCGAGCGTCAGCGACTGGATCGCATACACGCCTGCCGCCGACGCGACAGACGCTGCGATCGGCGCGCGCGTCGACGCCGCCTTCTCCTCGTGCCAGGCGAGATAGGCCTGCGTCACCGACGCCGCGTCACCCTGGCGCATGACGGCGCCGTCCTTCAGCCACAGCGCGTAGCGGCACAGCTTCTGCACGTGGTACATGCTGTGCGAGCACAGGAGCAGCGTGCCGCCGTCGGCCAGGTAGCCTTCCATCCACGCGACGCATTTCTTCTGGAACGATTCGTCGCCGACGGCGAGCACCTCGTCGGTGATCAGCAGGTCGGGCCGCACGGCGGTGACGATCGCGAAGCCCAGGCGCACGACCATCCCCGACGAGTAGTGCTTGATCGGCTCGTGAATGCGCTCGCCGATGTCGGCGAACTCCACGATGGCATCGCGCTTGGCGCGGATCTCGCGCGCGGAAAGGCCCAGCAGCGCAGCCGACAGGTCGATGTTGGCGAGCCCCGAGTAGTCGGGATGGAAGCCCGAGCCCAGCTCCAGCAGCGCGCCGATGCGCCCGTGCACGGCCACGCGGCCCGTCGTCGGCTGGATGACGCCGGCGATGATCTTCAGCAGCGTCGACTTGCCGGCGCCGTTCTCGCCGATGACGCCCAGCGACGCGCCGCGCGCGAGGCGTAGCGACACGCCGGACAACGCGTCGAAGTGCTGCGCCGCAGGCCGCGCGCGCAACGCGTCCCACACCGCACGCACCGCATGGTGGCCACGCGTGGTCTTCGGATAGGACTTGCCGACATCGTCGAGCTCCAGCAGCACGGCCGCGTCGTTCACAGGTAGTCCTCGAACCGCGGCGACAGCCGCCGGAACACCCAGCGGCCCGCGACGAACAGCAGCACCGCGATGGCAACCGCGACGGCGTCGCCGGCGTGCAGCGCGAGGTTGCCGTGCAGCAGCGCGTCGCGCAGGCGACCCACGACCCAGGCGAAAGGATTGGCCGCGAGCCACGGTTGCACGACCGCGGGCACCGCCGACGGCGGATACAGGATGGGCGTCAGGTAGAACGCGATCATCAGCAGCGGCGGCAGCACGTGCTCGATGTCGCGGATGAACACCTGCAGCGACGCGGTGATCAGCGCAAGCCCGGTGACGGCGAGCGCGAGCAAACACCACAGCGGCACGGCCAGCAGCAGCCCGGACAGGTGCAACGGCTGGCCGATCGCCGCCAGGATGCACAGCACGGCGACATAGCCGGCGAAGTGCAGCGTGAACGTGGCGAGCGTGCTCGCGTAGACCGTCAGCTCGTGCGGAAACGCGACCTTGCGGATCAGCGCGGAATAGCTGCCGAGCGTCGTCGTCGCGCGCTGCAGCGCCTCCTGACTCGCCTGCCAGGGCCACAGGCCGACCGCGAGGAACGGCAGGAACGCGTCGACGCCACGCTGCGGGAACACCTCGGTGAACACGAAGGCGTACACGCCGAGCAGGACGATCGGGTTGAGCAATGCCCACGCGAGTCCGGTGACGCTGCCGAGGTAGCGCGTGACGAGTTCGCGCCGGTAGAAGCTTGCGAACAGCGCGCGGTTCCGCGCGCGCGCGGCGACGCGCGCCGTGGGTGCCGCGGCGGCCGCCGTGGCGCCGTCTTCGGTCCGCGGCGTCGCCATTGGCGTTATTGCGGTGGCGCGGCCTGGGAGCCCGCCCGGCGCGCCCCCTGTTCACGGGACTGCAGCGCTTCCTTCATCGCGCGCTTGATGTCGTCGGGCGAGACGCGGACCAGCAGCTTGTCGACGGCGGGCTGGTTGACGACGACGCTCGGGTCCTTGCGGATGCCGTTCAGCATCTCCGCGAGCTTGGCGTCGATGTAGGCGTCGCGCATCTGCTTGAGGATGCCGTCCTTCGCCTTGTCGAACGGGATCGGCGCACCGGGCACGCGCTCGTCGATGCGCACCAGGCGCACGCTCGTCGGCTGGCGGATCGGCCGCGAGATGTCGCCGGCGGCCGTCAACCGTTCGAGTGCACGCCGCACCTGCGTGTCCTGCTTGTCGAGCGGCGTGGCTTCGCTCGCGGACTCCACGGTCGCGCCGGGCGTCGACGCCAGGCTTGCGGCAAGGGCCTTCGTGTCGGTGCCGGAAGCGAGGCTCGCGCGCGCGGCTTCGGCGCGCTCGAGCGCTTCGGCCGCGGTGTTCGGCGGGATCGCGAACGTGATCGTGGTCAGCCGGTAGCGCGGCGGCTCGCTGTACTTGTCCGGCTGCGTCAGCCATTGCTCGCGTGCCGCGACGTCGTTGCCCGGCCGGGCGTCGAATTCGCGTCCCCACGCCGCCCGGTCGCGTTCGATCACGATGGACGTCAGCAGCTTGTCGACGGTGAGCTGGATGCGTCGCTGGACATCCGGATCCTTGTCGAGGCCCTGCGCGCGCGCGTCGGCGGCGAGCGTCTTGTCGACGAGGATCTGCTGCAGCAGCGCGTTGATGCGGTCGACGTCGGTGCCGAAGCCCGCGCGGATGTTGGCCGGAACGCGCTCGAGTTCCGCATCGTAGTCAGCTTGCAGCACGCGCGCCTTGCCGTTGTGCAGCAGCTCGGTGTCCGGGGGCGTGGGGGCCTCGGCGGGCGCGGCAGGCGTCGCGCCGACGGGCGACGGCTGCGACTGCGCGTGGGCGCCGGAGAATGCGGTGAGGGCCGCAAGTGCCAGCAGGACGTTCATGACAGGGCCCAACCGGGCTGCGCCGGGCCGACGGATTGTGCGGGATCGATTCATGGATTCACGTTGCGGGCGCGGCCGGACTCGGCGTGGGCCCAGGGACTGTACATGAAAAAGGGGACCGGGCCCTTGCAGGCCCGGCCCCCGTGATGCGGACGATTGGAGGCTAGAACGTCGAGACGCGGATCTCGCAGGCGATGCTGTCCGTGCGCGAGCAGGTCGACGGCGCGATCGGGTAGCCGTACGTGGCGACCGTGAAGTTCGGATCGGTGCCGTAATTGACCCACATGAAGTACCAGGTTTCGCCCGGCTTCATGTAGACCGCGCCCTTGTAAACGCCCGAGTTCGTGTTGCTGGCGCTGATCTTCAGGCGGAAGGCACCGGTCGTTCCCGCCGTGACCTTGTTCGCTTGCGTCAAGCCGCACGGGTCCTTCGAGGCGTACACGATACGCGACGTCGCCGGACCGGCGTACTCGGAGTAGCTGACGCTGCTCCCGGAGGCCGGGACCACGAGCTTGGCGATCGCCACGTTGCCCCCGCCAAAGCCGGGCACGTCGTAGGCAAGGCCGCCCAGCGAGACGGTGTTGCCGCTGTTGATCGGGATCGTCTTCAGTGTCGTCGTCAGCGGCGTGGTATTACCCGAGGCGTAATACGTGTACGTACAGGCCGACGGGATGGAGCCCGTCGACGTTGTCGACAGCGTCAGCGTCGTGGTCTTGCTTCCGAACGTGGTGCCGTCAGCCGTCGACGTATACGTGGCGGTGACCGCCTGCGTCGTGCTCGTGGACACCGTGCAGGTCGATCCCGAGCTGCATGTGTAGGTCAGTGCGTCCGTGTTGGGAGCGGTAATCGCCCACGTACCGGTAGACGTCGGATTGACGCAGCTCCCGGTGAACGTCACGGTCGCCGACGACGTCGATGCCGTCACGACACCGGAGGTGACCGTGCACGACGGTGTCTGCGTCGTGCCGGTGGAAATGGTACAGGCGACCGTATCGCCGCTGCCACTGGCGGCGGTACACCCGCTGATCGCGAAGACGGGTCCGCCGCTGCCGGAGGGGCACGAGACCGCGCTGGACGTCGAGGTGCCGGACGCACAGCCGGTGTACGTGATGGTGACGTCGGCCGAAGCCATTCCGGCGTACGCCATGCCGGCGGCCAGCGCAACCGCGCCCAGCCATTTACCCAGATTTGCCATGATTCTCTCCAAAATCGTTTGCATCCCGGTGCCGCTGGACGGCACCCCCAGTCCACATTAGTAACGCCTCGCCGCTTCTACTGGCCTGGGATGGCGCTCTTACGGGTATTACCCCCTGCGTCTCGCGGGTAATGCAAGACACATACCCGATTTTACCATCGTGTAGGTCAAGCGTGGACACCGCTCGTTACCGGATAAGGGCCGCCGATACGACGGTATTTTCGGCTTTGAGTTCACCGGACGGCAAAAAAAAGGCGGGGCCGAGGCCCCGCCTTTACATATTGCTGCTCGCGCGCATCGCAAAGGCGATCCGCGCGAGGGATTGCGCGACTTACTTCGACGCCGTCTTGTCCGTGAGGACGAGCGGGCCCAGGACGATGTTGCGCATCGTCTTGTGCAGGAAGTTGCCGCCGTAGTTCGACTGCACCAGCGTGCCGTCCGTTTCCGGCAGGTTGCCGTTTTCGTACGACTGCACCGCGAAGCCGACGACCGGCAGGCCGTAGTACGCGCCACCCGTGAACTCCGTAGAGCCGCTCAGCGAGATGGCAAACGTTTCCGGCGACGCCAGCACGTGGGTCAACGGAGCGCCCGTCGAGTACGGGAACGACAGGTCCGCCCAGCCGTTCTGGTACGACACGGTCAGGTTGCGGTTGTTCGTCGAGCCCAGCACCTGCGAGCCGTTGAACGTCAGGACGTTGGCTTCCCAGCACAGCTGGTTCGACTTGGCGCCCGGCTTCGGCGGCGAGAAGCCCACCGAGCCCTTGGCCGTGTTTTCTTCACGGTCGTAGACGATCGTGGAGATGTCGTCGCACGCGCCATCCGGCGTCAGGTCGCTCTGGAACAGCTTGGTGACCGTGCCGTCCGAGTCGTAGTAGTACTTCTTGGTCGGGAACGTCAGCACCCAGTCGGTACCGGACTTCGTGTTCGAATCGAGCACGTAGTCGTTGTACACGTGTTGCTGCATGAACAGCGCGGAAATCGCGTCGATCGGCAGGGCCCACGTGGATTCGACGACCGTCGAGCCAAACGTCGTGTTGGCGCTGTTGACGACGATCGAGACCGGCGGCGACACCTGTTCCAGCGTCGGCTGGATGCTGCCCGGCGTGTTGTACGCGGAGAAGTTGCGGAAGTTGTCGATCGCAACCGCATCCGCCGTGTAATCCGTGCCGGCCAGGACGTTGATGTACGTCATGTCGCCGAACAGGCCACCCGACGGCGTCGTCAGCGCGGCGTTGATCGCGATGTTGACCGGGTCGCTGTCGGTATCCGCGCCCGGGATCAGGACGGAAGCCGTGCAAGGCGGGACGCCATTGACGTGGGTGACAGCCTTCGCGAGCGCGGTGCCCGGGATGACGGTGCCCATTTCGATGATTTCCGCATAGCCTTCCATCGTGCGGTCGAGGGTGGCGTCTTCAACCGCGTCGTCAGCGTAAGCGTAGTTGACGAACGGTTGCAGCGTGCCATCCGTCGGCAGCGCCGGGACGGTACACGACTTGTCGTAGGTACCAACACCCGCGCCCGGGGTGCCCGGGACTTGCAGCACGCCCGCCGTCCACACGTCCTTGGCGGACAGGAACAGGTTGAAGTCGAGGACTTCCTGCGAGGCCTTGCCTTCGATGAAGCGGACCTTGACCGCCTTCGCCGAGCCGGTCGAGTTGACGACCGTCAGCAGCGACGCGTACGGGGCGGCGCCGTCAGCGAGAGCACGGGCCGTGTAGTACGGGTAAATCAGGACTTGGCCCAGGCCGTCCGGGTTGACGTTGACCGCTTGCGCGGCACCCGTCATGCCCAAGGCGCCAACACCCGCGAGGGCGGCGTACAGGGACTTTTGTTTGAACGTCTTCATAGTGGGTGATGACTCCTTTGAGTTGCCGTTTAAGTGATCACTTTAGAACCAACAGCGAGCTGATGTTATTACAGCCTATTCTCGTACTACAAACTATTCCGGCCTCCGTGCCGTCCCGGGTGTGGGGAAATTGCAACGGCGACCGTCCTAAAACGGGAATACGTACCAATACTGCCCTTTTTCCAGAATCCAGGTCTCCGTTTCCGCAGTCCTGAGTCCCTTCATCTTCGGTACGTCGAGCACGACCTCGACCGCTACCTTGCACACTTCGCCCGCGCACGTGGCCGACTTGACGCTGGCCTCCGTGAAGCCCTTGAGCCGCGCCTTGCGACGATACGAATCGATCGACGTCGTCGCCTTGGAGCCCGCACTCAGCATGCCGTAGGACGTTTCGACGTCGCCGCCGATGATCGCCTTCCAGCGCGCTTCTGCCCGGGCCTTTGCCGCGGCCACCTTGGCCTCGTCGGGGGAATCCTTCGTGAGCCCCCCCGTCGTAGAGCACGCAGCCAGCGTAACACCAATTAATGCCGCAGCTGTCAACTGTCGCCATTCAGCGACAGTTTTGCGGGATATCTGCTGCACACGGGGGAGAATGCGGGAGGTCATTCGGATTACCTTTGAAAAACACGGTCAAATGCGCTGCTTCACTCTGGAGGCGGATGCCCGAAAGACTGAATATACAACGTCCGAGGAGGCAGGGCCGACCGCCGCAAGGCTATAGAAACAGGGCGCCAGCGTCAAACGCGCATGCCCCTGCGCCGCCCCGTGCGCGCGCTGTTGCATCGGCGCCACAGCGAATATTCGACATGCCGGACAGTGTCGTCGAGGGGGCCGCCATGCCCCGCGATCACTGGGCCGGCGCCTTGGCACCCCCAGTGGGGGCGGGCACCGGGGTATTGGCAGTGCCCTGCTGGGCCGCCGCGGCCGCCGCCTTCGCCTCGCGCTGCGCCTTGAGCCTCGCGCGCCGCTCCTCCGGCGTCTCGTGCGCGGGCTTCGATGCCTGGGGCGCCGGCGCGGCGTTGGGCTGCGCTCCCCCCGCTTCCGCAGGCGCGGGGGCCGGCGTCACTGCAGCCGGAGCTACGGGCACGACGACCGCCGGCGCCGGCAGGCTCGACGGCCGCCGGAGCGACGGCCGCGGGCGTCGCTGCGGTGTCCGCCGCCACCGGCTTGACCGGAGGCATCACGTCCGGCGCGGCGTTGACCTTGGCCGGCGCCGCTGGCGGCGGAACCCGCAACGTCGTGTCGCCCACCGGGTAGATCCGATGCGCGTCCTTGCCGCCCGGGAACAGTTCGTCGATCGAGTTCATCCGGCGGCGCAGGTCGTTGATGACCGTGTCGATGTCCTGGACACCGTCGACGACGCGCGGCGTGATGAACAGCATCAGCTCGGTGCGGTCCTTCTTGAGCTGCTGGTTGCCGAACAGGCCGCCCAGGATCGGGATACGGTTGACCAGCGGCAGCCCCGACGTCGTGTTGCTGTTGTGCTCCTGGATCAGGCCGCCCATCACCATCGTCTCGCCCGACGGCACCGCGAGGATCGTCTGCACCGAGCGCGAATTGATCGGCGGCGCGTCGCCGGCCGCGGCGGCCGTGCCGGGATCACTGACCTGCGCCTCCACCTCGAGCGTCACGAGGCCGCCGGCATTGATGTGCGGCGTCACCTGCACGAGCACGCCGGTGTCGATGTACGACGACGTCGTCGTCACCACGTTCGTCGTGCTGCCGACGATCGACTGCTGGTTGATCGGGATCTGCGTGCCGACCTTGATCGTCGCCTTCTGGTTGTCGAGCGCCGCGAGGTGCGGGTTCGACACCACCTTGGCGTTGCCGTACGTGTCGAGCAGCTTGATCGCGGCTTGGATGCCGCCCGGAAACGCCGCGTTGCTGATCAGGTACGTGAAGCCCTGGATCAGCGAATTCGCGAGGCCGTTGTTCGCGGTCGTGCCGTTGACGGTCGTGGAGACCGGCGCCGTCGTGTTCACGTTGCCGCCGAAGCCGCGTCCCTGCGGCGCCGCCCCGCGGAACAGGAAGTCGACGCCGAACTGGAAGTCGTCCGACAGCGTCACCTCGATGATCGCGAGCTCCATCACGACCTGGCGCGCCGGCACGTCGAGCTTGCGCAGCGCAGCCTCGATGATCTGGTATTCGACCGGCGTGGCGACGATCAGGATGTCGTTGTTGTCCTTGTCCGCGACGACCTGCAGGTTGCGCACGATGCCCGTGCCCGGCGCGTTGGGGTTGTTCGCGTTGTTCGGGTTGTTGGGGCCGCCGAACGCCGGCGGCTGGTTGTTGATGTTCACCTGCGGTGCCGGCGGCGTCAGGATGGCGGGCTGCGCCGAGAACGACGGCGGCGACACGATCGTGTTGGCGGGCGTGCCGGGCGCGACCGACGCGGTGGTCGTCGTCGTCGCCGTCGACGAGCGGCCGGTGAACGCCTGCTGCAGCAGCGGGCCGAGCCGTTCGGCGCGCGTGTTCTGCAGGTGGTAGACGAAGAAGCGCGGGCCGTCGGTACCGCCGCCCTTGTCGAGGCGGTCGATCCACTGCTTGGCCTGCTCGACGTACTCGGCGTTGGGGCTGACGACGATGATCGCGTTGAGCCGCTCGATCGGGATGACCTTGAAGATGCTGGCGAGCGGGCCCGCGGCCTTGTCCGTGCCAATCGCCTTGTCGAGCTCGGTCATCACGCTCTTGACGTCGGCGTTCTGCAGCGTGAACACGCCGACCGACATGCCCGCCATCCAGTTGATGTCGAACGTGTCGATCGTGTCCATCAGGTGCTGCAGCTCGCGCTGCGTGCCCGCGATGATCATCAGGTTGCGCGTCGTGTCGACGCGCACCGCCTGCGCGTCCTTCGCGAACGGCTCCAGGATCTTGGCCATCTCCGGCGCGCTCGTGTAGCGCAGCGGGATGATCTGCACCGAGTAGCCGGGCGGCAGCGCGCGCTGCGAGTTGCCGAGCTGCGGCGCGAGGTTGCCGCGAATCGCGGCGCTCATCGGGATGATCTTGTAGAGCCCGCCTTCGACGACCATCGTGGCGCCGTTCTGGCGCAGCAGCGTCTCGAGCGTCGGGATCAGCGCGTCGCGCGGGATGCCGCTCGACGTGCGCAGCGTCACCGTGCCCTGCCCGCCCACGTTGGGGTCGATCGTGTAGTTGACGTTGAGGATGTCGCCCATCACGTTGCGGACGACCTCCCGCAGGTCGGCGCCCTCGAAATTCAGCACGACATTGCCGCCGCCGACCGGCGTGATCGCCTGCGCTGGCGGCAAGCCGCCGCCGGGCAGCTGTCCCTTCACGAGCACGCCGGTGCCGCGGTAGACGCGCTGGCTGTCGGACTGGGCCGCCTTGGCGCCGGTGACGTCGTTCTGCTCGGCCGGCAGCGCGCTCTTGCGCAGCATCGCGTCGTCCGGCTCGTAGGGACGCTTGGTAGCGCAGGCGCTGAAGACCAGCGCGAGCGACACGATCAGCGTGCGCTGCGCAAAGATGCGGGGGCGGGAAGGTGTCATCGTGTTCATCGTGCGCGCGACGGACGGTCGCGGCGAAGGTACGGGATTGGGTGGGGCGGCTCGCATCACGTGCTCCTCGCGCTATGGGCGGTTGCGGCGAGCGAAACCCTGGCCGCCGCCCGTGGTGCCGTTGGCCGTGCCGGCGTTGGTGGTGCCGGCGTTGGTGGTGCCCGTGGCGGCGTTGTTGCCCTGTTGCGCCGCGCGCGCGGCGCGGCGACGCTCGGCCAGCGATTGGGGTGCACCCGTCTGCACGGCGCCGTTCGCGGCGGCGGGCGGGACCGGACGGCCCGCGGCGGCGGCGGCAGCCGGCGCGCCGGCCCCTCCGCCCGCAGGCGGGGGCGCCTCGACCGCGGGCTGGACCGTGGTCTTGGGCCCCGCGGCTACCTTCATCGTCAGCGTCTCCGATTCGTCGCCTGCCGTGAGCCGCACCGAATTCGTCGTGACTTCGGCGACCAGGACGCCGTCGCCCAGGTCCTCACCCTTGCGCACCGTCTTCGCCTTGCCGTCCTTCGCGCTCCGGAGGTAGGCGACGGCCTTGTCGCCGAACACCTGCGTCCCGGTGAGCACCCACGCGCCACGCGGGATGCGCTTCGGCCCGTCGTCGCCGCCCACCGCCGGCGGCGCCGGCTTGCGCGTCGGATTGAACAGCGTGTGCTCGCCGATGGCCGCGAGCCCGTCGCGGCCGCCCGCGATCGTGAACGCCGGCAGCACCGCGACCTGGATCGGCGCGGGCGGCTGGTTCGGCGGCG
The DNA here is from genome assembly GCA_018241745.1 of Pseudomonadota bacterium. Lineage (GTDB taxonomy): Bacteria > Pseudomonadota > Gammaproteobacteria > Burkholderiales > Casimicrobiaceae > VBCG01. The sequence goes on from JAFEDG010000154.1 coordinate 28,095, forward strand.
GCGGGGGCACGTCGGCGGCACTGCGACCGCGCAGCAGCTCGAGCCCGACGACCGCGGCCAGCACGGCGACGGGAAGCGCCCACAGGAGGAGGCGCCGCAACTGGGGCTGCGTGGCGAGGAAGTCGGTCATGGCTTGCCTGGTGCGAGCGCAGGCCGCCCCTTGGCCGCCGCTGCGCCGGAAGGCCGGCCCTTGCCGCCCTTGGTCGCGGCGGCTGCGGCCGCGTCACCCGGGCGCGCTTCGGCCTGCAGCGCCCAGCCGACGACGTCGATCTGCACGACGAGCTCCGGCTCCTGGCCCGGCGTCGGCTTGAACGTACGGAACGCGTTCTGCGGGCGCACCGTCAGGTTGTCCACCTCGAGCTCCGGCAGGCCGGTCTCGATCGCATAGAGGATGTTCGCGAGCGCGGGAGCGGTGGCGAAGAACTGGACGTTGGCGAGGATCTGCTGCACGCCGGCATCGTCGCGCGGTGCCGGGCTCTGGCTTGTGTTGATGCGCCCGCCGTTCCCTTCGATCGCGTTGCGGACGAGTTCCTGCAGTTCCGCGCTCGCGAGGTTGGCCGCGGTGTTGCGCAGGAAGAAGCGGCGGCCGTCGAGCGTGCTCAGCGTGTCGAGCGCCTCGCGATATGCCGGCGCCTGGGCGGCGACACGACGGTAACGCTGCAGGCGGTCGCTCGCATCGGCGATCGCCTTGTCGTAATGCCAGTGCAGCCACAGCACCGGCCCGATGACGAGGGCGAGCGCAGCCAGCAGCGCCAGCACGGCGAGCGCCACCGCGAGCCCGCGCGACTGCGCCGGCGTGAGCCGCGACAGGGCGGTCGGGCGCGTCATTGGCGCTGCCTCGGCAGCGGGCCGAAGCCCTTGTGGGCAGGCGCCTTCGCGGGGGCGCTCCCTTGCGCCGCACCGGCGGCCGCGGGCGTACCCGGCAGGCCAGGCACGGTGCGCGGATGCCCGGGCGTGGCGCCGCGTGCAGCCTTCGGCGCGGGAGGCGGCATCGCTTCTGCACCGTCCCCAGCCGCCGCGTCGTCCTGCATCTCGCCGTCCGCCTCGGCGTCGGCAGCGGGGGCCGCGGCCGTGGCGGCCGGCGCGGCCGGCGCGGCTGCCTTGGCTTGCGTGACCGCCGGTGCCGGCGGCGCCGGGGGCGGTTCCTCGCGGATCGGCGTCGCGTCGGCGAGCGCGACCATCGCCGGCAGCGGCTGCTCCTTCACCTTGAGGCCGAGGTCGAACGATTCGCCGGGACCCGGCTGCAGCTTGGTGGTCGGCGAACGCGGCGTCGCGTCGCCCACCGTCCGCGCGGCTTCCAGCAACGACACGAGCTTGCCGGCATTGGCGCTCTCGCCGCGCAGCGACACGTCACGCTGCTGCGTCGTGCCGCGGGTCGTGGTCTTGAACTCGAACTGCGTGAGCCACGTGTCGTCGGGCAGCAGGCTCGAGATCTCCTCGAGCACGACACCCACCGCCGGGTAGGCGTGCTTCCGCTGCAACGTGAAGTTGTACTGCGCGGTCATCCGCGCGAGCGCCTCGCGCAGCGCGTCGGACTGCTTCGCGCGGATCGCTTCCGCGTCGGCGGCGCGCATGACGGCGATGGCCTCGGCGCGCTTCTGCCACACCGGCACGATGAGCGCCGTGGCCGCGAGCACGACGACAAGCGCGAGCGGCACCAGGACTTCCCAGCGGCCCCAGCGGCGGCGCTCGTCATGGTCGACGTTGGGCATCAGGTCGAGCGCCACGGCCGCCGCGTCCGCCGGCGCGGCAGGCACGACGGCGAGCGGGTCCGCGCCGAACGTGCGCGCGATGGCGATCGCGTGGTCGACGACGCGGCGGCGCGCGACGGCGATGTCCGCGACGATCGTGCCCCGCACACTGTCGCGGCTCGCCACGACCGCGTCGTAATAGACGTCTTCCGCCTTGAACGGGGTGAGCCGGTCGAGGTCGTAGCCGACCGTGGCGCGCAAGTTGTCGGCAACCGCCGCGGGCAGCGTCAGCGTACGCCGCAGCACTCGCGCCGGCGGCAACGCCAGCGTCACGCCCGGGCGGGCTCCTGGCGCGAACAGCGCGGCGACGTGGGCGCGGCCCTCGCTCGCGACGGCGTCCGCGTCCGGCACCGCGTCGAGCGTGCCCTGCTGCGCGAGCCGCACGCCGTCCGCATCGACCACCGGGCGCCAGAACGCGACGCGCTCGCCGTCGATGGCGAGCACGGGGCGCAACCGGCGGCGCTCGAGCGCGTTGCGCAGCCAGGCGGGCGCGCCGGCCGCGAGTTCGTCCTGCCACCAGCGCCCGAAGCCCGCGAGGCCCGCGCGCCGCACGGCATCGGCGCCCGCGCGCCGGGCAGCAGTGAGGTAATCAGGGACGGGCATCGGAATCGGTCGTGGTCGCGGTCATGGCCGGCGGCTCGCTGCCGCTCTCCAACCACGCGAGGATGATCAACGGGCGGCGCAGGTCCTGGGACGGACGCACCACCGCTTCGCGCGTGAACATTACACCATCCGGCAGCGCCGCCGTGGCCTTGATGCGCCAGACGAGCGCGCTCGCGCCGGCCAGTCCGGACGCGGCCGGGAACGGCGGCACCGGCATGCCCTGCGCCAGCGCGTCGCTGCGCGCCGCGATGAACGCATCGACCGCCTCGGCGGTCGCGTTGGGCAGCGCGAGCAGGGTCGTGCGATCGGCGGTGGCCGGGTTCACGCCACGCGATTTCGAATAGACGGTGAGGCTCGGCGCGATGCGCGCGAATACGTCGGCCGGCATGCCCAGCACCCGCGAGGCCTCGCTGACCGTCTCGAACGGCGCGTTGGTCGGCACGTATTTGAGCCCCGCCGCCGCATAGTCCGCGGCCTCGGCGCCGTTGGGCCGGCGCAGGTCGTCGGCGTCGCGCCAGTCGGCGAGCGTGTCGACAAGCCGCGCCGCCGTAGGCGCGTCGACGCCGCCGACGTTCATCAGCAGGCCGGTCATCAGCGTGTCCGGCGCCGTGTTGAGGTCGATCTTCGCCGCCTCGTCGGTGGCGTACACGGTCAGTGCGACGTCGCCGTCGGCATAGGGATGCGGCGCGCCGTCGGTCTTCCACGAATCGGCGGTCTTCGGCTTCATCAGCTCGTAGACGGTCCGTTCGATCGCGCCGTCCGCCGCGGCGCGCACCTGGGCCATCTCGACGGCATTGCGCGCGGCCAGCGCTTCCTGGCGCATGCTGAACGCGAAGCTCGAGCCGATCACCGTCAGCAGCACCGTGAGCCACAGCACGAGGATCAGCGCGATGCCGCGCTGGCGCCGCGCGGCGTGCCGCGCGGTGCGTACTGCGCGGTCGCGGGCGCGGCCGCCCGGTTGCGGTGCGCGCGTCATGCGGCCACGCAGCGCTGGCGCACCGCGTCGTAGGTACGGCACCCGGACTCGGGCGCCTCACGCGGTGCCGCGACGATCGTCGGCCACGGGCTGCCGTGGGCCGGCGTGACGTCGATGCGGATCGCGAGCGGCAGCGTCTGCCGGTCGTCCCAGCCGTCGCGCCACGTGGGCGCGACCGACGCGTCGGCGCCGGCGTCGCGCCCGTAGTACTGGAACTTCACCGACGCGATGTCGTCGGCGAGCACCGTCGTTTCCGCGCCGCTGAAGTCAGGCAGCGACTGCGCGGTCACGTCGGGGATCATCCGGTCCAGCACCAGCACCGACCGCTCCCCGTTCTGCGCGATGTGCACGCGGTAGTACCAGACGCCGCCGCCCAGGATCCGCGACGGCACGGCGGCCGCGTACTGCAGGCTGTCGGCCGTGCCGGTGAACAGCAGCGGGAACTCCACCATCTTCTTCATCCGCTGCGGGTGCTGCGACTCGAGCTGGTCGTGCAGGAACTGCGCGGCCATCCGCATGTTGGCGTTGCTCTCGGCGCGCGCGTCCCCCGCGTCCCAGCTCTTGCCCGCGACGTGCAGCGAGCCGAACAGGATGGCCGACAGCAGCGCCATCAACGTCACCGCGATCAGCAGCTCGATCAGCGTGAAGCCGCGCGCCGCGACGCGCGCCGGTCGCGCGCGCAGCGTGCGCGGTGCGCGAGCCGCGCTCATGCCGCCTGCTTCCATGCCGCCAGGTCCCAGCCCAGCATCGCCTCGAGCTGCGCGATGCCGTCGGCGTACTGCGCGGCGAGGAAGTCGCGCGCGAACGCGCTCATCGGCGCCGCGTACGGGAGCGCGTAGACGTTGTGCGGCACGACCGCGGCGAACGGTGCGATCCCAAGGAACCCCGTGATCCGCGCGAGCGTCGCCGCAGCATCGCGCTGGAGCTCTTCGGAACGCAGCACGAGCGTCTGCTCGCGCGGGAACCAGCGCCACAGCTCCGCGAGCTGCCGCGCATAGTGGCCGCGATCCGCGTACGTCCACGGCTGGCGGTCATCGCGCCCCGCGGCGGCGATGCGCCCGGCTTCCGCGCGCAGCGCGTCGTCGAACGACAGGTCCTCGCGCTGCTCGATCCGCAGCATGTTCCAGTGCGAGTACGCGCGTTGCGCTGGATCGCGCAACAGCAGCACGAAGCGCATCGCAGGGTTGTAGGCCGCGATGCGACGCGGCGCGTCGGGCCAGTACACGTACGTGGGCGTCGCCTCGCCGAACTGCACGTGCCCGGGTCGCGGCGCGTACAGCGCGTGGTAAGCCGCGTAGTCCGGCGTCGCGCGCGCGAAGTTGCGGTGCTTGTTGAAGAAATGCGGCTCCTTGACGGACGCCATGCACACCTGCGGATGCGCGTACAGGTAGCGCGCGAGCGCCGAGCTGCCGCCCTTCTGCACGCCGGCGATCATGAACGTTGCGCGGAACTCCGCCGGCAACGGCTGCGCCGCGGCTGTCATTGCAGCAGCGCCCGGCGCACGAGCTTTACCGTGGCGAGCGAGATCGACCGCTCGGCGCCGGTGGGCCCGGGGAACTTCACGTCGACCGTGACGCGCATCAGCTGCATCGCCGTGTTCTGCGTCGCGGTCGTCAGCGGATCCGCGGTGCCCGGCGGCGTGTACGGCTCGACCTTCGTCGCCCACGAGTAGCGGCCGTCTTCGCTGGTGCCGGAGTTGCTGGCCGCGACGAGCGGCACCGTCGCGGCGGCGGCGGCGAGCTGCCCTTGCGCGAGCAGCGTGGCCTTGCTCCACTCCTCGGCGGCCGACGCGTTGCGCAGCGAGCCCGAATAGAGGCCCGACAGCATCGTGCCGACGAGCGCCAGGATCACGAATGCGACCAGCACCTCGAGCAGCGAGAAGCCGCGCTGCAGGGTTCGCGTCATTGCTGGATGGTCACGCGACCGGTGAGCCAGTCGATGTCGATGTCGTATTTGCGGTCGCCGGACGCGAGCGTGATGCGGCCGCCGTTGCTGCCGCCGTCCGGATAGAAGCGGATGGCGCCCGTCGACGCGTCGACGATGTCGGACTGCGCGGTGAACAGCTTCAGGTCGGCCTCGCGCGGCAGCTGGTATTCGCGGGGGTCGCCGGTGACCTTGAAGCGGCGGCCGGCGAGGTCCAGCGCGACGAACGTCTCGTGCCGCTGCGCGACTGCCTCGCTGCGCGCGAAGCGCAGGCCGGCGGCGAGCTCGCGCGCGCCGCCGCGCAGCGCGGCGCCCGACGGTCCGTTGCCGATCATCGGCACGGTGAACGCCGCGATGATGGCCGTGATCGCGAGCACGATCAGCAGCTCCATCATCGAGAAGCCGCGCACCGCCGCCCCGCCGCAACCGGGTGCGCGGGCCGCGTGCGAACGGTGCGCGTCCCGCGTCACTCGTCCCAGCTCGTGATATCGCGGTTGGGGCCGTCGCCGCCTTCCTGGCCGTCGGGGCCCATCGACACGATGTCGTACAGGCCGTGCTGGCCGGGCGCCGTGTACTTGTAGTCGTTCTTCCACGGGTCCTTGGGCAGCGTGCCGTTCTTCCAGTACGGCCCGTTCCAGTTGGACACGCCGGGCGGCGCCTGGACGAGCGCCTGCAGCCCTTCCGACGTCGTCGGGTAGCGGCCGATCTCCAGCTTGAACAGGTCGAGCGCCTGCCCGATCTGCCCGATCTCGATCTTGGCCGCCTTGCGCTTGGCCTCTTCCGCCTGCCCGATGAACTTGCTGCCCACGACCCCCATGACGATGCCGATGATCACGAGCACGGCGAGCAGCTCCATCATCGTCATGCCGGCCTGCTTGATGCGTCGATTCATGTTGCCTCCGAACTCCCTGGATTGGCCGTGCGCGGCCGCCTTCCGTGGCGTGGCGCGCGGCCGGATATGACCGGGCCGCTAGCTGACGAGTTCACTCATGCCCAGCACGCCGAGCAGGATCGACAGCACGATGAAGCCCACGATGACCGCGAGCCCGAGGATCATCACGGGCTCCATGACGGCAAGGAAGCGCTTGATGACGACCTGGACCTCGCGGTCGTACACGTCGGCGACACGGTTCAGCATCTCCTCGAGCCGCCCCGATTCCTCGCCGACGAGGATCATCTGCGTCGCAAGGCGCGGGTAGACGCCGGTGGCCATCAGCGGCCGGCCGAAGCCCTTCCCCTCGCGCAGGCTCGCGATCACGCCGTCGAGCGCGTCGCCCATCACCGCATTGCCCATCGTTTCCTTGACGATCGACAGGCCGGCGAGCAGCGTGACACCGTTGCCGAGCAGCGTGCCCAGCGTGCGCGAGAAGCGCGCCGTCTCGATCTTGGCGACGAGCTCGCCGAGCAGCGCGCGGCGCAGCACCCACGCATCGAAGCGCCGGCGGAACGCGGGGCTCGCGAACAGGCGCCGGCCCCACCAGACGGCCACGACGACGCCGATGGCGAGCAGCCACCACCAGTCGTGGACGATCTCGCCGGCGGCGATCACGAGCGTCGTCGGCAGCGGCAGCGACTTGCCGGCCTGCGCGAACTGCGACTTGAACTGCGGCACGACGAACAGCAGCAGCACCATGACCGAAACGACGGCGACGCAGATCAGGATGATCGGGTAGATCATCGCCGACGCGATCGTGCCCTTCAGCTCCTTGTTGCGCTCCATCGTGTCCGCGAGCCGCGTCAGGACGGCGCCGAGCGCGCCGCCCGCCTCGCCCGCGCGCACGATGTTCACGTAGAAGCGCGAGAACACGTCGCGCCGCGCGTCGAGCGCCTGCGACAGCGACTTGCCGCCGCGCACGTCGTCGCGCACGCCCTGCAGCAGCGTGCGGACCGCCGGCGTGGGGGCGAGCCCGATCAGCGTTTCCAGCGCGCGGTCGAGCGGGAGTCCCGCGCGCAGCAGCGTCGCGAGCTCGCGCGTGATCGACATCAGCTGGTCGGCCGTGACCCGCTTGGGCGTGAACCACGACGTTTGCGCGCCGCCGCCGCCCGCCTTGGCGACCGCGCCACCGCTGCCGCTCGCGACGGACACCTGCATCGGCATCAGCCCCTGGTCGCGCAGCTTGCCGACGATCTCGGCCTCGTTCGCGGCCTCGAGCTCGCCCGTGGCGAGCTCGCCGGCGTTGGAGACGGCCTTGTAGCGGAAGACGGGCATCGAGCGTCAGTCCTCGCGTGTCGCGCGCAGGACTTCCTCGATCGTCGTGATGCCCATCACCGCCTTGCGCAACCCGTCCTCGTACATCGTGATCATCCCGTCCTTCACCGCCTGCGCCTTCAAGTCGGTGGCCGTCGCGTGCTTCATGACCAGCGTGCGCAGCGCGTCGGTGATGTTCATCATCTCGATGATGCTGACGCGCCCCGTGTAGCCGGTGTTGGCGCAGCTTGCGCAACCCTTCGCGTGGTACAGCGTCACGTGCCCCGTCGGCGCGAAGCGCTTGAGGCCCATCTGCTCCACGACCTCGGGCAGCGCCTGGTAAGGCTCCTTGCAATGCGGGCACAGCGTGCGCACGAGCCGCTGCGCCTGGATGCCGACGACCGTGGACGTCAGCAGGTAGTCCTCAACGCCCATGTCGAGCAAACGGTTTACCGTCGACGGCGCGTCGTTCGTGTGGACGGTGGACAGCACCAGGTGGCCGGTCAGCGCGGACTGCACGGCAATCTGTGCCGTCTCCAGGTCCCGGATTTCGCCGATCATGATCACGTCCGGGTCCTGGCGCACGATCGAGCGCAGCGCGTTGGCGAACGTGAGGTCGATCTGCGGCTTGACCTGGATCTGGTTGATCCCCGCCATTTGATACTCGACCGGGTCCTCCACAGTGAGGATCTTCACGTCGGGCTTGTTGAGGCGGTCGAGGGCCGTGTACAGCGTCGTCGTCTTGCCCGAGCCCGTGGGCCCGGTGACGAGCAGGATGCCGTTGGGCTGCAGCAGCGCCTTCAGGAACTGCTCGAGCGTGTCCTCGAGGAAGCCCAGCCGGTCGAAGTCGAGCGTCACGCCGCCCTTGTCCAGGATCCGCATGACCACCGACTCGCCGTGCATCGTCGGCACCGTCGACACGCGCAGGTCGATCTCCTTGCCCTGGATGCGCAGCCGGATGCGGCCGTCCTGCGGCAGCCGGCGCTCGGCGATGTCGAGGTTGGCCATGATCTTGACGCGCGAGATCACCGCGGCCGACAGCCGCTTGGGCGGCGACTCGATCTCGTGCAGCACGCCGTCGATCCGGTAGCGCACGATCAGCCGGTTCTCGAACGGCTCGATGTGGATGTCGGATGCGCGCGCCTCGAGCGCGTTGGTGATCAGCAGCGACACGAGGCGGATGACCGGCGCCTCGGACGCGAGGTCCTTCAGCTGCTGGACGTCGGCGTCCAGCGCCAGCTCGTCGACGCGCTGCTCCAGGTCGCCGACGATCTGCCCCTGCGCGGACTTGCCGGCGCCATACAGGCGCTCGAGCGCAGCGTCGAGCTCCGTCGGCAGCGCCACCATCGGCCGCACCGTGCGCCCGGTCACCATCGAGAACGCGTCGATCGTGAACGTGTCGGTGGGATCGACCATCGCGAGCGCGAGCTCGCTGTCGTCCTCGCGCACCGGCAACGCGCGCGCATCGCGCAGGAAGCGGGCCGACACGCGCTCCTCGAGGATCGGCAGTTCGGGATAGCCGGCCGCCTCGAGCATCGGCAGTCCCAGCTGGACCGCGAGCGCCTCGGAGACGTCGCGCTGCGCGACGAGGCCCAGCGTGACGAGCAGCGACCCGAGCTTGCCGCCGGAATCCTGCTGGAGCCGCAACGCGCGTTCGAGCGCCGCGGCATCCAGCTTGCCGCGCTCGATCAACAGCTCGCCTAAGCGCTTCCGTTCCGTGTCTTCAGCCATGCCGACCGGGCGTGCGCACCGTGCGTCACCCCCTCCAAAAAGGTCGGCAAGTTTACCATGGGGGCCCTGCGCGGCCGCACGCAAATCCTCGTCGCATAAGGCTTTTTCACCGGTTTTCCACGTTCGGCGGCGGCTCGCGCCACGGCCGCAGATCCCAGCCCAGCATTTGCTCCAGCCGGTCGAACTCCGGGGCGAACGCGGCGTGGAGGAAGGCGCGGGCACCCGCTGGCATCGGCGCCTCGTAGGGCAGCCGGAATACCTCGCGCGGCGCGGCGCGGGGGAACGGGCCGACGCCGAGGAACGACGCCACCGCGGCCAGCGTCGGCGCCGGCTGGTACTGCAGCGCGTCGCTCGGCAGCACCAGCAGCTGCTCGGCCGGAAACCAGCGGCGGATCCGCGTGATCTGCTCGCTGTAGCGCCCCCGCGCGACGTACGACGCGTGGCGCGACTGCCCCGGCGCGACGGCCGCCGTGCGCCCGGCCTCCGCTTGCAGCGCCTGTTCGAACGACAGGGGCTCGCGCCCCTTCTTGACGTTCATGTTCCACTGCGAATACGCGCGCGTGATGGGGTTGCGCAGCAGCAGAATCCACTTCATCGCCGGGTTGTAGCGATGGATGCGCTCCGGTGCCTGGGCCCAGAACATGTAGATCGGCGTCGCGTCGCAGAAGATGCGCACCCCGCTGCGTCGCGGGAACTGCGCCTCGTACGCGGCAGCGTCGGGCTGCCCCCCCGCGAACACCGTGTCGCTGTCGAAGTAGTGGACCTCCTTGATGCGCGGCATCCCGATCTCGGGGTGCTCGGCAAAATACGTCGAGAGCGCGCTGGTGCCACCCTTCTGCGTGCCAGCGATCAGCGCCCCGACCAGCGGCGCCGGGTGGGGGTCGTGGACGGCCGCCCCGGCCATCGGTCCCGTCGTCATCGTGCCCTTCGCGCCATCACCCGCGCGCGGCAGCAAACGCCACGCGTGCCGCCGCGAGCGTTGCCGCCAGCGCGTCGTCGTCGTGCGCCGCCGACACGAATCCCGCCTCGTACGCGGACGGCGCGAGGTAGACGCCCGCGTCGAGCATCGCGTGGAAGAAGCGATGGAAGCGCTCCTTGTCGCCTTGCATCACCTCGGCGTAGGACGTCGGCACGCGCGGCGAGAAATACAGGCCGAACATGCCGCCCACGCTGTCGGCGCAGAACTCGACGCCGGCGTCACGCGCCGCGGACACGAGCCCGTCGCAGAATGCGCGGGTACGCGCGGCGAGCCGCTCGTAGAACCCGGGCGCTTCCGTCAGCGCGAGCGTCGCCAAGCCCGCGGCGACCGCCACCGGATTGCCGGACAGCGTGCCCGCCTGGTACACCGGCCCGAGCGGCGCGACGACGTTCATGATCGCGCGCTTGCCGCCGAACGCACCGACCGGCATGCCGCCACCGATGACCTTGCCGAGCGTGGTGAGGTCGGGCGTCACGCCGGTGAGGCCCTGCACGCCTTGCGGGTGCACGCGGAAGCCGGTCATCACCTCGTCGAAGATCAGCACGCTGCCGTGCGCATCGCACAGTTCGCGCAGCGTCTCGAGAAAGCCGGGCACCGGCCGCACGAGGTTCATGTTGCCCGCGATCGGCTCGACGATCACCGCCGCAATCGCACCGCCGTCGGCCGCGAACAGCGCGCGCAACGCTTCGGCATCGTTGTAGGGCAGCACGACTGTCTCGTTGGCGATCGCCGGCGGCACGCCGGCCGACGACGGCTGGCCGAATGTCAGCGCACCCGAGCCGGCCTTCACCAGCAGGCTGTCGCCGTGGCCGTGGTAGCAACCCTCGAACTTCACGATCTTCGACCGCCCGGTATAGCCGCGGGCGACACGCAGCGCCGACATCGTCGCCTCGGTACCCGACGACACGAGCCGCACGAGTTCGAGCGACGGCAGGCGCCGGATCAGCGTCTCCGCCATCTCGACCTCGAGTTCCGTCGGCGCGCCGAACGACAGGCCGTCCGCAGCACGCGCCTGCACGGCACGCACGACCGTGGGCTCCGCGTGGCCGACGATCGCCGGTCCCCACGAGCCGACGTAGTCGATGTAGCGCGTGCCGTCGGCATCCCACACGTGGCAGCCCGCGCCGCGCACGAGGAAGCGCGGCGTGCCGCCCACGGAGCGGAACGCGCGGACCGGCGAATTGACGCCCGCGGGAATGCTGCGTTGCGCGCGGTCGAACAGGGTGTCGTTGCGTGTCATCGTGTACGGAAGTCAGGTCGGAAGCGTCGCCGCGTGCGCGGCGGCCTGCTGCGCCTCGGCGTGGCGCCCGGCGCGCGCGAGCGTGGCGGCCAGGTCGTGCCACAACGCGGTCGCGGCGGGCGCGAGCGTCACGCCCTGGCGGAGGATATCAGCGGCCGCCACCGAGTCGCCCCGCGCGGCGCAACAGGCGGCGAACCGGCGCGTGGCCTCGACGTCATACGGGTCACCACAGTACACGTCCCGCCACGCGACCAGGGCGGCGCGCACGTCGCCGCGGGCGTCCGCAGCGCGCGC
>JAFEDG010000155.1 GCA_018241745.1 Pseudomonadota bacterium
GCACCGGCGCTGGCTCAGCCGTAGCGATTCGTCAGCGCACCGATCCCGTCGATCTCGACGGACACCGTGCACCCGGGCTTGAGTCGCCCGACGCCCACCGACGTGCCGACCGCGATGACGTCGCCCGGCATCAGCGTCATATCCCACGACAACCGGCTGACGAGCGTCGCCGGCGACATCACCATGTCGGCCAGCGGATAGTTCTGGCGCTCGACGCCGTCGAGCAGCACGCGCACGTGCGCCGCGCGCCAGTCGAGATCGGTCCGGATGCAGGGACCCAGCGGGCCGAACGTGTCGAAGCCCTTCGCGCGCGTCCAATGCGGGAACACGGTGTCCTGCAACGGTTCGGTGGCCGTGACGTCGTTGACGCACGTGTAGCCGAAGATGCAGGCTTCCGCCGCGTCGGGATCGACGGCCGTCGCCTGCTTGCCCAGCACGACACCCAGCTCGCCCTCGAAGATGACCGTGCCGCTGAAGCCGGTGGGCGGCCGGATTGTCGTACCGGGATCCGCCAGCGACGTGTTCGCCTTGATGAAGTACAGCGGATCGACCGGGTCCGACACGCCGTTCTTGTGATTGAGCGCGCGATAGTTGCGCCACATGCCGAGCACCTTGCCCGGCGTACACGGCATCAGCAACGCGACGTCATCCAGCGCGTACGTGTCGCCGGTGGCTTGCGGATGCGCGAACATGTCGCCCGCGTGCACGGCGATCGACGTCCCGTCGAGCGTACCGAAGCCGACGGCGTCACCCTTGCGAAAGCGTACCCAGCGCGTCATCGCCCGCTCCGCGGATTCAGGCGGCGAGGCCGCGCTCGATCCGGGCCTGCGCTTCGGCGCGGCCCACCAAGGCGAGGATCGCGTCGATCGCCGGCGTGTGCCCGCTGCCGGTGACGAGCCAGCGTACCGGCATCATGACCTCGCCTGCCTTCAGCTGGTGCTCGGCCGCGGTCGCCTTGAGCAGTGCCGCGATCGCCTCGCGCGTGCCGTCGGTGGCGGCGAGCTTGGCCGCGACGTTGGCGAGCGCCGCGCGGTTGCGCTCGTTGAGCGGCGCCGTCATCTCCGCGGTCACGTCCGGCGCGCGATAGAAGTACGCGGCCTGCTCTGCCATCGCGACCAGCGTCGGCGCACGGTCGCGCAGCAGCGCAGCGACGTCCGCCAACGCAGGGCCGCGCGCGACGTCGAGTCCGCGCGCCGCGACGAACGGCGCGAGCCGCGCCGCGAGCACGTCCGGCGCGAGCCGCTTGATGTGTTCCTGGTTGAGCCACTCGAGCTTGGCGGGGTCGAAGCGCGCCGGCGACGGATGCAGGCCGGAGAGGTCGAACCAGTTGACGAACTGGTCGACGGCGAACACCTCGTCGTCACCATGCGACCAGCCCAGCCGCGCGAGATAGTTGACGATCGTCTCCGGCAGATAGCCGTCGTCGCGGTACTGCAGCACGCCGCGCGCGCCGTGCCGCTTGGACAGCTTGTCGCCCTCCGGCGTCAGGACGGTCGGCAGGTGGCCGTACACCGGCGGCGTCGCGCCCAGCGCGCGGATCATGTTGATCTGCCGCGGCGTGTTGTTGACGTGGTCGTCGCCCCGGATCACGTGCGTGATGTTCATCTCGAGGTCGTCGACGACGACACAGAAGTTGTACGTCGGCGTACCGTCGGCGCGCGCGATGACGAGGTCGTCAAGCTCCGCGTTGGCGATCGCGATCGGGCCTTTCACCGCGTCGTCCCAAGCGACGACACCGGCGTCGGGATTGCGGAAGCGGATGACCGGCGCAACGCCTGGCGGCGGCGCCCTGCCCGTGGCGTTCTCCGGGCGCCAGCGACCGTCGTAGCGCGGCTTCTCGCCGCGCGCCATCTGCGCCTCGCGCAGCGCGTCGAGCTCGGCCTCGCTCATGTAGTCGTGGTAGGCGAGGCCGCGCGCCAGCATGTCGTCGAGCACCGCGCGATAGCGGTCCATCCGCTGCATCTGGAAGTACGGGCCTTCGTCGTAGTCGAGGCCCAGCCACGCCATCGCGTCGATGATCCCCTGCGTGGCCTCCGGCGTCGAGCGCTCGGTATCCGTGTCCTCGATGCGCAGGATGAACGTGCCGCCCGCGTGGCGCGCGAACGCCCACGGGAACAGTGCGGAGCGGATATTGCCGAGGTGGATGAACCCGGTCGGGCTCGGCGCGAAACGTGTGCGGATGCCGGGCATCGTGAACTCAGGCCTTCGCGTTCCAGCGCAGGTCGAGCGTCGTCGGCAACGCCGGATTCGCCGGTTCCGCAGGCACCGTCATCGGGCCGGGCGTATGGCCATTGGGCGCGAAGCGCGCGACGCGCCGGGCCTCGGCCTCGTTGGCGTTGACCGGGAACGTCTCGTAGTTGCGTCCACCCGGGTGGGCGACGTGGTACGTGCAGCCGCCGAGCGCGCGCTCCGCCCACGTGTCGACGAGGTCGAACGTCAGCGGCGCCTGCACGCCGATCGTCGGATGCAGCGCCGACGGCGGGTTCCACGCGCGATAGCGGACGCCGGCGACGTACTCGCCCGGCACGCCGGTCGACGTCATCGGCACCGGGCGGCGGTTGCACGCGATCACGTGGCGCCCGGGGATCATGCCGGTCGCGCGCACCTGCATCCGTTCGACCGAGGAGTCGACGTAGCGCGCGGTGCCGCTGCTGCTTGCTTCCTCGCCGAGCACGTGCCACGGCTCGATCGCCTGGCGCAGCTCCAGCGTGACGTCGTCGACGGCGACGGTGCCATAGCGCGGGAAGCGAAACTCGACGAACGGCGCGAACCATTCCGGCGCGAACGCATACCCCGCGCGCTGCAGCTCGACGACGACGTCGTGGATGTCGCGCTCGACGTAGTGCGGCAGCAGCCACCGGTCGTGCAGCGCGGTTCCCCAGGGAATGAGCTTGCCCGCGTACGGCGTGCGCCAGAAGCGCGCGACCAGCGCGCGCAGCAGCAGCATCTGCACCGCGGACATCCGCCAGTGCGGCGGCATCTCGAACGCGCGGAACTCGAGCAGGCCCAGGCGGCCGGTGGGCCCATCCGGTGAATAGAGCTTGTCGATCGAGAACTCGGCGCGGTGCGTGTTGCCGGTCAGGTCCGTCAGCAGGTGGCGCAGCAGCCGGTCCGTGAGCCACGGTTGCGGCGTTTCCTTGCCGCTCTCCTGGACGCGCGCGAGTTGCTGGAACGCGATCTCGAGCTCGTACAACCGGTCGTCGCGCGCTTCGTCGACACGCGGGGCCTGGCTCGTGGGCCCGATGAACATCCCCGAGAACAGGTACGACAGCGACGGATGGTTCTGCCAATACGTGACAAGGCTTTGCAGCAGGTCCGGGCGCCGCAGCAGCGGGCTGTCCGCCGGCGTGGCCGCGCCGAGCGTGACGTGATTGCCGCCGCCGGTGCCGGTGTGCCGGCCGTCGAGCATGAACTTCTCGGTGGCGAGCCGCGTCTCGCGTGCTTCCGCGTACAGCGTCTCGCTGGTGTCCATCAGCTCGCGCCAGTGGGCGGCCGGCTGCACGTTGACCTCGATGACGCCCGGATCCGGCGTCACGGCGAGCGTGCGGATCCGCGGGTCGCGCGGCGGTGCATAGCCCTCGATCAGCAGCGTGACGTCGCGCGCGGCGGCCACGTCCTCGATCGCGGCGAGCAGCGCGACATAGCTTTCGAGCCGCTCGAGCGGCGGCATGAACACCGACAGGTGGCGGTTGCGCACCTCGAACGCGAGCGCGGTCTTGACCACTTCGCGCCGATGATCGTCGTGTGCCCGCGCCTTGCCTGCAGCGTCCTTGCGCGCGAGCAGCGCGCCGCGTTCGGCGAACGGGTCGAGCGGCCCTTCGTCGGGCAGCACATCCGGCAGCGAACCGAGCGGTAGCCGCAGGCCCAGCGGCGAATCGCCGCCTACGGCGTACAGGCGCTCGCGGCGCAGCGGCCATGGGCTCGTCTGCCAGACGACGGCCGGCGCGGCATCCGCACGCGCCTTCAACGGCAGCACGAAGCCCGCCGGCTTCTCGAGGCCTGCCTGCAACAGTCGCGCAAGACGCGCACGTTCGCCGGGCTTGGACAGGTCCGCCTTCAGCGGATCGACTTCTTCCGGCAGCGCGGATTCCGCGACCAGCAGCTTGGGCGCATCTTCGTAGACAGTCAGCAGCCGCTCGACCGGCAAACCCAGCGCGGCGGTCAGCGCCTGCGCGAAGCTCGCGAGATCGGGGAGGGTCGCCTTGCCCTCCTCGCTCGAGTTGGCGAGGCGCTTGACGTCGTTCCACAGCGGCTCGCCGTCGACGCGCCAGAAGATGCCCAGCGCCCAGCGTGGCAATGGCTCGCCCGGATACCACTTGCCCTGCCCGATGTGCAGCAGGCTGCCGGGCGCGAAGCGCGCCGCCAGCCGGCGCTGCAGCGTCTCGGCAAGTTTGCGCTTGGCCGGCGACATCGCCGTGTAGTTCCACTCCGCGCCATCCATGTCGTCGATCGACACGAACGTGGGTTCGCCGCCCTGCGTCAGCCGCACGTCGAGCTGCTTCAGGTCGACGTCGACGCGCTCGCCCAGCGCGTCGATCGCCGACCATTGTGCGTCGCTGTACGGCTTGGTCACGCGCGGGTCCTCGTGGACGCGCGCGACCTTCATCTCGACGCTGAAGTCGACTTCGCACCGGTCCGTATAGCCCATGACCGGCGCGGCGCTGCCCGGCTCGGCCGTGCATGCGAGCGGGATGTGGCCTTCACCGGCGAGCAGCCCGGACGTGGGATCGAAGCCGATCCAGCCCGCGCCGGGAATGTACGCCTCGGCCCACGCGTGCAGGTCGGTGAAGTCCTTGTCCGTGCCGGAGGGGCCATCCAGCGCCTTCTGGTCGGCGACGAGCTGGATCAGGTAGCCGGACGCGAAGCGCGCCGCGATGCCCAGGTGGCGCAGGATCTGCACGAGCAGCCAGCCGGAGTCGCGGCACGAGCCGCATGCGAGCGCGAGCGTCTCCTCGGGTGCCTGCACGCCGGGCTCCATCCGCACGAGGTAGCGGATGTCGCCCTGCAACTTCTGGTTGAGCCGCACGAGCATGTTGACGGTCGCCTCGTCCGGCGTGACCGTCTTGCGGAACGCTTCGATCCAGTCACCCAGGCGCGGCGTCAGCGGCAGCGTCTCCAGGAACGGCGCGAGCTCCTTCGCCAGCATCGGCGAATACGCGAACGGGAAATGCTCGGCGTACTCCTCGACAAAGAAGTCGAACGGGTTGATGACCGTGAGGTCAGCCGTCAGGTCGACCACCACCTCCAGCTCGCGCGTCATGTCCGGGAACACGACGCGCGCGATCCAGTTGCCGTACGGGTCCTGCTGCCAGTTGAGGAAGTGCTGCGCGGGCGTCACGCGCAGCGAGTAGCTGAGGATCGGGGTGCGTGTATGCGGCGCCGGCCGCAACCGGACCTCGTGCGGCGACAGGTGGACCAGGCGATCGAAGCGGTAGCGGGTGCGGTGGGTGAGCGCGACGCGAATGGCCATCGTTCGGCCGCCTTCAGGTCCAGTCGGGGTCCGGCAGCTGCGCGAACACGCGACGCAGCCCTTCCCCCCATTGCGTGTGCACCATCTGGAAATAGGGGTCCGTCTCGTCGATCCGGCGCGAGAGCCCGGTGTGCAGCGAGTCCGCCTCGTAAACCAGGAGGTCGATCGGCAGCCCGACCGAGATGTTCGAGCGCATCGTCGAGTCGAACGACACGAGCACGCATTTGGTCGCGTCCGTCAGCGTGGTCTGGCGATTGACGACACGGTCGATCACCGGCTTGCCGTACTTGCTCTCGCCGATCTGGAAGTAGCAGGTCTCGGCGGTGGCCTCGATGAAGTTGCCTTCGCCATAGACGTGGAACAGCCGCGGCGGCTCGCCGCGGACCTGGCCGCCGACGATGAAGTTGGCCGACGAGTCGATGTTGTTCTGGACAAGATAAGGCCCATCGCGGGTCTTCACCTCGCGCAGCGCGTCGCCCAGCAGGCGCGCGACGTCGAACATCGACAGCGCGTTCATGATGTTGGGCTCAGCGTCGCCATTGCGGTTGCGCTGCTCGAGCACGTTGACCGCGTTCTGCGTGATCGACAGGTTGCCCGACGACAGCATGACGATCACGCGGTCGCCGTCGCGGACGAACGAGCGCATCTTGGAAAAGCGCGCGATCTGGTCGACGCCGGCATTGGTCCGCGAGTCGGACGCGAAGATCATCCCGGCTTCCAGCGACATGGCAACGCAATAAGTCATGCGACGGCCTGGCGGTCCTAGCGGCAAAAGGTCGGAGTTTAGCGGAAGGCGGCCACCGGGGCCGCCGGCTTCAGAGCGTCGGCACGAGGAAGCGGCGGTTGATCTCGTCGCCAAGCGCGGAGATGCGCTCGAGGAAGTCCATCAGGTACTCGTGCAGCCCGCGGCGGATGATGCCGTCCGTGCGTCCGAAGCGCAGCCGCGCGTGCAGCTCGCCGCCCATCCGCAGCAGTTCCTTGCTGCGGTCGTCGCAGATGCGCTCCAGCGTGTCGTTGATCAGGTACATGCACGACAGCAGCGAGCGTGGCATGTCGCCCCGCAGGATCAGGAGCTCGGCCACCTTGCGCGGCGAGATCGCGTCGCTGTAGATCTTGCGATACGCCTCGAGCCCCGACAGCGACTGCAGCAGCGATGCCCACTGGTAGTAGTCGACGGCGCCGCCGACGTCCGCCGCCGACGGCAGCAGGATGTGGTACTTGGTGTCGAGGATGCGCGCCGTGTTGTCGGCGCGCTCGATGTGCGTGCCGAGCCGGATGAAGTGGTAGGCCTCGTCGCGCAGCATCGTGCCGAACGTCACGCCACGGAACAGGTGCGAGCGCATCTTCACCCACTCGAAGAATTGCTGCGCGCCCTGCTGCTCGATCGCGTCGTAGTCCAGCACGCGCATCTCGAGCCACGCGGCGTTCAGGTCCTCGTACATCTCGGACGTGATCGCGCCGCGCACCGAGCGCGCCGACTCGCGGGCCGCGCGCAACGCGCAGAAGATCGACGACGGGTTGCCGGCGTCCAGGATCATGAAGCGCAGCACGTTCTCTGCCGTCATCTCGCCGTACTTGAGGTAGAACGCGGTCGCGAGGCCCGAGGTCACCAGCGGCACCGCCCATGGCTCGGCCCAGGTGACGCCCGGCTCGCGGAGCTGGTAGGGCAGCAGCGACGTCCGGTACGTGACGTCGAGCAGGCGCGCCGTGTTCTCGG
The DNA here is from genome assembly GCA_018241745.1 of Pseudomonadota bacterium. Lineage (GTDB taxonomy): Bacteria > Pseudomonadota > Gammaproteobacteria > Burkholderiales > Casimicrobiaceae > VBCG01. The sequence goes on from JAFEDG010000155.1 coordinate 7,188, forward strand.
CCCGCTCGATGTGGCGCGCCATCCAGAACAACTCGTTGGCCGTACGCGAGAGCATCAGTCGTCCGCCACCACCCAGGTGTCCTTCGTACCGCCGCCCTGCGACGAGTTGACGACCAGCGAGCCCTTGCGCAAGGCGACGCGCGTGAGGCCGCCGGGCACGATCTGCACGGTCTTGCCGGACAGCACGTAGGGCCGGAGGTCGATGTGCCGCGGGGCGACGCCCTCCTCCACGAGCGTCGGGCACGTGGACAACGCCAGCGTCGGCTGCGCGATGTACTGGTCCGGATGGGCGAGGATCCGGTGCCGGAATTCCTCGCGCTCCGCGGCGGTGGAGCGCGGGCCGATCAGCATCCCGTAGCCGCCGGCGCCGTGCGTCTCCTTGACCACCAGCTCCTCGAGGTGCGCGAGCGCGTATTCGCGCTCCTCCTCGACATACAGCTTGTACGTCGGGACGTTGTTGAGGATGGGCTCCTCGCCGAGGTAGAACCGGATCATGTCCGGCACGTAGGGGTAGATCGACTTGTCGTCGGCGATGCCCGTGCCGATCGCGTTGGCAAGCGTGACGCGGCCGGCGCGGTAGGCGTCGAACAGGCCGCGTACCCCCAGCGTGGAATCGGCGCGGAAGTGGGCCGGGTCCAGGAAGTCGTCGTCGACACGGCGGTAGATCACGTGCACGCGCTGCGGGCCCTTGGTCGTGTGCATGTAGACCGTGTTGTCGCGCACAAAGAGATCCTGCCCCTCGACGAGCTCGACGCCCATCTGCTGCGCGAGGAACGCGTGCTCGAAGTACGCGGAGTTGTAGGGTCCGGGCGTCAGCACGGCGACCGTCGGCTGGTCCTCGCCTGCCGGCGCCACGCCGTGCAGGTTCTCGAGCAGCATCCCCGGGTAGTGCTCGACCGGCCGGACCGACTGCATCGCGAAGATCTCGGGAAAGAGCCGCATCATCATCTTGCGGTTCTCGAGCATGTACGAGACGCCGGACGGCACGCGCAGGTTGTCCTCCAAAACGTACCACTCGCCCGCGCCGGCGCGGACGACGTCGATACCCGCGATATGCGCGTAGATGCCGCCCGGCAGGTCGACGCCGTGCATCTCGCGCCGGTATTGGGTGTTGTTGAGGATGCGTTCGCGCGGGACCTTGCCGGCGGCGAGGATTTCCTGACCGTGGTAGACGTCCCGCAGGAACGCGTTCAACGCATTGACGCGTTGGGTGAGCCCGCGTTCGAGCGCAGCCCACTCGCTGCCCGGGATGATCCGCGGCACGAGGTCGAACGGGATCAGCCGCTCGGTGCCTTCCTGTTCGCCGTAGACCGCAAACGTGATCCCGAGCCGGTGGAAGGCGCGATCCGCCTCTTCACGCTTCTGCGCGATGAGCTGCGGCGACGCTTCGTTGAGCCACTCGTTGAACGGAAGGTAGTGCCGACGGGTGTGGCCGTCGGGGGTACGCATCTCGTCGTAGGGTGGGGAATTCATTGCAGTGCAAAAGAGGACTGCCGCGATCGTAGCAAGGCGCGAGCCATCCGAAAAAGGAGCGGTGGATCAGGGTGTTAATTGTATCCGTTTGCACGGACGCCGTATATGCACCGTGTCGGTGCGTTACTGAGCCCTGTTTTGGTGCTTGGGACGCACCGAAACCGCGCATTCAATAGGTTGCCGCTCGCTCGCCCGATGTGGTTAAATCTCGGCTCCTGTCTGGGTTCGCGGGGCGGTTAGCTCAGCGGTAGAGCACTGCCTTCACACGGCAGGGGTCACTGGTTCAAACCCAGTATCGCCCACCACATCGAACCAAGGGATTACGTGCGAAGCGTAATCCCTTTTTTTTTGGCCGGGCCCGACGCTATTTTTCGCGCCCGCGTGCAGCGACGACGGACCCGGGCCGGCACGCGGCCACCGCGTCGCGCACCGCCGCGATCGCTGCGGGCCGCGGGAAGCTCTTCCGATGCGCGAGCGCGATGCGCCGCGTCGGCACCGGCTTCGCGAACGGGATCGCGGTGACGAGCGGATCGCGGTAGCGCGGCTTCAGCGCATCGCGTGGCAGGATCGAGATGCCGAGCCCCGACGCCACCATGTTGCGCACCGTCTCCAGCGAGCTCGTGCGCGCCACTTGCGCGTCGCCATGGCTCAGCTCGGGACACGCGTCCAGCACCTGGTCGCGGAAGCAATGACCCGCATTGAGAAGGATCGCGTGTTCGCCCGCAAGTTCCGCCGGGTCGATCGCCTTGCGGCTCGCCCAGCGATGGTCGTGCGGCACGACGACCTCGAACGGCTCCTCGTACAGGAACTCGGTGACAACCCCGGGTGGCGCGAACGGCAGCGCGATGATCGCCGCGTCGATGCGCCCGTTCTTCAGCGCGGCCTCGAGCTCCTCGGTCAGGTTCTCCTCGATGTCGAGCGGCATCGCCGGTGCGCGCGCCCGCAGCGCGGGCACCAGGTCCGGCAGCAGGTAAGGCGCGACCGTGTAGATCACGCCGAGGCTCAAGGGACCCACGAGCGGATCGGCGCCGGCCTTCGCGATGTCGCGCAGCCGGGTCGCCTCCTCCAGCACCCGCTGGGCCTGCGCGACGATGCGCTCGCCGACCGGCGTCACCGTCACTTCGTTCTTGCCGCGCTCGAACAGCGGCGCGCCCAGCTCGTCCTCGAGCTTCTGGATGGCCACCGACAGCGCCGGCTGGCTGACGAAGCACCGGGCGGCCGCCCGGCCGAAGCTGCGCTCGTGCGCGACCGCGACGACGTAACGCAGCTCGTTGAGCGTCATCCGCGCAGCTTCGTGAGGTAGGCGCGGAACGCAGGGCCCGTTTCCGGGTGCTTCATGCCGAGCTCGACGCCGGCTTCGAGGTACCCCAGCTTGCTGCCGCAGTCGTAACGCCGGCCGTCGAACGCATAGGCGACGACGCGCTCCTCCGCCATCAGCTTGACGATGCCGTCGGTGAGCTGGATCTCGCCACCGGCCCCGGGCGGCTGGTTGCGCAGGTGATCGAGGATCCGGTGCGTGAACACGTAGCGGCCGATCACCGCGCGCGTCGACGTCGTCGTGCCCGGCTTGGGCTTCTCCACCATCCGCGTGATGCGCCCGAGCCGCGGGTCCGCCGCCTCTGCCGCAGCCTCGACGATGCCGTAGCTGGACGTCTCGTCGGGCGCGACCTCCATCACCGCGATCGTCGACGCGTTCTCGCGGATCGCGACGTCGACCATCTGCTTCATCGCGGGCACGTTGGCGTCGATCAGGTCGTCGGCCAGCAACACGGCGAACGGCTCATCGCCGAGCACCGGCGCCGCGCACAGCACCGCATGGCCCAGGCCCAGCGCCTCCGTCTGGCGGATGTAGATGCAGTTGATGCCGGGCGGCGTGGCCGCCTGCACGGTGTCCAGCAGCGCTTTCTTGTTGCGCAGCGCAAGCTCCGTCTCGAGCTCGTAGGCCTTGTCGAAGTGATCCTCGATCGCGCGCTTGTTGCGGCCCGTGATGAAGATCATGTCGGTGATGCCGGCGGCGGCGGCTTCCTCCACCGCGTACTGGATCAGCGGCTTGTCGACGACCGGCAGCATCTCCTTGGGGCTCGCCTTGGTGACCGGCAGGAAGCGGCTGCCGAGTCCGGCGACCGGGAATACGGCTTTGGTGATCTTCTTCATCGGGGCGTGGAATGTCGTTGGAAGTTGGAAGATGGGGACGGGACGCGATTCATCCCAGCAGTGCGCGCAGGCCCGCCTCGTCGAGCACCGCGACGCCGAGTTCCTCGGCCTTCGCGAGCTTGCTGCCAGCCTCCTCGCCGGCAACCACGTAATCGGTCTTCTTCGAGACGGATCCGGCGACCTTGCCCCCGGCGGCCTCGATCATCGCCTTCGCTTCGTCGCGCGTCAGGTGCGGCAGCGTGCCGGTGAGCACCAGTGTGCGGCCTGCGAGTGGACCTTCCGCCGCTGCGCGCTGCGGCGGGCCCTCGGGCCAGTGGACGCCGGCCTTGCGCAGCGCGGTGATGACTGCGCGGTTGTGCGGCTCGGCGAAGAAACGCTCGACGCTCTCGGCAAGCACCGGTCCCACGTCGCGCACCTCCAGCAACGCGTCGACGCTCGCGGCCATCAGCGCGTCGAGTGCGCCGAAGTGCGCGGCCAGGTCGCGCGCGCTTGCCTCGCCGACGTGGCGGATGCCCAGGCCGTAGATGAAGCGCGCCAGCGTCGTCGTGCGACTGGCGTCGATCGCGGCGCGCACGTTGGCCGCGCTCTTCTCGGCCATCCGCGGCAGCGCCGCCAGCGTCGGCACGTCCAGTGCATAGATGTCGGCGGCCGAATGCACGAAGCCGCCGTCGACCAGTGCGTCGACGAGCTTGTCGCCGAGGCCCTCGATGTCCAGCGCGCGGCGCGACGCGAAATGCAGCAGCGCCTGCTTGCGCTGCGCCGGGCACACGAGGCCGCCCTCGCAGCGCGCGATGACCTCGTCGGGGAGCCGGACGATCGCGGAACCGCACTCCGGGCATTGCGTCGGCATCTCCCACGGCTCCGTGCCGCGCGGCCGGCGCTCGGGCAGCGAGCGCACGATCTGCGGGATCACGTCGCCGGCACGGCGCACGATCACCGTGTCGCCGACGCGCAGGTCACGCCGCCGGATCTCGTCCTCGTTGTGCAGCGTGACGTTGGTCACCGTCGTGCCGCCGACGAACACCGGCTCGACGCGTGCCACCGGTGTCACCGCGCCGGTGCGGCCGACCTGGACGTCGATCGCGACCAGCGTCGTCGGCATTTCCTGCGGGGGAAACTTGTGCGCGACGGCCCATCGCGGCTCGCGCGTGCGGAAGCCCAGCTGGCGCTGCCGCGCGAGGCTGTCGACCTTGTAGACGACGCCGTCGATCTCGAACGGCAGCGCGTGTCGCCGTGCCTCGACACTCGCATAGAACGCAGCCAGGCCCTCGCCGCCTTGCACGACGCGCCAGTCCTCGTTGACCGGCAGGCCGAAGCGCGCCAGCGCACGCAGCAGGTCGCCCTGCGTTGCCGGCAACGCGTAGCCGTCCGTCTCGCCCAGCGCATAGGCGAAGAAGTGCAGCGGGCGCTCCACGGCGTCGGATGCATCGAGCTGGCGCACCGCACCGGCCGCGGTATTGCGCGGGTTCACGAACAGCCGGCCGCCGGCGGCCGCCTGGCGCTCGTTCAGCGCGGCAAAATCGGCGCGCGTCATGTAGATCTCGCCGCGCACTTCGAGCACCGGCGGCGCGTTGCCGCGAAGCCGGGCCGGAATGCCCGGAATCCTGCGCACGTTGGCCGTCACGTCCTCGCCGGTCTCCCCGTCACCGCGCGTCGCCGCGATGGTGAGCACGCCGTGCTCGTAGCGCAGGCTCATCGCGAGGCCGTCGAACTTGAGCTCGGCGCAATACGCGACCGGCGGGGCGTCGGGTCCGAGCTCGAGGTCGCGGCGGATCCGCGCGTCGAACTCGAGCGCCGCGGCAGCCGTCGTGTCAGTCGCCGTCTGGATGGACAGCATTGGGACGCGGTGCGTCACCGGGGCGAACCCCTGCGTGCGGCCGCCACCGACGCGCTGGGTCGGCGAATCCGGCGTGACCAGCTCCGGATGCGCCTTCTCCAGCGCCTCGAGCTCACGATACAGCGCGTCGTACTCCGCGTCGCTGAGGTCCGGGTTGTCGTCCTCGTAATACCGCCGGTTGGCGTCGACGATCCGCGCGCGCAGGTCGGCAGCGCGGCGGGCGGGGCTGGACGATGGCGCGGTCACGGATGGCGTGTCCGGCGGGTCGCGCGGGCGGCGACGTTCAGGCCGAGAACAGCTTGAGCGCGCGCGGGCTGCCCGGCTCGATGTGGACGCGCGTCAACGCATCGCCGGCGGCGACGACCTCTGCCCGCGTGCGCGCCAGCGCCTCCTCGGCCAGCGGACGGCGGTTGTCGTCGACCATCTCGCCGCCCAGCGTCCTGGCCAGGCGCCCGGCCGCGAGCTTCATCTGGTCGAACGCACGCGCAGGCTCGGCGACGCAGGGCACGTCGAGCACGCAGACGACGCCCGCCACGGAGCTGATCCGCAGCGAATCGTTGCTGAACGGCTCGCCCGACAGGTTCTGCAGCGTGTACAGCACAGCGCCCGTGTCCTCGAGCACCCATTCGTAGCGGCCGGTCGGCGCGAGCCGGAAGCCATTGGCCTCGGCGACGCCGCGCAGCCGCGTGCCGGCGATCGTGCCGCCATCCGTCCGCTGGATCGTGATGCCGATCTGCATGTCGAGCTCGGCGCACAGCCGATCCAGCGCCTCGGCGCGCGCGACTTCGTCGTTGATCACCGGTGGCGTGAATGCGGCCGGGAGCGTGGGCGCGAGCTCGGCCGCCATCCGCGCGAACGCGTCGATCTGGTTGCGGCTGGCGGCGCCGCTGCGGTCCGCCAGCAGCATGCAGGCGGCACAGTCGGTCCACGCGCCGGTGGACTCGGGCGTCAGGCGCTGCCACGCGCCGGTCGCATCGCGGCGGCCGAACCAGCGCACCGGCTTGCCCAGGCGCGCATGCATGCCCGGCGCGAGCGCCGGGGCCGTCACCGGTGCGGCCAGCGAGAACAGGATCACGGACTCGATGTCCGGGTCCGGTTGCGGCGCGGTGTCGCGACGGACGCCGCGCTGCAACGATGGCGGCGCCGGCGCGCGCTCGCCAGGGGTCGGCGGCGGCACGGCGTCGGCACTGCCTTCGCGTGCAGTGCGACTGATGGCGGGGGTCTCGAGGTCGACGAGATCGTCGCCGGATGGGGGCTCGGCAGCCATCGCGATGTCGTCGGCGTATGCCGCTTCGGGCTCTGCCACCGCGTCGCGCGTGACAGCCGGCTCGCGTGGTGCGTCGGTCGCATGGCCCAACGAAGGCTCGACGCGCGCGTGGGGCGTGGACGGCGCGAGCGGCGCCGGCACGCGGGCGCGCCGCGCTCGCCGCAGTACCCATGCGTTGTACAGCAGGACACCGACGACGAGCACGACGCCCGCCACGATCAGTCCCAGCTGCAACGATGAAATGCGCATTCGGTGTCGAAAGCCTCGCGGCAGTGCGGCTCAGCGGCCGACGGAATGATCGCCGACTATAGCACGCAGGCTTTCGATAAACGTCACGCGCAACGGCGTCATGCCGCAGCGGCGGCAACGCCCTCCGCCAGCGTCAGCGCCTCGGCGATGTCGACGGCGACGACGCGGGACACGCCCGGCTCGGGCATCGTGATCCCGACGAGCTGGTTGGCCATCTCCATCGTGATCTTGTTGTGCGAGATGAACAGGAACTGCGTGCTCGCCGACATCCGCTGCACCATGCCGCAGAAGCGCTCGGTGTTCGGGTCGTCGAGGGGCGCGTCGACTTCGTCCAGCAGGCAGAACGGCGCCGGGTTGAGCTGGAACAGCGCGAACACGAGCGAGATGGCCGTCAGTGCCTTCTCGCCACCCGACAGCAGGTGGATCGACGCATTACGCTTGCCAGGAGGCTGCGCGAAGATCTGTACGCCCGAGTCGAGGATCTCCTCGCCCGTCAGCGTGAGGCGCGCCTCGCCACCGCCGAACAGTGCCGGGAACAGCTCGGCAAAGTTGCGGCTGACGACGTCGAATGTCTGCTGCAGCAGCTCGCGCGACTCGCGGTCGATCTGCCGGATCGCGGATTCGAGCGTCGTCAGCGCTTCCGTCAGGTCCGCGGCCTGGCGGTCGAGGTAATTCTTGCGCTCCTCGGCCTGGCCCAATTCGTCGAGCGCCGCGAGGTTGACCGCGCCCAGCTCGCCGATGGCGGCCGTCAACCGGGTGATCTCGGCGGGCAGCGATGCGCGACCCCAGGCCTTCAGCTGCTCGGGCAGCGCGGCGACGTCGGCCTGGGCCTCCGTCAGCTGTTCGGTGAATTGCTGCTCGGCGAGCTCCGCGGCTTGCACCTTGAGCTGCAGCTCCTGGATGCGTGCACGCGCGGGCTCCAGCTTCTGCTCGGCCGTCAGCCTGCCCTCGTCGCCTGCGCGCAACTGCGCCGTCAGCGTCTCCAGCGCGTCCCGCGCGGCCGCGAGCGCCTGCTCGGCTTCGCCGCGCACGGACAGCTGGCGCTGCAGCGCTTCCTCGACAGGCGTCCAGTCGACGGACGCACGCTCCTGACCGAGCTTGGCGAGCAGCGCGCGCTGCTGCTCCACTTGTGTCGCGAGGCCCGCCGCACGGCGCTCCAGCTCCGCGATGCGGTCGCGCGCGCTGCGCTCGGCGAACCCTGCTTCCTGCGCCGCGCGCTCTGCGTTGCGCAGGACCTCGCGCCCGCGGGCCAGCGCGACGTCGGCTTCGTTGCGACCGTGACGCGCCGCATCGCGTCGCGCCAACTCGTCGTGCATCCGCGACTGGTGGTCGGCGATCGTGCGCGCGACCTGGTCGTGCGCCTCCTGCTCCGACGTGAGCGCCGCGACGACGGTGTCGCGCTCGCCGACGAGCTCCGCGTGGCGCCGCGCCTTGGCGGCCGCCGCGTTGCGCAGCTCCACGAGCTCGAGTTCCAGGTCGTGCACGCGCCGCTGCTGCGACGTCAGTGCCTGGCCTTGCCCGTGGTATTCCTGCTGGCGCGCCTTCATCGTCGCCTCGACGCTTTCGAGCGTCACGCGCGCCGCACCGGCCGCATCCTGCAGCGCCGGCAGCGCCGCCTCGACTTCGGCGAGCTCGCGCGCCCGCGCGATGACACCGTGCACGTCGCTGTCCGGTGCGAACAGCACCACGCCAGCCGCCGTCACGACATGCCCCTGCGGCGTGACGAACGCGTCGCCGACGGCGAGCGTGCCGCGGTCGGCCAGTGCCGCGGCCACCGTATCGCGGCAGCGGACATGCGCGAGGATGTCGGCGACGAAGCGGCCGATCCGCGCATCGTCGATGCGGACCTTGCGCAGCAGCGCATCGGCCGGCGCTGCCGCAACGTCCGTTGCGCCGTGGCTGAACAGCGCGACGCGGCGCGCAGGGACGCTGTCGCCGATCCTGCCCAGCACGGCGTCCAGGTCCTCGACTTCGAGGCTGTTGAGACGCTCGCGCAGCACGGCTTCGACGGCGTCGTCCCAGCCTGCGTCGACGGCCAGCGCCTGCCAGAGCTGGCGCGCGTTGGCGAGACCGTGCTTCGCGCGCCAGGCGTCGATGTCCTCGCCGTGGCCGATCTTCTGCTGCAGCGACGCGAGCGCCGCGCGCCGCGCGTCGACATCCGCGAGCGTGCGGTTGGCGGCCTGCCACGCGTCGCTGGCGGCGCGATGCTCGGCCTGCAGCGTCTCCACGTGCGACGCCAGTGCTGCCAACTCCGTCTCGCGGCCGGCAAGCTCCTCCCGCTCCGTCGCGAGCTGGTCCTCGACGTCCTGCAGCACGTCGGTGGCCGGCGCGGCGAGCGCCGCGATCTCGGCGACGAGCCGGTCGTGGCGCTGCCGGTGCTGGGCCAGCACGCGCGCGTGCTGGTCGCGCCGCGCCTCGCCAACGCGAACGTCCTGCTCGATCGCCGCGATGCCCTGCGCGATTTCGGCCTGGGCGGCATTGGCCGCCGCCAACGCGGCCTCGAGCGCCGGCAAGCCCTGGCGGGCCGTGGCCTCGTCGGCAGCCGTGCGTTCGCGCGCGGCGATCGCCGTGGCAAGGGCCGCCTCGAGGTCGCGGCGCTCGCCGGCAAGGCCGGTCTGCTGGCCGTCGAGTCCCGCGATCTGTTCGTTCAGCTGTGCGAGCTGCTCGACGAGGCGCGATTCGCTCTCGCGCGCATAGGCGAGCTGTTGCTCGAGTCGCGTCACTTCCGCGTTCGCCGAGAAGAAAGCCGCCTGGCGCTCGTGCATCGCATCGTTGGCCGCGTAGTGGCTGGCGCGCATACGCTCGAGCGTGCTCTCGGCCTCGCGCAGCTCGGCCTGCACCGCTTCCAGCGCGGTCGTGGCCGCGACGACGTCCTGCGCATGCCGCTCGCGGGCGCGCACCGCGTCCTGCTGCTTGGAATACCACGCGAGGTGCTGGGCGGTCTTGAGCCGTGCCTCGAGCTCGCGATACTCGGTGGCCACGCGCGCCTGCTCGGACAGCCGCGCGAGCTGGTTGCCGAGCTCCTGGCGGATGTCCTCGACGCGCGCCAGGTTCTCGCGCGTGTCCGACAGCCGGCTCTCGGTCTCCTTGCGGCGTTCCTTGTACTTCGATACGCCGGCCGCTTCCTCGAGGAACACCCGGAGTTCCTCCGGCTTGGCCTCGATCACGCGCGAGATCATTCCCTGCTCGATGATCGCGTACGCGCGCGGTCCGAGGCCGGTGCCGAGGAACAGGTCGTGGATGTCGCGGCGGCGGACCGGGATGTTGTTGATGTAGTAGCTGCTGTCGCCGTCGCGCGTCAGCACGCGCTTGATCGACAACTCGACGTACTGGCCCCACTGCCCCCCGATGCGACCGGCACTGTTGTCGAACACGAGCTCGACGGACGCGCGGCCCACCGGCTTGCGCTCGCCGGCGCCGTTGAAGATGACGTCCTGCATCGACTCGCCGCGCAGCGCGGACGCCTTGGACTCGCCGAGCACCCAGCGCACCGCGTCGATGACGTTGGACTTGCCGCACCCGTTGGGACCGACGATGCCGACGAGCTGGCCGGGGGTGCCGATGGTCGTCGGGTCGACGAACGACTTGAAGCCTGCGAGCTTGACCTGGGTGAGACGCAAGTTGAACGTGCCTCGGGGAGTGGCGCGGGACGCGGGACGTGCACGACCGGCCGCGCGGAGGCGGGAAGCCGGTGGCGTAAACCCGAAATTATAGCGGAGGCCGCGGCCGCCTCCCGGCCGCCGCGGCAAGCCCCGCCGGGGGCGTCACGCGGCGGCTCGCGCCGCCGCGGGCGTCACTTCTTCGCCGGCGCGGCAGCAGGAGCAGGCGCGGGCACCGTACACCCCGGGATCGCCTCCTCGTACGCGATGAACGGCGTCCAGTTGATGCTGAGCGGGTTGTCGAACTGCGCGTTGATGTACAGGCGCTGGCAAGGCGCGACGTTGATCGTCTTCGTGATCAGCGGGCTGCCACCGCTCCAGCCCGGACGCAACGGGATCGCGGACATCTGCACGACGTGCGAGCCCGGCGTCACCTTGATGGGCTGGCCCGGACCATTCGGAAACGCGCCGCTGCCATCGATGTTCTCGATGACGACGACCGACACCGCGTCGTTGGGGGTCGGCCGGCTGAAGATATTGCCGGTGAGTTCGCTCCAGGTGGGGCCCCAGGTGGCACAGCTGCCGAGCAGCAGCACGGTGGGCGCCACCAACAACGCCTTACGCTTGATCATTGCTTTTCTCCGGCGGGCGCGAGCCCGCGTCGACGTTCGGGTCACTTCGAAACCGAGGTGGCCACGCAAGCGACGGCTGCCCCCGGGGAAACATTCACCGCCATTGCCACGGCCCTGCGAGCCCGCGCGGCCGCTATGGTAATGCAGCCGCCGCCGCGCCACAAAAGGTGGGCCGCTGCCGTTCAGCCGGGCGCCAGCGGCATCGCCTGCTCGACCAGCGAGGCGAGGTAGCCGGCGCCGATCGGGATGACGCCGTCGTTGAAGTCGTAGCGGCTGTTGTGCAGGAACGTGCTGTGGCCGTCGCCCGCGCCGCCCTGCCCCAGCCGCGCATACGCGCCGGGCCTTTCCTGCAGCATGAACGAGAAATCCTCCGCGCCCATCGACGGCTCGAGGTCACGGATGACGTTGTGCTCGCCGACGAGCGATGCGGCGACGTCCGCCGCGAATGCGGCCTCGCGCTCCGAGTTGATCGTCGCGGGATACAGGCGGTTGTACTTGAGCGTCGCGGTGGCGCCGAACGCCGCAGCGATCGAGTTCACCAGCTCGTGCAGCCGGCGCTCGACCAGTTCCTGCGTCGACGTGCGGAACGTGCGCACGGTGCCGGTGATGCGCGCCTCGCGCGGGATCACGCTCATCGCTGCGAGGTCGCCCGCCTGCATCGCGCAGAGGCTGACGACCGCCATGTCGACGGGGCTCACGTTGCGCGACACGATCGACTGCGCGGCGACGATGATGTGGCCGGCAACGACCACCGGATCCACCGCGAGATATGGATGCGCACCATGGCCGCCGCGGCCCTCGATGCGGATCTCGATCCGGTCCGCCGCCGCCATCATCGGGCCCGGGCGCACGGCGATCGTGCCGGCGGGCAGTGCGGGCCAGTTATGCAGCGCATAGACCTGGTCGGCGGGAAAGCGCGTGAACAGGCCGTCCTCGATCATCGCCTTGCCACCCGCATAGCCCTCCTCGCCGGGCTGGAAGATCAGGTACGCCGTGCCGTCGAAGTTGCGCGTTTCCGCGAGGTAGCGTGCGGCGGCCAGCAGCATCGTCGTGTGGCCGTCGTGGCCGCACCCATGCATCCGGCCGTGCGTCGTCGACTTGTACGAGAACACGTTGTCCTCGACCATCGGCAACGCGTCCATGTCGGCGCGCAGGCCGACGCTGCGGCCGCTGCCGCTGCCGCGGCCGGGCACCACGGCGACGATGCCGGTCTTCCCGATGCCGCGGTGATGCTCGATGCCCAGCGCGGCAAGATGATCCGCGATCGTGTCGGCGGTGCGGTGCTCGTCGAAGCCGAGCTCGGGGTGGGCGTGCAGGTCGCGGCGGACGCGCGTGAACTCGTCCTGCCACTGGCGGATGCAGTCGATGGGGGTGCTCATGTTCGGTAGGGGGCGATGGCCGAGCCCGGCACGTGGATCGACTGGATGGTAAATCAGGTCGCTTACCGCGCCTGCGTCGCGCGTTCGAAGCGCGCCCATCGACGGGCCCCGCACACGCCAAGGAGCCGCACTGTTTCGGGGCGTCCTGTTGTCGAATATTACGACCTTGTCGCATCTCGAAACATTCCGCTACAGTGCGCACTTCCGCAAGGGGGAGATCTCCGATGGCCTAGTTGATTCGCGCCGGTCGTCCGGGCGCCGGCAAGCGCATGCTTGCCGCACTGCTGATGATGTCGCTCGCAATCCCCGCCCAGGCGGCCGTGCCTGCGGCACCCACCTCGTGCAGCGCAGGCCTGCACTCGACGACCTTCACGCAAAGCACGCCCCTCGCGATCCCGACCGACCCCGCCGTCGTCACGTCGACCATCGTCGTGAGCGGTGCGCAGCCGTACCTGTGGGACGTCGACGTCACGACATTCCTGCGGCACACGTTTTCCGCGGACCTGGACGTCACGATCACGTCGCCGGCCGGCACGGTCGTCACGCTCACAACCGACAATGGCGGCTCGAACGACGACGTGTTCAACGGCACCGTGTGGGACGACAGTGCCTCCGAGCTCGTCACGGATCACGTCTACGCGAACCTGACGACCGCGCCGTCGCTCGTTCCCGAAGAAGCGCTCGGCGCCTTCGTCGGGGAGGATCCGAACGGCACCTGGACGATCACGATCAGCGACGACCTGGCCGGCGACGGCGGGTCGCTCGATTCATGGAGCCTGTCGATCGCGACGCTGCCCGCCGCACCCACGACGCAGACGTCCACCTATACGCAGCCGACGGGCGTTGCGATCGCGGACCTCGCGACCACGACGAGCACGCTGGACGTGGCCGGCGCCGGCGCGGCGATCCTCGACGTCAACGTGACGACGTTCATCACGCATACGTTCCCGGCGGATCTCGACATCGTTCTCGTCTCCCCGTCGGGGACGCGCGTGACACTGACCACCGACAATGGCGCCGGCAACGACGACGTGTTCAACGGCACCGTGTGGGACGACAGCGCCGACCCGGGCGGCCAGGTCCCCTACACGTCCGATGACGGGCTCGTGACCGACCATGCCTATGTCAATGGCGTGACCGCATCGCCGCTGGTCCCGGAAGGCGCACTCAGCGCGCTGATGGGTGAGGACCCCAACGGCACGTGGCAGCTGGAGATCACGGACGACCTGGGGGGAGACGTCGGCAACCTGGCATCGTGGTCCATCCAGGTCACCACGGCGAGCTGTGCGCTAGCAATTGTCGCGGGCAGCGACAGCGGCAGCGTGACCACCACCGGCGGCACCGCCGTGGCGGACGTTCGGGTCAACGACACCCTCGACGGCGCGCCTGCAACGTCCGCCAACACGACGCTGACGGTCGAGGGTTCGACGCCGGCGGGCATCACGCTCACGGCTGCAGGCGCCGTTTTGGTGGCCGCGGGTGTCGCGCCCGGCAGCTACATGTTCACCTATCGGCTGGCGGAAAGCGCGGCACCGACCAATTACACGTTGGGCACCGTGACCGTCATGGTGTCGCCGGCGGTCCTGGCAGCGGGCAACGACAGCGGGAGCGTGCTCACGACGGGCGGCACGGCGATCGCCGACGTGCGCGCCAACGACACCGTCGACGGTGCACCGGCCACTGCAGCCAATACGACCCTCGCCGTCGAGGGCGCGTGGCCCGCCGGCATCACGCTCAGCGCTTCCGGGGCCGTCAATGTGGCGCCCGGCGTTGCGCCGGGTGGCAACGTGATCCAGTACCGGCTGACCGATATTGCCGATCCCACCAACTACGTGATCGGTACCGTGACGGTCACGGTCGCGCGGGTCGGCACCGTGGCGGGCGGCGCAACGCCGATCCCTGTCGATGCGCCGTGGGCGTTGTTGCTCGGCGGCCTTGCGCTGGCGATAGCGGGCGCCCGGAGGTTCCTGAGGCGCTGACGCGCGGCGCGGCCGGCGGGCGCCTCAGATCGCTGCGCCCAGGATTTCCGACGCGCGAATGCACGCCACCGCGCCCGGTCCGCCGTCCGGCCTTGGCAACAGCGGCGGCACGTCCGCCGCGCAGGCCGCAATGGAGTACGGGCAGCGTTCGCGAAACGCGCAGCCCGACGGCGGCGCGAGCGGCGACGGCAGCTCGCCGTGCAGCGCCGGCGGCGTGGCACCCGCGAGCGTCGGCGCACTGGCCAGCAGCGCGCGCGTATACGGATGGGCCGGCGCCACGAACACGCGCTCGCGCGGCCCGCTCTCGACGACGCGCCCGAGGTACATCACGAGCACGTCGTGCGCGACGTGCCGCACGACCGCCAGGTTGTGCGAAATGAACAGGTAGGCGACGCCCAGCTCGCGCTGCAGGTCGGCCAGCAGGTTCAGCACCTGGGCCTGGACGGACAGGTCCAGCGCGGAGACCGGCTCGTCGGCGACAACCAGCGCCGGCTCCAGCATCAGCGCCCGTGCGATTGCGACGCGCTGGCGCTGTCCGCCCGACAGCATGTGCGGGTAACGGCGCAGGTACGCCGCCGGCAGGCCAACCCGCTCCACGGACGCGAGCACGTGCCGGCGACGCTCGGCCGCCGTGTCACCGCGTATGACCAGCGGCTCCGCCAGCAGCGACTCGACGGTCTTGCGCGGGTTCAGCGACGCATGCGGATTCTGGAACACCATCTGCACGCGCGAGCGCAGCCGGCGCCGCGTGGCCGCGTCGGCGTGGACCACGTCGATGCCCTCGATCGCGAGCGTCCCTTCGTCGGGCGTCTCGACCATCGTCACTTGCCGCGCGAGCGTCGACTTGCCGCAGCCTGATTCCCCGACGACGGCGAGCGTCCTGCCCGCCGCCAACGTGAACGAGACGCCGCCCAGCGCCTGCAGCCACTGGGGCGGCCGTGGCCAGCGCCGCGGCACCGGGTAGCGACGGACGAGGTCCTGCGCGACGACGAGTGCCTCGCTCATGGCATCGCGCCTGCGACCGCGGGCGACGCAGGGCCGTGCAGCGGAAAGAAGCAGCGGACCGCCGTCCCGCCGGCGTCCGCGAGCGCGGGTCGCGTCTCGGTGCAGCGCTCGGCGCGGCGTGCGCAGCGCGGTGCAAACACGCAGCCGGCTGGCCGGTGCCGGGGATCGGGCACGCGCCCGGGCAACGCCGCGAGCGGCGCGCCGAGCGGCACCGATTCCGGCAGTGCTGCAACGAGCGCTGCCGTGTACGGATGGCGCGGCGTCGCGAAGATCGCCGGCACCGCGCCGCTCTCCACGACTTCGCCCGCGTACATGACGACGACGCGCGCGGCCATCGCGGCGACCACGGCGAGGTCGTGCGAAATCATCAGCAGCGCCATGCCGGTTTCGGCCTGCAGCTTGCGCAGCAGCGCGAGCACCTGCGCCTGCACGGTGACGTCGAGTGCCGTCGTCGGCTCGTCGGCGATCAGCAGCGCGGGCCGCGCAGCCAGCGCGAGCGCGATCATCACGCGCTGCGCCATGCCGCCGGACAGCTGGTGCGGATAGGCGGCGAGCCGCGCGGCGGGATCGGGAATCTCGACGTCGCGCAACAGCTCCAGTGCACGTGCACGGCGGCGCGCCCTGCTCGCACGCTCGTCGGCGGTCCCTGCCTCCTTCAGCACTTCATCGAGCTGGGCACCCACCGAATAGCACGGGTCCAGGCTCGCGAGCGGATCCTGGAAGATCATCGCGACCCGCCGCGCCAGCAACGCGCGCCGCGCGCGGTCGCCGGGCCGCAGTGCCGCGACGTCGTGGCCCGCGATCGCCAGCGTCCGCGCGGTCACCCGCGCGGGCGCGTCGACAAGCCCCATGATCGCGAGCGCGCTGACGGTCTTGCCGGAGCCCGATTCGCCGACAATGCCGAGCGTCTCGCCTGCCGCCACCGAGAACGCGGCGTCGGTGACCGCGGCCACGTCGCCGTGCGCGCCGGGGAAGCTGACGGCGAGGCCCGCGACGTCGAGCAACGGTGCGTGTCCTGCTGGCACGGCGTCCATGACGATCACGAGCGCGCGAGGCGCGGGTCCAGCGCATCGCGCAGCCCGTCGCCCATCAGGTTGAACGCGAGCACGGTCACGAGGATCGCGAGGCCGGGGAACGTGACGACCCACGGCGCCGATTGGATGAACTCGAGCGCATCGGCGAGCATCGCGCCCCACTCCGGCGTCGGCGGCTGCGCGCCGAGGCCCAGGAAGCCCAGCGCCGCGGCATCGAGGATCGCGTTGGAGAAGCCCAGCGTCGCCTGCACGATCAGCGGCGCCGTGCAGTTGGGCAGGATCGTGTCGAACATCAACCGCACCGGGCCGGCGCCGGCGAGCCGCGACGCGGTGACGTAGTCGCGCCCGGCTTCCGCGATGACCGACGCCCGCGTCAGCCGTACATAGTGCGGCAGCAGCACGATCGCGATCGCGAACATCGCGTTGATGAGGCCCGGGCCCAGGATCGCGACGACCGCGATCGCCAGCAGCAGGCTGGGCAGCGCGAGCATCACGTCCATCACGCGCATGATCACGGTGTCGACGACGCCGCGGCAGTAGCCGGCGACGAGGCCCAGCACGATGCCGAGCGACAGCGACAGCGCGACGGAGATGAAGCCGATCGCGAGCGACAGCCGCGTGCCGTGGATCAGCCGCGACAGGATGTCGCGGCCGACAGGATCCGTGCCGAGCAGGAAGCGCGCCGAACCGCCGGCCGCCCACGCCGGCGGTTGCAGCGTCGCCTCGCGGTACTGCTCGTTGGGCGGGTGCGGCGACACCACATCCGCGAAGACCGCGAGCAGGACCAGCACGACCACGATCGCGAGCCCAGCGAGCGCGCCGCGGTTGTGCCGGAACGTGTACCAGAACGCGCGCCAGCGTGGCGCGCGCGCCAACGGTTCGGCGACGTTGTCATCCATGCCGGATCCGCGGGTTGATCACGCCGTACAGCACGTCCACGATGAGGTTCACGGTGATCACGATCGTCGCGATCAGCAGCACGCCGCCCTGCACCACCGGATAGTCGCGCGCCTGCACGCCGTGGATCAGCCAGTTGCCGATGCCGGGCCACGAGAAGATCGTCTCGGTGAGGATGGCGCCGGACAGCAACAGGCCCACCTGCAGCCCGATGACGGTGACGATCGGGATCAGCGCGTTGCGCAATGCGTGCACGACCACGACGCGTACCGTGCCGAGGCCGCGGGAGCGCGCCGCGCGGATATAGTCCTCGCGCAGCACCTCGAGCATCGCCGAGCGCGTGATGCGCGCGATGACGGCGAGCGGGATCGTGCCCAGCACCAGCGCCGGCAGCACGAGGTGCGACAGTGCGGACCGGAACGCCGCCCAGTCGCCGGCCTTCAGCGTGTCGACCAGCATGAAGCCGGTGGTCGCCGCCACGTCGTACTGGACCGCGATGCGCCCCGAGACCGGCGTCCACCCGAGCTGCACGGAGAAGAACAGGATCAGCAGCAGCGCCCACCAGAAGATCGGCATCGAATAGCCGGTGAGCGCCGCGCCCATGACGACGTAGTCGGCGGCGGTATTGCGCTTGACGGCCGCCAGCGCGCCGGCGGGCAGGCCCACGGCGAGCGCGAACAGCAGCGCGAAGAACGCGAGCTCGACGGTGGCCGGGAACAGCGTCGCAAACTCGCGCAGCACCGGCTCGTGCGTCGTCAGCGACGTGCCCAGGTCACCGTGCAACACCTGCCCGACGTAGTTCAGGTATTGCACCGGCAGCGGCCGGTCGAGCCCGAACTCGTGCAGCAGCCGCGCGCGGCGCGCGGCATCCATGCCGCGCTCCCCGGAGATGTTCTCGACCGGATCGCCCGGGATGAAATGGATCAGCGCGAACGCGACGAGCGTGACGCCGATGAACGTCGGGACGATCAGCGCGGCGCGCCGCAGCAGGAACCGCAGCATCGCCGCGCTCGCGTGACGTCAGTCCCGGATCAAGGTACCAGCTCGACCTTGTCGAAGTAATGGTGCGCCGTCGCGTCCATCACGTAGCCCTTCACTTCCTTGCGCAGCGGATCGAAGCGCACCGAGTGCGCCACCGGGATCCACGGCGCTTCGTCGTGCACGATTACCTGCGCCTGCTCGTACAGCTTGGCGCGTTCGGCCTGGTTCGGTGTCTGCGCGGCCTTGACGACCAGCGCCTCGAAGTCCTTGTTGCACCAGCGCGCCGCGTTGCCGCCCCCCTTCACCGCTTCGCATCCCAGCAGCGGCACGAAGAAGTTGTCCGGGTCGCCGTTGTCGCCCGACCAGCCGAACATCACGATCTGGTGCTCGCCGGTCTTGCTGCGCTTGCGGTACTCGGCCCACTCGTACGTCAGCAGCTTGGCCTTGACGCCGACCTTGGCCCAGTCCGCCTGGACGAGTTCCGCCATCCGCTTGCCGTCCGGGTTGTACGGCCGCGTCACGGGCAGGTACCAGAGCTCAGTCTCGAAGCCGTTTGGATAGCCGGCCTGCGCGAGCAGCTGCTTCGCCTTCTCCGGGTCGTACGGATAGTCCTTGATCGCGTTGTTGTAGCCCCAGAGGATCGGCGGGATCGGGTTCTTGGCGGTCTGGCCCTGGCCCTGGTAGACCGCCGCGAGGATCGCCTCCTTGTTCACCGCGAGGTTCAGCGCCTGGCGGACGAGCTTGTTGTCGAACGGCTTCTTCTCGGTGTTGAACGCGATGTAGCCGACGTTGAGGCCCTCCTTCTGCTGGACGGCGAGCGCCGGATCCGCCTTCATCGCCGGCAGGTCCGCGGGCTTGGGGAACGCCATCACCTGGCATTCGCCGGCCTTCAGCTTGGCGTAGCGCGTCGTCGCGTCGCGCGTGATCGAGTACACCAGGTTGTCGATCTTCGGCCGGCCGCCCCAGTAGGCGTCGAACGCCTTGTAGCGGATCGTCGCGTCCTTCTGGTAGCTGACGAACGTGAACGGGCCGGTGCCGATCGGGTATGCATCCGCCGCGTTGGGCGTGCCCTTCTTCATCATCGTCTCGAAGTACTCGGCGGAAAGGATCGACGCGAAGTCCATCGCGAGGTCGGCAAGGAACGGTGCCTCGGCGCGCTTCAGCGTGAAGCGCACCGTGTACGGGTCCACCTTCTCGACCTTCTCGACGATGTTCTGCATGCCCATGTCGTCGTAGTAGGCGAACGTCTGCCCCGCCGTGAGCTTGTGCCACGGGTTGTTCGCGTCCGCCATTCGCGCCCAGCTGAACAGCACGTCGTCGGCGTTGAAGTCGCGCGTCGGCGTGAACTGCGCGTTCGAGTGGAACTTGACGCCGCGCCGCAGCTTGAACGTGAACACCTTGCCGTCGGGCGAAATCGTCCACGACTCGGCCAGCGCGGGCACGATGTCGGTCGTCCCCTTCTTGAACTCGACGAGCCGGTTGAACATCGGCACCGACACCGCATCGAACGTGGTGCCCGTCGAGAAGAACTGCGGCTGGAAGCCTTCGGGGCTGCCTTCCGAGCAGTAGACGAGCGTGCCCTTTGCGGCGGCCGCCGGCGCAACGAGGCTGGCACTCGCGAGCAGCGCGGCGGCGGCCAGCGCACGGACGAGCGGAGAACGGACGGCAGGCATGGCGGACATCGTGGACTCCCCGGGGGACGATTGCGGGCGATTCTAGCGTGCGGCGGCGGCCGCGCGCGCACGCTGCGTCGCGTACAGGCAGATGCCGGTGGCGACCGACACGTTGAGGCTTTCGACGCTGCCGGCTAGCGGGATGCCGACGATCCGATCGCAGCCTTCGCGCGTCAGCCGGCGCAAGCCTGCGCCTTCGGCGCCCAGCACCCACGCGATCGGGCCGGTCAGGTCCGCGTCGAACAGCGACTCGCCGCCGGCGTCGGCGCCGAGCACCCACACGCCCGCGTCCTGCATCGCCTTCAGTGCCCGCGCGAGGTTGGTGACCGTCACGACCGGCACCGTGTCCGCCGCCCCGGACGCCGCCTTGGCCACCGTCGCGTTGACGCCGACGGCACGATCCTTGGGCACGACCACGGCCTGCGCGCCGAACGCGTCGGCGTTGCGCAGGCAAGCCCCCAGGTTGTGCGGGTCCGTGACGCCGTCCAGCACGACGAGCAACCGCGCGGCGTCGTCGCCTTCGAGCAGATCGTCCAGCGTCACGTGCGGCAACGCGGCGTCGACCAGCGCGACGACGCCCTGGTGGCGTGACGACGCCGCGAGTTCCGCGAGTCGGCGCTCGTCGACGGCATGCGTCGCGAGCCTGGCGGCCGTTGCACGCGCGACCAGCTCGCGCAGCCGCCCGTCGCGCCGGTCGCTCGCCACGTACAGCGCACGAATCGACGACGGTGCGTGGCGCAACCGCGCGGTGACCGCGTGGAAGCCATAGAGCGGCCGCAGGCCGGCGTGGGTCGAAGGTGCGGACATCGTGCTAGTGTACCGGCGGCCGCGCGGCCGCCGGTACACGCGGTCGTCTCCCAACCCACGCCGGGATGCCATGCTGCATTCGGACGCTAGCGAATTCGTTGCCGAGCTCCTGCTGGTGCTCGCGGGCCTGCTGCCTATCGTCAATCCGCTGGGCAGCGCGCCGATGTTCCTTGCGATGACGCGTGGCGCCGATCCGCCCACCCGCGCGGCCCTCGCCCGCCACGTCGCGATCAACTCGACCCTGCTGATGGTCTGCGCGTTCGCCATCGGCGCCTACGTGCTGCGGATCTTCGGATTGTCGATCCCTGTCGTCCAGCTCGCGGGCGGCGCCGTGTTGTGCCGCCTCGGCTGGAACCTGCTCGACACGCAGCCGCCGTCCGATCCGTCCACGCCCGCCAATGTCGATGCCAAGGCGTTCGCGGATCGCGCGTTCTACCCGCTGACGATGCCCGTCACGATCGACCCCGGCGTGCTGTCCGTGGCGATCGCGCTCGGCGCCAATCACGCGACGAACCTTACGGGCACGGTGATCAAGGAGAGCAGCGCGATGATCGCCATCGCGCTGGTTGGCGTCACCGTCTTCGTCGCGTATCGCTACGCGGGCGCGGTGGCGCAATGGCTCGGCCATGCGCGGATCCAGGTACTGCTGCGGCTGTCGGCATTCATCGTGCTGTGCATTGGTGTGCAGATCGCGTGGAACGGCCTGCGCACACTGCACGGCGAGCTGAACGCGCCGCCGGCGGCGGTGGCGCCGGCCAGGGCCACGACGCCATGACGTCCAGCGCGCTGGTCGACGCGCGTTCGTTCGTCGAAGCCGCGACGCTGGCGATCGCCAGCCTGCTGCCGATCATCAATCCGCCGGGCGGCGCGCCCGTGTTCCTGCTGAAGACGGGCGACCTCGACGCTGCGCAACGTCACGCCGTCGCGTGGCGCGTCGCGCGCAACTGCTTCGCGCTGCTGATCGCGTCGGTGATGATCGGCGCCTACGTGCTCGATTTCTTCGGCCTCTCGGTCGAGGTGGTCCGCATCGCCGGGGGCCTCGTCGTCTGCGCGATCGGCTGGCAGCTGCTCAACGCGCCCGAAGCGGGGCCGCCGGCGACGGCGCAGGCGGTGCGCACCGCCACCCCCGAGGACCTGTCCGCGCGGGCGTTCTATCCGCTGACGTTGCCGTTGACCGTGGGCCCCGGCGCCATCTCGGTCGCCATCACGCTGGGCGCCAACCAGCCGAGCAGCGTGCGCCAGCTGGTGCTGACGATCGCCGCGCATGCGGTCGGGATGCTTGTCGTCGCGGTCGTGATCTACCTCTGCTACCGGAACGCCGATCGCCTGCTCGCGCGGCTCGGGCGCACCGGCACCGACATCGTGACGCGGCTGTCCGCGTTCATCCTGCTGTGCATCGGCGTGCAGATCATCTGGAACGGGTTGTCCGTCCTGCTGCACCTCGCGTAGCAGTTGAGCGGCCAGCCGGAATTCGGCTATAATCGCGGGCTTGGCGCGGAGCGCATGCAGTCGCGTACCCCGCCGGTCGTGCCGGTGTAGCTCAGCTGGTAGAGCAGCGCATTCGTAATGCGAAGGTCGGGGGTTCGATTCCCTCTACCGGCACCATTTGGACCAGGCCGCGCGTCGCCGCCTCATGCGGCCCGCCGTTACGCGAAGAACGCCGCCACGCGGTCCACCAGCCAGAAGGCAGACAGTACGCCGATCCCGCTCGCGGCGATCGCGTAGCCGTGACGCGTCATGATCGCCGGCAGCCGGAGGCGCCGCACCACCGCCAGCACGGCGAAGATGGCGGCGATGAACGCGAGCTGGCCGAGTTCGACGCCCACGTTGAACGAGAAGAGCGCCAGCGGGATATCGCTCTGGGGCAAGCCGATCTCCGACAGCGCCCCGGCAAAGCCGAATCCATGCAAGAGGCCGAACGTGAACGCCACGGCCCAGGGCCAGCGTTGCGTGAGGCTCGGCTGCCCACGGCGCGTGCGCAGGATCTCGCATGCGAGCAGCAGGATGGACAGCGCGATCGTGGCCTCGACGGGCGGCCCGGGGACGTGCACGACGCCGAGCGTCGCGAGCGCGAGCGTGATGCTGTGCGCAAGCGTGAAGGACGTGATCGTCCACAGCAGGACGCGCATGCTCGGCACGATCAGCACCAGCGCGAGGACGAACAGCAGGTGGTCGTACCCGAGCAGGATGTGCGTGATGCCATGTACGACGTAGGTCGCGACGACGTCCATCCAGCCCACCTGCGGGGCCACCTCGACCCAGGGTTGCGACGCGCGCACCAGCGTCGTCTGCCGGGCGCCGTCCTGCAGCTGCGCGCGGACCAGCACGTCGGTGATCGTCCCCTGCAAGCCGACGAACTCGAAGCGCTTGCCCGCCACGCCTCCGGGCACGTCGATGATCTGGCGCTCGACGATCGAGTCGCTCAGGACTTGCTCGTGCGGCGGCGACACGACCTGGGCGCCTTCCGGAATCCTCAGCACCACGGGCAAGCGCATCCCCGAGAACACGGGCGTGCGCCACAGGATTGCGTAGCGTGCCGTTCCGATCTGGTCGATCTGCAGGAAGGCGGGACGCGCATCGTGCGCGTGCGCCCATCCCGCGTGCAGCGCCATCGACGCCGCCAGCAGCAACAGGAGCCGGGCCGCGAACCGCCTCACGGATTGGCTGCCAGCAGCCCCAGCGTGCGGAGCGCGGCCTTGTCCTGCGCGTGCGGGCTGCGCAGCAGGTAGGCGACGGCTGCGTACCGCGACGCCGCGTCGGTCATCGCATTGGCTTGCAGCAACTGGAGATACGCCGGCGCCGCACTCCAATCGTTCCATTCCGCCAGCTCGCCGGCGACCATCCCGGCAACCTGCGGGTGGGATTTGACGAAGCGGTGGAAGACCGCGCAGATGTCGGCCCGCGGAATGGCGGCATCGGTGTCGCCCTGGACCCCGAGCGCCTGGATCGCGGCCTCCGTCTCGGCCAGCGTCGTCCTGCGATCGACGAAATAGGTGGACTCGACCCACGCGAGCCGCGACGGTCCGCGCAGTTCCAGGTAGGCGCCCAGCATCGGTCCGACATTCGTGACGTCATGGTTCTGGTGCGCGCGCACGAGCGCCTGCTCGAGGCGCGCGGCGTCACTTGCGTCGCCCGCGACGCCCAGCAGCAACGTGTAGTACGGCGCACGCGCCGTGTGCGCGTACGCGTCGACGCGCTGGCGGAGCACCGCGGCATCCAGCGACGGCTTCTGCGCCCGCATCGCGGCATACGGTGCGCGCGCTATTTCCGCGAGCGCGATGTCGGACACCATCGGCTCGTCGCTGTCCACCAGCGGCATGAAATAGGCGACGCGCTTGCTCCATGCCGCCACGTCGCCCTCGCCCGGGTGGGGAGTCGCCGCGACGTAACGGAGCCACGCGGCCTGGGACGTGGCGATCGCGCCGAAGCTCACCCACGCCGCCCAGCGGTCCTGCTTCAGCAACAGCAGCGACTTGCCCAACGCCGTCGTCGAGTCAGCCCGGAAGACCGGCTCGGTGACGACCTGGCCACGGTGCAGATCGCCCTTGATGACTTCGACGACCTGGTATTGACCGGGTGTGGCGGCCGGTACTGCGAGTACTGCGCGCTGCGCGTCGCCAAGTTCCTGGCCCGTCACCGACAGCGAGAACGCGGACAGGCACAACGGGCAGGCTTGCAGCCCCGCGGCCAGCGCGCATGCCCACAGCGCGACGACCAGTCTTGCCGCAACCTTGCCCGCGGCACTCATCGCGGCTGCGTCCCACCTGCGGGCGCCTTGGCTGCGGCGGCGTCCATGGCGGGCAGCACGACCTCGTACTTGGCCCGCATGTCCGCGTACATCCGCGCACGCACTTCCTCGCGCTTGGCGCTCATCCATCCCAGCTTGACGTCGGGCTCGATCTCCTCGAATGACGGGATGCGTCCCGGCGTGAGCGAATCGATGTACACGAGGTGCCAGCCGTAGCCTGATTCGATCGGCCCCGTCCATTCGCCCGGTTTCAGCTTGAAGAGCGCTTGCGCGAAGCCGGGTCCGAACTGCGCGGCGATCTGGTCGGCGGCCCGGTCCGCGTAGTAGTCCTGGAACATGTACGGGTCGCCGACGCGCGCGACGCGATCCGAGCTGGCAGGCTCCCCGTGCAGCGATTCGAGCGCGCGCTCCGCGTCGCCGCGGGCCTTCGCGCCACGCTTGTCCGGCGAGAAGTAGATGTGGCGGAACGATCCGCGCGGCGGCAGCGCG
Organism: Pseudomonadota bacterium; assembly: GCA_018241745.1. Taxonomy (GTDB): domain Bacteria; phylum Pseudomonadota; class Gammaproteobacteria; order Burkholderiales; family Casimicrobiaceae; genus VBCG01. The sequence goes on from JAFEDG010000155.1 coordinate 32,391, forward strand.
AACCGCGACGCGTTGGCCGCGTACCACGCCTTCAACTCCCCGGGCTTGGGCTCCGCGAGGCTGCTGACGTCCTCGGCAAGGAATTCCATCTTCTGCGCCATCCGGCGCTTGACGATGCTGTCGTCCCGGTCGAGCCCCAGCGTCAACGCCTCGCGATACAGCACCTCCTCGCGCACTTTGGTGTCGACCAGGCTGCGCCATTGCTCCGGCGTCGGCGGGGGGCGTCCCTGCGCCAGCCACTCCACGCTCATCTGGCGCAGGTCGTCGTCGGTGATGACGATGCGATTGCTGCGGTCGTCGTTCGCAGACTCCGGATGCAGCCACCGGTACGCGGCAAACATCGCCGCCCCCGCCAGCAGGAAGTAGACGAGCGGCTCGCGCAGCAGTCGCGCCGCCCACGACGACCGCGCGGGCACCGCCCCCGCCGCCGCGGCCGGCGTCGCGGGCACGGCGACGGCCGCAGGCGGGACGGTATCGTGGGGCGTCACGCGATCGAGCCCGTCACTTCGTCAGGCTGGCGCTGATCTCGGTCCCGAGGAACAGCGGCGTCGGCTCCAGCACGTAATTCGCATAACCGAACTCGTTGCTGCGGGCTGCGTAGTACTTGTCGCCGAGCTTGTACACCGTGAGCTCGTAGTCACGATTGCCGAACGACGTGACCACCTTGCCGTTGCGGATCGCATAGTCGCTCGGGATACCTTCGTACGACGCCTGGAACGCTTCGCCCGCTTCCGACGGCTGCGGGATCCGCGGGTCGACATTCATCGTCATCACGCGGCCGTTGGCCGACCAGTTCTTCTTGAACAGGCCATTGGTGACCGTGTTGCGCCACCACGTGTACTTGCCCACGAGCAGCGTCTTCAATGCCGCGTCGTCGAGTGCCACGGCGCCCTTCGCCTGCAGGTCGGTCACCAGCATGCCCGGCTTCGCGGCCTTCCGCGCCGTCGCGTCGGGGCTGTAGAAGATCGGCGACGCCCACGCGCGTTCCTGGACCGTCGCCGGGAAGCCCGCCGGTGGCGGGATCTTCAACTCCTTCGCCTGGATCGTCGTCCAGCGCGGCGTCGGGATCTCCAGCACGCGGGCGTAATAGAACGCGTCGACGGAGGGATCGAAATCCGGATCCGTCCACGCCGTCTTGAGCTCGACCGAGCCGATCGTGTTCGTGTACGACGCGTTCGCGACGTCCACCGTCGAGCCCACCGGACCGACGCGGCCGGTGAATGGGTCAGGCTTGCGCTTGCCCGACCACACGACGTCGTAGATCTTCTCGAAGCTCTGCCCGTTCTTCGCCCAGCCCTTGACGATCTGGATGCGGTCGAGGTTGCCGGACGTCGGGTCCTTGACGGCCCACACGACGAACGTCGGCGCCTTGCCCTTGCCCGCGGGCAGGTCGGCGCCCATGGGCACGCCCTTCGCGTAGCTGGTCGCGATCCAGCCCTTCTGCTGCGCGATGTCCTTCGGATAATCCCAGCCGCCGAAGAACCGCAGCTTGATATGGGGACCGCTGGTGGCGAACGTCTCCTTGCGCTGCATCGCGTTGAAGATCGACGCGCGCGTGTTCTCCTCGGCCCAGACGCCGGTCAGGCCCGCCGGATTCTCTGCGCGGACGTCGAGACCGGTGAAGTTGCGTCCCGCCATCCGCTGCTTCAGATCGCCGTCGAGCTCCGCATGGCCCCCGAAGAAATTGTTCTGGCGATACGGCACGCCCGTGTTGTGCGAGTCGGACCCGCCGACGAACCCGGTCTTGAACGGGTTGTACCCGCGCGCCTCCTGCATGGCGACGCCATCCTTCAGCGCCTGGCGGACGTAGCTGCCGGGGATCGTCGTGAACTTGCCTTCCGGGTCGCCCAACAGGAAGTTGAGGATCTCGAAGCTCGCGAACTCGTCGTTCGGCGACAGCAGCGGATGCGTCTCGGACGCGCCCTTGATCTGCTTGATCTCGGTCAGGCGTTCGTTACGATCGCGCGACTCGGCCCACGCCTTGTCGATCGGCCGCCCCTTGAAGTCCACCTCGGTCGGGAACATCAGCCCGCCCGATACGTTGGCATTGTGCGAGATCGCGAGCAATTCGTTACCGGACTTGCGTTGGCCGTCCATCCAGTTCCACAGGTCTTCGGGCGCCTGCGAATCGAGCGACGAGAACGGCTGCTCCGGCACCTTGGCGCAGTCCTTGAAGAACACGTTGCGGTGCATGTTCTGGAAGTCCGGCGTCGACGTCCATTCGTACGCGCAGAACGCCGTGAACTTGCCGGGCTGGTTGGCCGCGTCGGCCGCCGCGTTGTTCGACTTCCACACGGTGCCGGCCACTTCCGGCGACACGAGCTCCTTGATCGGCTTCATCTCGATCATCGACGTCCCCAGCCACAGGTAGATCCGCTGGATGTCGGACGGCTGCTTGACGAGCAGCTCCTTGGCGATCGGCAGCTTCGACAGCGTGGACGTCGGGTCGTTGGACAAGCGCACGACGCCCGCGTACTCGGAGTGATCCGTGACGCCCATCCAGTCCAGCGGCGTGTCGATCTTGATGTCGTAGCCAAGCGGATGCTTGATCGTCTTGCCCTTGGCGTAGTCGTAGGCATCGGCCGGACCGGTCAGGTGATTGCCGAAGATGTACGCGTCGAACGACCAGCTGGTGTGGACGTGCGTTTCGCCGAAATAGGCGTCGCGAAGCGGATTGCCCTCCGCGTGCGCGCCAGCGCCGAACAACGCGCAGATCGCCACGGCGACCGCCCCGGTGCTGCGCCGTACCACGTTTGCGTAATCGATGCCCATGCGTCTTCCCCCTGAAAGCTCGTTGGCCGCCGCGCGAACCGCCCGGCGCACACCGTCCCCGGCGCCGAGGACAGGCGATAGGCTAATTCGGCACCGATATTCGAGCCATACATTTTTCGACAGTCACGCGCCGAAGCGAGACGATGTCGCACCTGCGCTACACAGGCGAGCGTGCTTGGTCGCGCACCGGTAGGCGGCATTTGCTCACTCGTGCAAAATCGCGCAACGGCAATTCCTGCCCCCGACGTCGCGCCTGCATGTAAACCCGACGCGCACCATCGTCGCCCTTACCGCGGAGGATGAGCTGCATGCCTGCGCCCGACGTCTCGATCATCGTCCCGTGCTACAACGCGGCGCGCACGGTCGCCGCGACGCTCGCCAGCGCGCTCGCTCAGACCGGCCCTTCGTTCGAGCTCATCGTCGTCGACGACGGCTCGACCGATCACAGCGCGGCGCTGATCGCGGACTACCAGGCGCAGCGGCCCGACGTCGTGCGCGTCGAGTCCGGGCCCAATCGCGGTGCAGCTGCAGCGCGCAACCGCGGCATCGCGCTCGCGCGCGGACGGTTCCTCCTGTTCCTCGACGCGGACGATCGCTTGCGTCCCGGCACGCTGGGCGCGCGCGTCGATGCCCTCGCGGCGGCGGGCGACGACATCGCGTATACCGACTGGCAGCAGCTCATCGAGCGTGCCGACGGAACATGCGTCCCGGGAGCGATCGTTGCGCGGCCGTGGCAGGCGTTCCATGCCAACCCGGAAATCGCCATCGCGCGCGGTTTCTGGGCGCCGCCCGCCGCGCTGCTCTACACCCGCGCCTGCGTCGAACGCACCGGCGGCTTCGACGGCAGCCTCCTGTACATCGAGGACGGACGCTACATGTTCCATGCCGTCCGTCGCGGCGCGCGTATGCGCCACGTGCCCGGCGTTGGCGCCGACTACTACATGGCGCATGCGAATCGAAGTGAATCGCGGCGAGACCCGGGCGGCGTGTGGCGCAACATGGTCGTGTACGGGAAGGAAATCGAGGCGACGTGGCGCCAGGAGGGCGAGCTCGGTCGCGACCAGGCGCAGGCGTTGCTGTGGTTCCTGGGGCGCGCGGCCCGGCACCTGTACGTCGACGATCGCGCCGCATTCCACCAGACGGTCGCCGCGATGCGGATGCTCGATCCGTCGTATATCCCGCACCCACGGGCATCGATGCGCGCCGTCGCACGGGTGATCGGCTACCCGCGCAGCGAGGCCGTAGCGCTCGCCGCGCGCACGGTGCTGGCGCGCTTCCGGCGCTCGGGCCGCTGACCGGATCCAGCTGTCGTAGACCGTGGTGAGGGCGGCCCGCGCGTCGGCAATTCGTTCGACGCGCGTGCAACGTGAATATTCGTGTCGCAACCCATTGCGCCCACGCTCACGCGGGACTTAGAGTCCGTCAGCGTCGCGATCGACGGCGGCCCCGCGAGGCATTGAACGGGCCGCCGCGATCGTCGATCCGTCCGCTCGTCGTCCACTCAGGGAGAGTCCAACGATGTCGCGTTGTCATCACATTGCACGCCATGCACGCCGCATGGGCCAAGCGTGCGCGGGCGTCGTCGCCCTTCTCATCACGCACTTCGCATACGCGGCGACGGTGACCTATACGTCCACGCAGACGTTCCCGGTGCCACCCGCCTCGACGTTCGCCGGCAGCGGCGGCGGCGATGGGTGGGCGCTGGCGATGACGAGCACCGACGTCTACAACGTGTTCCACCACCAGGGATCGTTGACTGTCGCCTGCCACCACCAGGCCGACGCGGCGCAGTGCTGGTCGCCGATCACGGTGGTCGACGCCAGCAGCCGCAATTTCGCGACATCCGGTCAGCCCGGGCTGTGGATCGACCCGGCGACGGCGCGTCTGTACACGTACGCGACGCGCGACGACGCGACGGCCGGCGTCGTGTGCTTCGATACCGTCGTCGCCGCGACGGCGGGTAATCCGTTCTGCGGATTCACGGCGTTGAGCGCCGTCGGCGAAGCGGCGCTGGCGGGCAACGGGTACCTGGGCAACCCGTCCCTCGTCGGTTCGCGCGCCTACTCGTTCAACTACGTTCCCGGCGTTGGCGTGGCAGGCACGCAGAACACGATGCTGTGCTTTGACAGGTCGACACTCGCCGCGTGCGCGGGCCAGCCCTATACGGTCGCGTTCGATGCAAGCAACGTCGCGGTCGGCAATTTCCCGGAACCGGCCCAGGTGGCGATCGGCAACCAGATCATCGTCCCGATCGCCACGGTCAGTGGCGGCGAGCAGCTCGCGTGCCTGAACGGCACGACGGCGGGCGGCTGCGGCGGTGTATGGCCGGTCTCACTGGGCGGAGGAGGCTACGTCGGCAATGCGGGCGCGGCATTTCCGCTGCTGAGTGCGGGCGGCACGCTGCAAGGCCTGTGCCTGCCCAATGGTGCCGGCACGTGTTTCGGCCTCGACGGTGCCCTCGTGCCGGCCCCCGCGAACCTGGCGGCGGCGCTGCCCGCGAACGATGGTTGGAACGGCCCGGCCTTCGTACTCGGCCCCCGGGTCTACCTGGCCAACGGCAACGTGGACCAGGTTTTCTGCTTCGATTACAGCACCGGCAACGCGTGCGTGAATTTCCCGATCGCGACGCCCGGTGCCGGTTACATCTACACGACCAACCCCGACCCCCAGCGTCCGACCTGCGTCTGGATCAATGCCGACTACGGCACCGCGCAGATCCAGAATTTCGACGCCTACACCGGGGGCAGCTGCGGGTCCGGAGATATCCGCATTCTCGCCGCGAGCTTCGTCGCACCGGGGCTCGCCTGCGTCCCGGGCACCTACGTCTCGCTCAGGCTCGTCGCGCCGACGCGCGGCACATACACGAGCGGCACGGTGATGTTCACCGACGGCGACGGCAATCCGATCCCGGGCGCGCCGACGTTGGCACTGGATGGGAGCGGCAGCGTCGATCTCACGGGGCTGGATCTCAGCACGGCGACAGGCTTGCCACAGTTCATCATCACGCTCGTAGGCGCCGGCGAACCGGGCTCCGTCGTGGTGACCCTCACGTGGACGGGTGCCGACGACCCTGCGTGTGGCGCCAGCGTCAGACCGAGCGCGCCTCCTCCCCAGCCCGTCCCGACACTGTCGAGCGTAGCGCTCGCGCTGCTCGCCCTGCTGCTGGGTGCATCGGTGCTGATGATCTTCCGGCATCGGAACGGTTGACCGTTCACTTCGGCGGCGCGCGCAGGCGACTGCGCGCGTCGCTGCTGCCGAGGTGGCCCCGGGGCATGGCGTCGTTGGCCCCCCCCGGAGGCTCCCGTCGCCTGCGTACGGTCGGCTACGCGGCCGCGACGACAGCGCGTAATCCGAGCAGGTAGCTGTCCACGCCAAAGCCCGCGATCTGGCCCCTGACGATCTCGGAGATCACCGACTCGTGCCGGAACGGCTCGCGCGCATGCACGTTGGACATGTGCACTTCCGCGATCGGCACCGTCAGGATCGCAAGCGCATCGCGGATTCCGTAGCTGTAGTGCGTCCACGCGCCCGCGTTGATCACGACACCGGCGACGTTGTCGCGGAACGCCTGGTGGATGCGCTCGACCATCGCGGCCTCGTGGTTCGTCTGGAACGTCTCCACGCCGACGCCGAGTTCCTTCCCCAGCGCGGCGAGCCTGGCGTCGATTTCGGCGAGCGTGATCGTCCCGTACTGCTTCGGGTCGCGCTTGCCGAACATGTTGAGGTTGATGCCGTGCAGCACGAGGAAGGTCTTCATGCGCGCTATTATGCCGCCACTCGAGCGCCTGCCCGCCTGCCTCATGATCAACGGCGACACCCTGCTGATCGCGCACCTCGGCTACCCCACCAAGCCGTTCAAGGCGCCGCTGATCTACAACCCGTATTTCGACAGCATCGGCGTCAACGCCGTCGTGATGCCGATGGGCTCGCTGCCGGAGGACTACCCGGCCCTCGTGCGCGAGATCTTCAAGCTGACGAACATCCGCGGCGCGCTGGTCACGATGCCGCACAAGGTGACGACGGTCGGGCTGATGGACGAGGTGACGACCACGGCGCGGATCGCCGGCGCATGCAACGCGATATTGAAGCGCGACGACGGGACATTGCTCGGCGACCTGTTCGACGGCGAAGGCTTCGTCCGCGGCGTGCGCCGCAAGGGCCGTACGCTTGCAGGCGCGAGCGCGCTGGTGGTCGGCAGCGGCGGCGTCGGTTCCGCGATCGCCGCGTCACTCGCGGCGGCCGGGGCCGCGCGGCTGGGGCTGTTCGACGTCAGCGCCGCCTCAGCCGACGCGCTGGCGGCGCGGCTGCGCGAGCATTACCCGGCGCTGGCGGTGACGACGGGCAGCAAGGATCCGGCCGGCTACGACATCGTTGTCAACGCGTCGCCACTCGGGATGAAGGACGACGACCCGGTGCCGATGGACGTGGCGCGGATTGCCTCGTCGACGTTCGTCGGCGAGGTGGTGATGACGCGCGAATACACGCCCTTCCTCGCCGCCGCCCGCGAGCGCGGCTGCACGACGCAGGTCGGCGTGGACATGCTGTTCGAGCAGATCCCGGCCTACCTGGAGTTCTTCGGCCTGCCGACGACGACGCCGGACGTGCTGCGCAGCGTCGCCAAGGTCGCGTACCAGCCTTAGCGCAAGGATTCCCGGCGTGCCGCACACGGAGCATCGATGAGCCGGCCCTCCGACACTCCGCGCTTCGAGCGGCTCCTCGCGGAGGTGTCGTCGCGCTTCATCAACGTGCCGGCCGCTGAATTCGACACGACAGTCGACGACGCGCTGCGCCAGATCGCACGTTTGATCGGCGCGGACCGGGCCCAGCAGCTTCGCCTCACGCGCGACGGCGATTTCTTCGTCACCCACTCAGGTGCGTCCGCGGCAGCGCACCGCGTCGAGCCGCTATACGTCGGCTCGATGTTTCCGTGGTTGTGCGCAAGGATCCGGGCAGGCCGGCATTCCGTCTACGCGGATGTCGCCCGCTTGCCGGCTGCCGCGCGCACGGACCGCAAGAGCTTCGCCACGATCGGCGTCAAGTCCCACATCAGCGTACCGTTGATCGTCGCCGGACGCGTCGAAGGCGGCATGGCCTTCGGCTGCGTGGGCCGGCGTCGCGCATGGGCCGCGGACGACGTCAGCCGGGTCATGGCGTTTTCGCACGTGTTCGCCAATGCACTCGACCACAAGCGTGCGCGCGACGCGCTCGATGCCTCGATGCACTTCGAGCAGCTCGTGTCGTCGATCCTGGCCGCGCTGCTGCGCGCGAAAGCCGGGGCGCGCGACAGCGTGATCACCTCCGGCTTGCGCGACGTCGCGACCGCGCTCGGCGCGGAGCGCGCGACGCTGTGGCAACGCGCACCCCAGGGCCGGGCATTCACGGCGACCCATGCGTGGCCGCAGGCCGTCGACTTGGAGCTGACGGCAGCCACGACGCCCTGGATCCTCGGCGAGCTGGAACAGGGACGGCGGGTCCGCATCGGGGACACACACGCCCTGCCCGCCGACACGGCCGATCGGATCGCGCTGCAGGCGTCCGGACTCCGCGCGGCGAAGTTCGTCCCGTTGACCGATGGCCAGCGCGTCGTGGGTGCGCTCTCGCTTGCCACCGCCGACCGTCACGTCTGGCCCGAGCGGCTGGCCGGCCGCCTGACAGTGCTGGGCGAAGTGCTCGTTACCGTCATCGCGCGCGACGCCGCCGAGCGGCGCGAGCGCGACGCCCAGGGCCAGGCGCTGCACGCGTCGCGCGTCGGCGCCATGGGCATGCTCGCAGCTTCCGTCGTGCACGAACTGACGCAGCCGCTCGCCGCGAGCCTTGCCAACGCCGAGTCGGCTGCCGCCGTGATGAACGCGCGGTCACCCGACCTCGTGGAAGCGCGGGAGCTCGTCGGCGACGTCATCGCGGACAACCGGCGCGTCGGCGAGCTCGTCCAGCAGTTGCGCCGCTTCCTGCGACGCAATGAGGGAAAGCCGGAGGATTTCGACATCGGGATCGCCATCGCCGACGTGTACCGGCTCGTCGCGGCAGAAGGACGCGCGCAAGGCGTCCACGTCGAGCTCGAGCTCGAACCCGGGCTACCACCGGTCCACGGCAACCGCGTGCAGCTGGAACAGGTGCTGCTCAACCTGCTGACCAACGGCGTGGAAGCAGCAGCCGCGGGCTCGGCCATGCGCAAATCCGTCACGCTGCAGGCCAGCCACAGCGCGCGGGGCGTTGCGATCGTCGTCATGGACAACGGCCCCGGCATGGACCCCGCCGCCCGCAGGCGCGCGTTCGAACCGTTCTTCACGACGAAGGCGCACGGGATGGGACTCGGCCTTTCGATCAGCCGCGACATCGCCATCGCGCACGGTGCGGAGCTGCGCGTCGAGTCGACGCCGGGCGCAGGCGCGGCGTTCCGCCTCGACCTTCCCATGGGGGCCGAACGGCCGGCGCGCCATGACGGCGCCGCCGCGCCGGCGCCGGAGGGTTGCGTCTACGTCATCGACGACGATACGTCGATGCGGCGCGCGATCACGCGCCAGCTGCGCTCCGCCGGACACCGTGTCGAGAGCTTCCCGTCGGCGGAGGCGTTCCTGGCCGCGCCACGCGCAGAGGCGATCGCCTGCATCGTCTGCGATGTTCGCATGCCTGGCCTTTCGGGCCTCGAATTGCAGGCTTCGCTCGACGCTGCCGGCACGCGGGTGCCGATCGTGTTCGTCACTGCGCACGGCGACGTCGCGACCGCCGCAGCGGCGATGCGCACCGGCGCGATCCATTTCCTGACCAAGCCCTTCGCGCGCCAGGCGCTGCTGGACGCCGTCGCCGAAGCGCTCGCGGCGAGCCGCGTGCGCGCGGAGGCGGACGCGCAGCTGGGCGCGCTGTCCGCGCGCTACGCCAAGCTTACTGGACGCGAGCGCGAGGTCCTCGCGCTCGTCGCCACCGGCCTTTCGAACAAGGCGATCGCGGCAAGGCTCGGCGTCGCCGAGCCCACGATCAAGATCCACCGCGGCCGCATGATCGCCAAGTTGGAGGCGCGCTCCGTCGCCGACCTCGTGCACATGGTCGAGTCGCTGCGCGTCGGCGAGGCCCCCGCCGGACGCGGCGGCAACGCATCTCCACGGTAATACCAACGTCGTACCCGCGGCACGTGTCGAGCGCGGCGCGGGCAGCCGCGACCGTGCCTGATACGACCATGATCGTATGTCGCGCTTTGCGCGACGCCACCACACTCCCGCCTGGCGCGTGTTTGCCCCGACGCGATGCCGCCAATCCTCGCGACCGGTACAAGGGAGAATTCGGATGGAAGTCTTACCGCGAAAGCTTGCGCGGCGCTTGGCGCTGCCGTTGCTGCTCACCGCCACTGCGGCATTCGGCCAACAGGTCACCGGCACGCCCGGGGCACCCGATGCGACGACGACGATCTCCGGACGGCAACTGCCGCCGCCCGCGCCGCCGTTCGGCGGCGTCATCAAGGACGACGCGTTGCAGTCACGGCCCTGGTGGGCCCCGCGCGTCGTGCCGCCCAAAGGCGCGCCCAACGTACTGCTCGTCATCACCGACGACGCCGGCTTTGGCGTCCCGAGCACGTTCGGCGGCGTGATCCCGACACCGGCGATGGACGCCGTCGCGCGCGACGGGCTGCGCTACAACCGCATGTTCTCGACGGCGCTGTGCTCGCCGACGCGTGCGGCGTTGATCACGGGTCGCAACCACCACTCGGTCGGCTTCGGCGTCATTTCCGAGCAGTCCACGGGCTTTCCCGGCTACAACAGCATCATCGGCAAGGACAGCGCGACGATCGGGCGCATCCTGCTCGACAACGGCTACAGCACGGCGTGGTTTGGCAAGGACCATAACGTTCCCGCGTTCCAGGCCAGCCAGGCCGGCCCGTTCGACCAGTGGCCCGTAGGCATGGGGTTCCAGTACTTCTACGGCTTCGTGGGCGGCGACACCAACCAGTGGGAGCCCAATCTCTTCCGCAACACGACGCAGATCTATCCGTTCGTCGGCAAGCCGCCCGGCACGTGGAATCTGGTCACGGCGATGGCGGACGACGCCATCGACTACATGAACCGGATGCACCAGACGGATCCGAGCAAGCCGCTGTTCATCAAGTACGCCCCGGGCGCCACGCACGCTCCCCACCATCCGACGCAGGAATGGGTGGACCGCATCCACGCGATGCACCTGTTCGACGACGGTTACGAGAAATTGCGCGAGCGCATCTTCGAGAACCAGAAGCGGCTGGGGGTGATTCCCGCCGACACCCAGCTCGCACCGTGGCCCAAGGACGTGCTGAAGCCGTGGGACGAGCTGACGGCGGAGCAGAAGAAACTGTTCATCCGCCAGGTCGAGGTGTTCGCGGCGTACGCGGCGTACAGCGATCACGAGATCGGCCGCGTCGCCGACGAACTCCGCAAGCTCGGCGGCGCCGACAACACCCTCATCATCTACATCAACGGCGACAATGGTACGAGCGCGGAAGGAGGTCCCGACGGCACGCCGAACGAAGTCGCGTTCTTCAATGGCCTGAACCAGCTGCCGATCGACGTGCAGATGAAGTTCTACGATGTCTGGGGCACGGACAAGACGTACAACCACATGTCCGCCGGCTGGTCGTGGGCGTTCGATACGCCGTTCGACTGGTTCAAGCAGAACGCGTCGCGGCTCGGCGGCATCAACCAGAACATGGTCGTGTCCTGGCCAGCAAGGATCAAGGACAAGGGCGCGCTGCGCACGCAATTCGTCCACGTCATCGACGTCGTGCCCACGATCCTCGAGGCGGCCGGCATCCACGCGCCGGAAGTCGTGGACGGCATCAAGCAAAAGCCCATCGAGGGCACGAGCTTCGCGTACACGTTCGACGCTGCCAACGCGCACGTCGCGTCACGCCATCACCGCCAGTATTTCGAGATGATGGGCCAGTGGGCGCTGTACGACGACGGCTGGATGATCAGCACGAAGGTGAACCGCGCGCCTTGGGAGGCGTTCGGGCCGGCGAATCCCGACCCGCTCAACAACCAGGTCTTCCAGCTCTACAACCTGAATGCGGACTTCAGCCAGTCGCAAGACATCGCAGCCGGGAACCCGCAGAAGGTCAAGGCGATGCGGGCGGAATTCCTGGCGGAGGCCCGCAAGCACCAGGTGCTGCCGCTCGACGCGTCGGTGGCGGCGCGCATCGTGGCGCCACGGCCGAACATCACCGCGGGACGCTCCGAGTTCGTGTACACGCATCCGATGACGGGCTTGCCGCAGGGCGATTCGCCGTCGATCCTCAACGCGTCGTATACGTTCACTGCGGACGTCGACGTGCCGGCCAACGGCGGGGACGGCATGATCGTCACGTCGGGCGGGCGCTTCGGCGGCTACGGCTTCTACCTGCTGCACGGCAAGCCGGTTTGGCTGTGGAACATGGTCGACTTGCAGCGCATCCGGTGGGAAGGGCCGGACGCACTATCGCCCGGCAAGCACACGCTGGTGTTTTCGTTCGCCTACGACGGGATGGGCGCCGGCACGCTCGCGTACAACAGCTTTGCTGGCGTGGGCGGCGGCGGCACCGGCACCCTGACCGTGGATGGCAAGGTCGTCGACACCAGGAAGATGGCGCGCACGCTGCCGATGATCCTGCAGTGGGACGAAACCTTCGACGTCGGCTCGGATACGCTGACCGGCGTCGACGATGCCGATTACGCGCCGCCGTTCCCGCTCACGGCCAAGCTGGACAAGCTCACGATCCGCATCGACCGGCCCGAGCTGTCCGCAGCAGAGCGCGCCAAACTGGAAGCAATGATGATGCAGAAGTCTGCGGCCGACTGACCGCTGGTCCCGGTTTGTGCGGCGTCTGCAACCGGCACCCGCGTCAGGCGGGTGCCGCGCGCCGCGCACGCGCGAAGCTCAGCACTTCGCCGCTGTCGATGGCGCGCTGCGCCAGCTTCTGCGCCATCGCCTTGGCGGCCTCGAAGCTCGGAAGTTCGAGGTCCACCCACGTGGCTTGCCACGCGAGGCGGAACGATCCGCCGACCCACGCTACCACCGAGGCGAACGGCACCCAGGCGCCGGGCTTGCCCTTGTCGGCCAGCGACACCGCGCTGACCACGATTCCGCAATTCTTGTACATCGGCATACGACCTCCGTGCATGTCACCGCCAGGCGGTCCCCGGCTTGCCGCGACGGTTGCCGGGATACGACCGCGCGGCCTGAACGCGAGTTCAACGCCTGCGGATGTTCTCCATCATTGTCATCGTGACGAATTGCACGCGCGTGTCGCGCGGATGACGCCGCGCGGGCGAATGATGGCGCCGGTCGTCACAGTGACGCGAGATGCTCGAGCCAGCGCGCCGTCAACTTCTCCTGCACCGTGTTCTGCGCAAGCCGGTCGGCCAGTGCCGGGAAGTCGACGCGGTCGAGCAGCTGGTCCTGGTTGAAGCACGAGAACACATAGGTCGTCTCGCCGGTGACGGGATCGTGCTGCGGCTGCAGGCACTGCGCGCAGATCTCCTTCATCATGCATTGCATCGGCGAGTTGATCGACCCGATCGCCGTATGCTTCGGGTCGAGGTAAGGCGCCAGCACGCCGTGGCGCGCCGCGGCCACCGCGGCCATCATCCGGTCCGAGCCGATCGCGATGATGCGGTCGACGTCGGCGAGCGGTATCGCCTGCGGGCCCAGCGCGCCTTCGGCGTACGCGGTCATCGCCGCGACGATGTTGCCGACGAACGCCCGGTCCTGCGGCCGGTGCGGCGATGGCGCGAATCCCGGCGCCTGGTCGCAGCACCAGATCACGACATCCGCCGCCGCTTCGATTTCCTCGACCTTGTAGCGGTCAAGCCCCGTGCGATACCCGGCGAAGTACAGCACCCTGGAACCCGCGTCGCGGAATGCGCGGCCGATGGAGAACAGCACGGCGTTGCCGAGCCCGCCGCCGGCCAGCAGCACCGTCTCGCCGCCGTGGATCTCGGTCGGCGCACCCGTTGGCCCCATCAGCACGACGGGCTCGCCCGGTTTCAGCGTCGCGCACAGGTCGGACGAGCCGCCCATCTCGAGCACGATCGTCGACACGAGGCCCTGCTCGCGATCGACCCACGCGCCCGTCAGCGCAAGGCCTTCCATCGCAAGTCGCGTGCCGGCAACGTCCGCCGCGGTCGACTCGAAATTCTGCAGCCGGTAGAACTGGCCGGGCTGGAAACGGCGCGCGGCCGCCGGCGCATGGACGACCACTTCGACGATCGTCGGCGTCAGCCGTTCGACGCGCGCGATCGTCGCGCGCAGGTCGCCGTCGAGCGCCGCGATGAACGCCGCGTCGTCGAGCGGCGACGCGGGATGCACGCGCGCGAGCATGCGGCTCACGATCGGGTACCCCGCCTTCGCGCTGGCCATCGCCTTGACGACGTTGCCGAAGAACGATGGGTGCAGGTCGCCGAAGAAGCTGACGGCGCGCCCGTCGGGCCGGATCTCGGTGAGCACCGCCGGGTGCTCGGGCTTGGCCAGGCCGCGTATGGGCTTCACCGGCACGCCGTCCTCGTCCAGCAACCGGAAATACTTGCCGTCGAGCACGAAATGGGCGGGGTCCTCGCGCGCGAGCACCGTGTTGGGATGGGTCCCCGCCGCGATCAGGATCGCGCGCGCGGGCAGCGTGGCCTTCGCCACTTCCTGCCAGCCGCTGCCTTCGTCGTTGCGCTGGACCGAAACGACGAGGCCCGCGGCGCGGCCACGCTCGTCCACGTCGATCGCGAGCGGCGTCAGCCCTTCCGCGAACCAGATCCCCTCTTCGAGCGCCTTGTCCACTTCCTCGTGGTTCAGCGTGTACGACGGGCTGTCGATCAGCCGGCGGCGATACGCGATGGTCACGCCGCCCCAGCCGCGGAGCATTTCGACGATGCGTGGTGCGCGGCCTTCGGCCGCGGCCGCGGCGCGTTCGGCGCGGATGGCGCGCGCATGCGCCAGGAATTCGTCGGCCACCGCGCGTTCTTCGGCGGTCCAGGCCGCCGCGGCCGCGTCGTGACCGCCGAGCCCGGCGAGCGTTTCGTAGCGTTCCAGGAATTTCTCGACCTGGACCGGGTAATAGGCGAGCGCCTCGGTCGCAGTGTCGATCGCCGTCAGGCCGCCCCCGATGACCACCACCGGCAGCCGCAGCTGCATGTTGGCGAGCGCATCGCGCTTGGCCGCGCCGGTGAGCTGCAGCGCCATCAGGAAGTCGGAGGCGGTGCGCACGCCGTTGGCGAGCGCATGCGGCAGGTCCAGCACCGTCGGGCGCCCGGCGCCCGTCGCCAGCGCGATGTGATCGAAGCCCCGCGCGAACGCGTCGTCGGCCGTCAGCGTGCCGCCGAAGCGGACGCCGCCGTACAGGGCGAACGCGTCGCGGCGCTCGAGCAGCATCCGGATCGTGCGCAGGAAATTCTTGTCCCAACGCACGGTGATGCCGTACTCGGCGACACCGCCAAAGCCCGCGAGCACGCGCTCGTCGAGCGGCTCCTGCAGCGTCGCGAAATCGCGGATCGGCGCGAACGGGACGCGGCTGCCGTCGACGGCACGACCCGAGAGCTCGCCCGCCAGTGGCTCGATCTTGAGGCCGTCGATGCCGACGACCGTGTGCCCGTCGTTCAGCAGGTGATGGGCTAGCGTGTAGCCGGCCGGCCCCATGCCGACGACCAGCACGCGCTTGCCGGTGGCCGGTCGCGGCAGCGGACGCGCGAGGTTCAGCGGATTCCACCGCGTCAGCAACGAATAGATCTCGAAGCCCCACGGCAGCGCGAGGACGTCCTTCAGAAGCCGGGTCTCGGACTGCGGGATGTCGACGGGATCCTGCTTCTGGTAGATGCACGACTTCATGCAGTCGTTGCAGATCCGGTGGCCCGTCGCCGCGACCATCGGGTTGTCGATGCAGATCATCGCGAGCGCGCCGACCGGCCAGCCCTCGGCGCGCAGCTTGTGGAATTCGGAGATCCGCTCGTCGAGCGGGCAACCGGCCAGCGTAACGCCGAACGGACTCGCCTTGAAGACCGGAGCGGTGGATGTGTCGCCTGCCGGCTTCTTGTCCGTCAGGCCGTGCGCGCACGAGTCCTTGCCCTGCTCGTGGCACCAGATGCAGTAGTGCGCCTGGTCGAGGCCGCCGACGAGGTCCGTGCCCGCGTCGGTGAGCTTGAAACCGTCGCGTCGACGCAGGTGGCCCGGCACCGCCTCGAATGCCGTGACGCCGTGGCGCTCCGTCGTCGCGAGCGGAACGAGCGCCATGTAATCGAGCTTGCGCGGCGCCTTGAACAGCACGCCGGCCCGGTGCCGCGCGCGGCCCGCGGCGGTCTGCGCGGCCCACGCCGCGTATTGCGCGGCGAGCGCGAGGTCGTCCGCATTTGCGGCTTCGTCCGCCTGCCAGCGCGTCACGGCGTTGGCGAAGGCCAGCTCGTCGAACGCGCCAATGCGCGCCTCGAGCGCGGCGCGGACGGCGTCGCCGTCGATCGCGTCCGCGGCGGCCCCCTTGTACGCGTTGATCGCCTTGCGCTGGACGAACTGCCGCTTGACGGCGAACAGCGGTGCGAGCGCGTGGTGCAGCGCCTCGAGCGCCCTCACCTCCGCCTCGATGCCGAACAGCGCGGCCAGGAAATCCTCCACGTGCGGCGCCACCGCGATCAGCAACGCCGCCTCGTCCTTGCGCGCCAGCGTGCCCGGCGCGGCGCGCGCGGCCCGGTAGCGCGCCGCCAGCGGCGCGTCCGCCGCTTCCAGTGCGCGCCCGAACTCGGCGTCGATGCGCGCGAGTCCCGCACGCGTATAGAGGGACGTGAACGGCAGGTCGTGGCGAAGCGTGAGCATGAACAGGTCGGGAACGCCCGGCAGAGCGGGCAAAACGCCGTATTTTAGCGGGGCGGGCGACGCCGACCTTGCGCTGGATCATGAGCTTATGCCCTCTGCGCCGCGTGCCCCGCGCCTGCCAGCGGTTACACTGATGCGCATCCTCGTTCTCGCCTCATCCGCCATGTCCCGTCGCCTGTGCACCGCGGCCGCCGCGCTGGTCCTCGCGCTGTCGGCCTCCCCCGCCGCGCTCGCCCAGCAGCCGATCAAGCTCGGCGAGCTCAACAGCTACAAACAGTTCGCCGCGTTCCTCGACCCGTACAAGAACGGGATGCAGCTCGCGCTGGAGGAAATCAACGCGGCCGGCGGCGTGCTGGGACGCCCGCTCGCCATCGTGTCGCGCGACGACAACGGCACGCCGGGCGACGCCGTGCGCGTGGCCGAGGAACTGCTGACGCGCGAGAACGTCGCGCTGCTGATGGGCACGTTCCCGTCGAACGTGGGCCTCGCGGTCGCCGACCTCGCGAAGCAGCGCAAGGTCCTGTTCATCGCCGCGGAGCCGCTCACCGACAAGATCGTGTGGGAAAACGGCAATGCCTACACGTTCCGGCTGCGCGCGTCGACGTACATGCAGACGGCGATGCTGGTGCCGGAAGCGGCCAAGCTGAACAAGAAGCGCTGGGCGATCGTCTACCCCAATTACGAGTACGGCACCGCCGCGACCACCGCATTCAAGCAGCAGATGACCGCGCGCGCGCCGGCCGGCATCGAGTTCATCGAGTTCCCGGTGCCGCTCGGCAAGATCGATCCGGGGCCGACGGTGCAGGCGATGCTGGACGCGAAGCCCGACGCGATCTTTTCGTCACTGTTCGGCGCCGACCTCGCGCGCTTCGTCCGCGAAGGCGAGCTGCGCGGCCTGTTCAAGGACCGGCCCGTGTTCAACCTGCTGGGCGGTGAGCCGGAATACCTGGACCCGCTGAAGGACGAGGCGCCGGTCGGCTGGTGGGTCACCGGCTACCCGTGGTACTCGCTGGACACGCCGGCCCACCAGCGCTTCCTGAAGGCGTACGAAGCACGCTTCCACGATTACCCGCGACTGGGCGCGGTCGTCGGCTATTCGACGGTCAAGACGGCGGCCGCGGCCCTGCGCAAGGCGGGGTCGACGGATACGGCGAAGCTCGTCGCCGCGATGCAGGACCTGGACGTCGACACGCCGTTCGGCATCGTCCGTTACCGTGCGCTCGACCACCAGTCGACGATGGGCGCGTTCGTCGGCCGCACGGCCGTCAAGGATGGCAAGGGCGTGATGGTCGACTGGCACTACGCCGACGGCAAGGATTACCTGCCCCCGGACGCGATCGTGCGGAAGCTGCGTCCCGCGCCCTGACGTGACGCTCGCCGCCCTCGCCGCGCAGCTCGTCAACGGGCTCGCGTCCGCGTCGGCGCTGTTCCTGCTGGCCGCCGGGCTGACGCTGATCTTCGGCGTCACGCGCATCGTCAATTTCGCGCACGGGTCGCTGTACATGGTGGGCGCCTATGGGGCGTGGGCGCTGGTCGACCGCTTCGGCCCTGCGTCGTTCTGGGCCGCCGTCGCGGCGGCGACATTGCTGGGCGCCGTGCTCGGGGCGCTCGCCGAACGCGGCGTGCTGCGGCGGCTGTACGACGCGCCCGAGATGCTGCAGCTCACCGCCACGTTCGCCTTCGTGCTGATCACGCGCGATGCACTGCTGTGGCTGTTCGGCGCCGAGGACCGGCTGGGTCCGCGCGTCCCGGGCCTTGCCGGCACGCTGACGCTGGGCCCGCTGACGCTGCCGCAGTACGACGCCGTGCTCGTCGTCGCGGGACCGCTCGTGCTCGTCGCGCTGACGCTGCTGGTCCGGCGCACGCGCTTCGGGCTCTACGTGCGCGCGGCCGCCGAGAACCGCGTCGTCGCGGGTGCGCTCGGCATCGACGAGGCCCGGTTGTTCACGCTCGTGTTCGCACTGGGAGCGGGCCTCGCTGCGCTGGCCGGCGCACTGCAGCTGCCACGCGAGCCCGCGAACCTCGCGATGGACCTGCCGGCCGTCGCCGACGCGTTCGTCGTCACGGTCGTCGGCGGCCTGGGCTCCATCCCCGGCGCCTTCGTCGCCGCGCTGCTGATCGCCGAAGTGAAGGCGCTGTGCATCGGGCTCGGCACGCAGACGATCGGCGGCGTGCCGATCGCGTTCCCGCAGCTGACGCTCGTCGCCGAGTTCGCCGTGATGGCGGTCGTGCTGACGCTGCGCCCGCAGGGGCTGTTCGGCCGCGTGGCCACCGCGCTGCCCACGACGACGCTGCCCGAGCAACGCGCGCTGGTGGCGCGCGGTGGCCGCGCGACGCTGCTCGCTGCGGCCGCGATCGCGCTCGTCGGCATCGCCGGCCCGCTGCTGGCGGACGAATACGTGCGCGTGCTCGCGACCGATATCCTGGTCGCGACGCTGTTCGCCGCGAGCCTGCAATGGCTGCTCGGCACCGGCGGACTCACGTCGTTCGGCCATGCCGCCTACTTCGGCGTCGGCGCCTATGCGGCCGCGCTGGCAGCGCGGCATGGCTGGCCGTTTGCCGCGGCGCTGGCGTGGGGCCCGCTCGCCGCGCTCGTGTGGGCCGCGCTGTGCGGCTGGTTCGCGGTCCGCAGCCACGGCGTCTACCTCGCGATGCTGACGCTCGCGTTCGCGCAGATCACGTGGGCCGCTGCGTTCCAGTGGGACGCGGTGACCGGCGGCTCCAACGGCCTGTTCGGCCTGTGGCCTCCGGCATGGCTGGCCGACCGCACGCGCTACTTCCTGTTCACGGCCGTCGTGGTCGGCGGCGCGTGGTCGGGTTTGCGCGCGATCACGCGCGGCCGCTTCGGTTACGCGGTACGCGCGACGCGCGATTCGCCGCTGCGCGCAGCCGCATCGGGCATCCCGGTGCGCCATACGCAATGGCGCGCGTTCGTCATCGCCGGCGGCTTCGCGGGACTGGCGGGCGCCCTGTACACGTTCGCGAAGGGCAGCATCGGGCCCGACGCGCTCGCGATTCCACGTTCCGTCGACGCGATCGTGATGGTCCTGCTGGGCGGCCTCGCGTCGTGGTTCGGCCCGCTGGCGGGCGCCGGCGTGTTCACGTGGCTGCAGGATACGCTCGCCCGCACGTTCGACTACTGGCGCGCCGCGCTCGGCGCGCTGATCCTCGCCATCGTGCTGCTGTTCCCCGGCGGCATCGGCGGCGCGTGGCAGTGGTTGCGGGCACGCTCGCGATGAGCGGGCCGCTGCTCGCGGTGCGCGGCGTCACGCGCGCGTTCGGCGGCGTCGAGGCGCTGGCCGGCGTGAGCTTCGACGTGGCTGCCGGCGAGCGCGTCGCGTTGATCGGGCCCAACGGCGCCGGCAAGACGACGTGCTTCAACGTGCTGGGTGGCCAGCTCGCGCCCGATCGCGGCGACGTGCAGCTCGCGGGCCAATCGTTGCTGGGCCTTGCCGCCGACGCCATTGCCCGCCGACGCGTCGGGCGCACGTTCCAGGTGGCGGCGACGTTCGCGTCGATGACGGTACGCGAGAATGTCGAGGTGGCGCTGCGCGGCGTCGGACGCGATGCAGGGCTGGCGCGCGCCACGCTGGAACGCGCGGCCGCTGCCGACCTCGCGGACCGTCACGCGGGGACGCTCGCCTACGGCGACGCGAAGCGCGTCGAATTCGCGCTCGCGCTGGCCGTCGATCCGGTGCTGCTGCTGATGGACGAGCCGACGGCCGGCATGCTGCCGCGCGACCGGCGCGCGCTGATGGACGCGGTCCGCATGGCGACAGCGGCGGGCATCGCCGTCCTGTTCACCGAGCACGACATGGACGTCGTGTTCGGCTATGCGGACCGGATCATCGTGCTCGACCGGGGCCGCGTGCTGGCCGACGCCGCACCCGATGCGGTTCGCGCCGACCCGCGCGTGCAGGCGGTCTACCTCGGCGAAGACGCCGCGTAGGCCGCCAGGCCGCGCGCGAGGTCGGCGACGAGGTCGTCCGGGTCCTCGAGCCCGACGTGCAGCCGCAAGACGGGACCCGCAACGGCGAACGGCGTCGCGTGCCGGAGCCGCGCCGGCGGCACATAGGTCGCCAGGCTCTCGAAGCCGCCCCAGCTGTAGCCGAGCGCGAAGATGCGCAGCGCATCGAGCAGCGCGTCGACGGCCGCGCGCGGACCGGGCTTCAACACCACGCCGAACAACCCGGTCGCGCCGGTGAAGTCGCGCTGCCACAGCGCATGCCCGCGAGCGCCTGGCAAGCCCGGATGCAGGACCTCGGCCACGGCCGGCTGTGCCGCGAGCCAGCGCGCGACGTGGAAGCCGCTCGCCTGGTGGCGCGCGAGCCGCGTCGCGAGCGTGCGCAGCCCCCGCAGCGCGAGGAAGCAGTCGTCGCTGGCCGCCGTCACGCCGAGATCCGTCCAGATCCGGTGCATCGCGTCGCGGGTCTCGGCGTTGCACACGATCACGCCGGACAGTACGTCGGAATGACCGCCGATGTACTTGGTGACCGCATGCACGGACACGTCGGCGCCTAGCGCCAGCGGCTTGCAGTAGAGCGGCGTGGCCCACGTGTTGTCGGCGACGACCCGCGCGCCGCCCGCACGCGCGGCGGCGGCGATCGCCGGCACGTCCTGGACGTCGAACGTCAGCGACCCCGGGGACTCGACGAAGACGACCCGCGTGTTCGGGCGCATGAGCGCGGCGATGCCTGCGCCGATCAGCGGATCGTAATACTCGACGTCGATGCCGTAGCGCGCGAGCGTCGTGCCGCAGAAGCGGCGCGTCGGGAAGTAGACGGAATCGGTGACGAGCACGTGATCGCCCGCCTTGGCGAGCGCAAGCAGCGGCAGCGTCGTGGCGGTCAGCCCCGACGGCACCGCGAATGCGGCGGCGCCACCCTCGAGCGTCGCGATCGCGTCCTGCAGGTCGGTGACCGTCGGCAGGCCGTGCAGCCCGTACGTCAGCCCCTGGTACCGGCCATGCTCGGCGTCCGCGAGCGCCGCCGCGTCCGCGAACAGGATCGTCGACGCGCGGAACACCGGCGTGTTGACGGCGCCCAGGTAGCGCCGCGGATGGCGGCCCAGGCGGGTAACGGCCGTCGCTGGCCGCAGCGTCCCGTCGTCGTCGGCATCGGTCATGGCGACGATGCTAGCAAACGGGCGGCGGTGCGCTGCCGCGGTCGTGGCGCGCCGCGGCGACGACGGCGACGACGATCAGGACGCCGCCGGCGAGGATGCTCCAGGTCGGCACCTGGCCCAGCAGCACGATCGCCAGCGCGATGCCGTAGACGGGTTCCAGCGCGACGATGACGCTGGCCGTGTGCGCGGACAGGCGGCGCAACGCCGCGATGAACAGCGTGTGCGCCAGCGCCGTGCACAGCACGCCGAGGACAGCCAGCCAGAGGACCTGCGTCGGCGTGATCGGCGGCAGGCCGTCGCGCGCCGCGAGCAGCAGCACGAGCGGCACGAGCCACAGCGCGGCCCACAGGTTCTGGCCGAACGCCTGCGCAAGCGGCGGGGCGCGGTCCGCCTGGGCGCGATTGCGCACGGCGAGCCACGCGAACGAGAAGCCCGACAGCAGCCCGTAGACCAGCGCGAGCTGCAACGTGCGCGCGCCGAGCGTCGCGCCCGCGAGCAGCGCGATGCCCAGCGTGACCAGCGCCGCGGTCACCGTATCGCGCACGTGCCAGCGCCGGCCCAGCAGCCAGCTCTCCAGCGGCAACGCGAACAACGGAAAGCTCGCGAAGCCGAGCACCGCGATCGCGACGCCGCCAGTGGCGACCGATGCGAAGAAGGTCGTCCAGTGCACGGCGAGCAGTGCACCGTTGCCGGCGAAGCGCCACGCACCAGCGAGCGGCACGCGGCGTACGCGGGCGACGAGCACCAGCGTCGTCGCCGCAATGGCCGCACGTCCGCACGTCGTGACGATCGCGGGCAAGGCGATCGCCGCACCCAGCACGCCGGTGCACCCGAACAGCACGGCCGCCGCATGGATCGCGACGAGCGATCGGCGGCGCGTCGGCTCGTCGTCGGTGAGGGTCATCGGATTCGGGGGTGGCCACAACGTGAGGACCGCACACTACCATCGCGGTCGCCCAGCCACGCCTGCCCGGCAGGCGAGCCGCTGCTAGAATCGTCCGCATGACCCTCACCCCGGCTGCCACCCGCAAGCTCGTCGCCGACGTCCTCAAGTCTCCCGGCGAGCGCGTCAAGGTCGCCGTCGTCGACATCGACGGCATCCTGCGCGGCAAGTACATCCACAAGGAGAAGTTCGCGTCGGCGGCCGCGGGCGGGTTCGGCTTCTGCGACGTTGTCTACGGCTGGGATTCCGCCGACGCGTGCTACGACAACACGACGGTCACCGGCTGGCAGCACGGATTTCCTGACGCGCTGGCGCGGATCGACTTCGCCACGCACCGCCGCGTGCCGTGGGACGGCGACGTCCACTTCTTCCTCGGGCGCTTCGTGCGCGCCGGCAAGCGCGGCGAAGAACCCTACCCGCTCGACCCGCGCCAGGTGCTGGCGCGCGTGCTGGCCCGCGCCGGCAAGCTGGGCTTCGCGCCGATGTGCTCGCTGGAGTTCGAGTTCTTCAACTTCGCCGAGACGCCGCAGACCTGGGCGGCGAAGCATGGCGTGGGCCCGACGCCGATCACGCCCGGCATGTTCGGCTACTCGCTGCTGCGCGCCAACCAGTCGCGCGACTACATGACGGCGCTGTTCGACGAGCTGGGCGCGTTCCGCGTGCCGATCGAGGGACTGCACACCGAAACCGGGCCGGGCGTGTTCGAGGCCGCGCTCGTCTACAGCGACGCGATGGAAGCGGCCGACCGCGCCGTGCTGTTCAAGTCCGGCGCCAAGGAGATCGGCGCGCGCTTCGGCATCATGCCGAGCTTCATGGCCAAGTGGAGCCAGCAGTACCCGGGGTGCTCGGGCCACTGCCACCAGTCGCTGTCCGACGGCACGCGCAACGTGTTCCACGATGCGAAGGGCCGCGCAGGGATGAGCAAGCTGTTCGAGAGCTACCTCGCGGGGCAGCTCGCGTTCCTGCTGCAGCTGGGGCCCATGTTGTGGCCGACGGTCAACAGCTACAAGCGCCTCGTCGACGGCTTCTGGGCGCCCGTCAAGCCGACGTGGGGCGTCGACAACCGCACCGCGTCGTTCCGCGTGATCCCGGGCTCGGCAAAGGCGACGCGGCTCGAGACGCGCTGCCCGGGCGCCGACGTGAACCCCTACCTCGCCATCGCCGCGTGCGTCGCCGCGGGCCTCGCGGGCATCGAGAAGAACCTGAAGCTCGAATCCGCGCCGATCGAAGGCACCAACCGCGGCGCGGAAGATGTGCCACGCGCACCGCGCACGCTGATCGAGACGACGCGGGTCTTCCGCGACTCCGCGTTCGCGCGCGACTGGTTTGGCGACGAGTTCGTCGACCACTACGCGGCGACGCGCGAATGGGAATGGCGGCAATGGCTGGACGCCGTCACCGATTGGGAATTGAAGCGCTACTTCGAAATCATCTGATGGGTATCGAGACTTTCGGCTTTCCGACGACGATCCGCTTCGGCGCCGGTG
>JAFEDG010000156.1 GCA_018241745.1 Pseudomonadota bacterium
GCGTCGCCGGGCCTCGACCCGGACAACGTGATGGTCGTGTTCAAGGAAACGCAGTGGGAGAACTGGGCGTTCGCGGGGGGACGCATCCTCCATGCGTGAACGCCACGCCTCGCTGCCGGCGGTGCGCAAGCGCGGCTCCATGCCGGGCCAGTAACCTGCCTAGGCGTCGGCACGGTACTGGAACACGTCCTCGAGCGGCTTCGCGAACGCCCGCGCGATCCTGAACGCCAGCTCGAGGGACGGCGCATAGCGTGCGGCCTCGATCGCAATGATCGTCTGCCGCGTGACGCCCACGCGTTCCGCGAGAGCGTGCTGCGTCATTTCATTCGCCTCGAAGCGGAGCTTGCGGATCCGGTTGGTTATGAACGTGTCCATCCGCGCTCATCCACCCCGCCGGTAGCCCGCGATCAGCATCCCGTTGCGCAACAGTTCCGCGGCGACGCATACGAGCAGCGCGAACTGCGTGGCCGCGGTGAACGTCGGCAGCAACACCGTGCCGGCCGCCGACGGCGACTGGATGGCCCCGAGCAGCGCGACGAATGAGAACGCACACAGCAGCGTGCCGAGCAGGAACCCGTACGCAATGCGAAACGCGCGAGCCTCGAGCGCAGCGTCGCGCTCGTCCGCGCGCTGGATGCCCCCGGTGATGGCTGAGACCACGTGCAAGCCGCCGTTGATGAGCGTGGCGGCCACGGCTGCAACCAGGAAATTCACGAGGAACGGTCGCGCACGCACCACCTCGTCGTGCAGCGCGCCCGCGGAGTGCCAGAAGTAGATGCCGAAGATGAGGCACGTCGAGACCAGCGAAATCCACGCACTGCGTTCGCGCCAGGCCATTGCTCGCTCCGTGATGAGGAGCAGGCAATGTATGCTATAGGTTACATTATGTCAACTATACACGACATCACGGACATGGCGCCCGTCAGCCCCTGGCGAACGTGATCTCGCCCCCGGTGGCGCCCACCTTGACCGTGTCGCCCGCCGCGTACTTGCCCGCGAGGATGTCCTTGGCGAGCGGGTTCTCGATCTGCTGCTGGATCGCGCGCTTCAGCGGCCGCGCGCCATACACCGGGTCGAACCCGGCCGCGGCGACCGCCTTCAGCGCAGGCTCCGTGACGTCCAGGTGGATGTCGAGCTTGGCGAGCCTGCCTTCGAGCGACTTGAGCTGGATCTTCGCGATGTTGGCGATCTGGCTCTCGCCCAGTGGCTGGAACACGACGATCTCGTCGATCCGGTTGATGAACTCCGGCCTGAAGGCGTTCTTCAGCTCCGCGAGGACCGCGATCTTGACGACGCCGGGGTCGTCGCCGTTGTCCGTCATCTGCTGGATCTTGTGCGAGCCGAGGTTGGACGTCATCACGATGACCGTGTTGCGGAAGTCGACGGTGCGGCCCTGCCCGTCCGTCAGGCGCCCGTCGTCGAGCACCTGCAGCAGCACGTTGAACACGTCCGGATGCGCCTTCTCGATCTCGTCGAACAGGATCACGCTGTACGGCTTGCGGCGCACCGCTTCCGTCAGGTACCCGCCCTCTTCGTAGCCGACGTAGCCGGGCGGCGCGCCGATCAGCCGCGCGACTGAGTGCTTCTCCATGAACTCGGACATGTCGATCCGCACGAGCGCCTGGTCGGTGTCGAACAGGAATTGCGCGAGCGCCTTCGTGAGCTCGGTCTTGCCGACGCCCGTGGGCCCGAGGAACAGGAACGAGCCGTACGGCTTGTTCGGGTCCGACAACCCCGAGCGCGAACGGCGGATCGCATCCGAGACGAGCCGCACCGCCTCGTCCTGGCCGACGACGCGCTGGTGCAGCTGCTCCTCCATCTTGAGCAGCTTGTCGCGCTCGCCTTCCATCATCTTGGACACGGGAATGCCGGTGGCGCGCGACACGACCTCGGCGATTTCCTCGGCGCCGACCTGGGTGCGCAGCAGCGACGGCTTCTTCGCGGTCTCCTTCGCGAGGTCCTTGTCGGCCTTCTTCAACTGCGCCTCGAGCTGCGGCAGCTTGCCGTACTGCAGCTCGGACATCTTCTGCCAGTCGCCCTTGCGCCGCGCCTCGTCCATCGCGAGCTTGATCTTGTCGATCTCTTCCTTGATGTGCTGCGAGCCGACGACGTCCGCCTTCTCCGCCTTCCAGATCTCGTCCAGGTCCGCATACTCGCGCTCGAGGCGCTTGATCTCGTCCTCGATCGCGACGAGCCGCTTCTTCGACGCGTCGTCCTTCTCCTTCTTGACCGCCTCGCGCTCGATCTTGAGCTGGATCAGGCGCCGGTCGAGCTTGTCCATCGCCTCGGGCTTCGAGTCGATCTCCATCTTGATCCGCGCCGCCGCCTCGTCGATCAGGTCGATGGCCTTGTCCGGCAGGAAGCGGTCGGTGATGTAGCGCGCGGACAGCTCGGCCGCCGCAACGATCGCCGGGTCCGTGATGTCGACGCCGTGGTGGATTTCGTAGCGCTCCTGCAGCCCGCGCAGGATGGCGATCGTCGATTCGACCGACGGCTCGCCGACGATCACCTTCTGGAAGCGGCGCTCGAGCGCGGCGTCCTTCTCGATGTACTTGCGATATTCGTCGAGCGTCGTCGCGCCGATGCAATGCAGCTCGCCGCGCGACAGCGCGGGCTTCAGCATGTTGCCGGCGTCCATCGCGCCTTCGGCCTTGCCGGCGCCGACCATCGTGTGGATCTCGTCGATGAACACGATCGTGCGGCCCTCGTCGGCCGCGATGTCCTTCAGCACGGCTTTCAAACGCTCCTCGAACTCGCCGCGGTACTTGGCGCCGGCGAGCAGCGCGGCCATGTCCAGCGACAGCACGCGCTTGTTCTTCAGCGTCTCCGGCACCTCGCCGTTGACGATCCGCTGCGCGAGACCCTCGACGATCGCCGTCTTGCCCACGCCCGGCTCGCCGATCAGCACCGGGTTGTTCTTGGTGCGCCGCTGCAGGATCTGGATCGTGCGGCGGATCTCGTCGTCGCGGCCGATGACCGGGTCCAGCTTGCCGTCGCGCGCGCGCTCGGTGAGGTCGATCGTGTACTTGGCGAGCGCCTCGCGCTGGCCTTCGGCCTCCTGGCTGTCGACGCCGGCGCCACCGCGCACGGCTTCGATCGCGTCGTCGAGCGACTTGCGCGTAAGTCCCGCGTCCTTCAGCAGCTTGCCGAGTTCGCCCTTGTCGCCCGTGGCCGCGAGCAGGAACATCTCCGACGCGATGAACTGGTCGTTGCGCTTCTGCGCTTCCTTGTCGGCAACGTTGAGCAGGTTGGAGAGGTCACGCGAGACGTTGATCTCGCCGCCCGTCCCCTCGACCTTGGGCAGCCTCCCGATCGCCGCCTTCAGCGCCTGCTGCAGCCTGGGCACGGCGACGCCGGCCCGCGCCAGCAGCGACGCGGTGCCGCCGTCCTCCTGCGCAAGCAGCGCCGCCATCAGGTGGACGGGTTCGATGAAGCCGGCGTCGTTGCCCAGCGCGAGACTCTGGGCATCGGCGAGCGCCTGCTGGAATTTGGTCGTGAGTTTGTCGAAGCGCATGGTTATTGGTGTTGTTGCGTGCGAAATGGCATGGATGCCCGAAAAATTGGGTATTTCCCCATGGTTTCAAGGGTCTTCGGGCGCAGATCCGTGGCAGTTCGACGGCGTGCGGACGGCGTGGCGCCGGCATGCGGCACGGGCTGGTGGTACGCCGTGCTATGGTAATCCGATGACCGAGCCCGTTCGACCCCACCATCCCGCGGTCGAGGAACCCACGCCTCCGCCCACGAAGGCGACGTTCGGCCAGACGCTGGCCGCCGTGGCGTGGAGCTTCTTCGGCGTGCGCAAGGGCGGCGACATGCGGCGCGATGCGGTCTCGATCAACCCGGTCCACGTGATCCTGATGGGTGTCGGCGTCGCCGCGCTGATCGTCGTCGGCCTGCTGCTGCTGGTGCGCACGATCGTTTCATGACGGCACGGCTCGCCGTGTCGCTGCTACTGGCCGCGTGCGTCGCGTGCGCGCCGGCGGCCCGGGGTGCCGGCCATCCGCCGGCGGAGACGCCGGTCGCGGCCGCGCCGCTGCCGCCAGCGGGCCCGGTCTCCGCGGCAGCCGAGGCGGTCTATGCGAAGGTGCGGCCTGCCGTCTTGCAGGTGCGCACGCTCGTCGACGCGGCCGGGCGCCAATCCACGCTCGGTTCCGGCTTCGTCGTCAGCGCCGACGGTGTCGCTGTCACCAATTACCACGTCGTGTCGCGCGCGGCGCTGGAGCCTGCGACGTACCGGCTCGAGTACCTCGCGTCCGACGGTACGCGCGGTGCGCTCAAGCTGCTCGCCTTCGACGTGATCCACGACCTCGCGGTCGTGAAGCTCGAGCGTCCGGCGACCGCGTGGCTGGCCTTCGCCGCGCCCGAGGGCGGCGATACGCCCGCCAAGGGTGAACGGCTGTTCGCCGTCGGCAATCCGCTGGACCTCGGGTTCGCGATCGTCGAGGGCACCTACAACGGGCTCGTCGACAAGAGCTACAACGAGCAGATCCATTTCACCGGCGCGCTGAACCCGGGCATGAGCGGCGGGCCGACCGTCACGGCGGCCGGGCGCGTCGCCGGCGTCAACGTGTCCAAGCAGGTCGGCGGCGAGCTCGTGAGCTTCCTCGTCCCGGCCCATTACGCGGCGGACCTGGTCGCGCGCGCGACGGTGGCGGCGCCGCGCAAGGCCGCCGACACGCGCGCCGAGATCGCGCGGCAGCTCACGGCATTCCAGGCCGAGTTCTATGCGGCGGTGGCCGACAAGGCGTTCCGCCCCGCGAAGTTCGGGCCTTACGTGGCGCCGGAAAGCAACGCCACGTGGTTCGACTGCTGGGCGTCGACGAACGGCGACGACCTGCCGCCGCCGCGGGCGCGCGCCGACACGACGCGCTGTCGCACGCGCACGTCGATCTTCGTCAACGACGAGATGACCACCGGCAGCCTCGAGCTGTCGCACACGCACCTGCGCAGCGTGGATCTCAACGCGATCCAGTTCGCATCCCGGCTGTCGATGGTCGCGGGCGCGGCGGCGGGCGGCGTGTCCGGATCGCGCAAGCTCTACACGTCGACGCAGTGCCGCGCCGACTTCGTCGCGGCGCACGACAGTGCGCGCACGCCGCTGCGCGTGTCGTGGTGCGCCCGCGCGTACCGCGATTTCCCGGGCCTCTACGACGTGTGGCTCACCGCCGTCACGCAGGACCGCAGTGACGAGGCGCTGGTGTCGCGGATCGCGATGCGCGGTGTCACCTACGCCAACGCGCTGAAGCTCGGGCGCACGTTCCTCGACACGATCGGCGGCGCGCCATGATGTGGATCGAGATCCTGTCGCGGCATCGTGACGTCGTGTCGCGCACGCGCATCGACGGCGACGCCGCGACGATCGGCCGCGACTACTCCAACGATGTCGTCGTCGACGACCCCTACGTCGCCGCGCGGCACGTCCGTCTCGCGCGGGACGACGCGGGCCAGGTCGTCGTCGAGGATCTCGGCTCGCGCAACGGCGTCCGCGACGACGCGACAGGCGCCCGCGTCGCGTCGGGCGCGGTCGCCAGCGGCCGCGTCCTGCGCATCGGCGAGACGCGCTTCGCCGTGCGCGACGCGGACGCGCCGGTGCCGGCCGAGAAGGCGTTGCCTGCCGCAGCGGCCTCGTCGCGCACGCTGGCCGCGCTCGCCGTCGTCGCGCTCGCGATGCAGGTGCTGGACGGGTGGATGGCGACGACCGGCGAGTTCCGCTGGACCGGCTTCCTGTTGCCGCAGATCGTCACGCCGCTGGTCGTCCTCGCGTGGGCGGGCATCTGGGCGTTGCTCGGGCGCCTGCTGTCCGGCAGCGCGCGCTTCGGCACGCACCTCGCGGTGACGCTCGTCGCCATCATCGCGTTCGACGTCATCGCGACCGCGGGCAGCTACGTGGGCTATGCGTTCGCGTGGCAATGGCCTTCGGATTACGCCTACGTCGCCACGACGCTCGGGCTCGGCGTCCTGTGCTATGCGCACCTGCGCGTCATCGGCGATCGCCACCGGCGCCTCAAGGCCGTCGTGGTCGGGGCGTTGGGGCTCGTGGCGATCGGCACGCAGGCGCTGACGCAGGCGGACACGCGCGGCTACGGCACGCCGTCCACCGGCATGGGCCGGCTCAAGCCGCCGCTCTTCCGCATGCGGCCCGCCCAGGACGCCGACGCGTTCTTCGGACGCGCTGCGGAACTGCAGCCGGGCCTTGATCGCGCCCGCACCGACGAGCCGGTCACCGCCGGTCGCTACACCTACGACGACGACGACTGACGGCGCGGCATCCGCGCAAGGGCACCCACCGCCTCCGCGGCACGCGCCAGTTCGGCGCCCGTCGTCAGCAGGTCGGGACACAACCGCAGGCAATCGCCGCGCGCGTCGACGGCGATGCCCTGCCCACCCAGCGTGGCTGCATGCGTAGCTGCGTCCTGCGCACGGACGACGACGAACGCGCCGTGGTCGTCGCCCCCGCCCTGCGCGGCGACGCCATGTGCCGCGAGCTGGGCGACCAGGCTCCGCTGCAGGCGCTGGTTATGCTCGCGTACACGCCTGACGTCCAGCGCGGCGAGCAGCTCGATCCCGGCCCGCGCCTGGAAGAACGTCAGCACGGGGGGCGTCGATTCGAGCCATGCGTCACCGCCCGCACCGTAGCGTGGCGGGTCGGGCCGCGCATACGTGAACGGCGCGGCCTTGGCGAACCAGCCGGTATCCAGCGTCACGAGTCCCGCGTCCAGCACGCGCGGCGCGACGTACAGGAAGCACGCGCCGGGACCGCCGCGCAGGTACTTGTAGGCGCCGCCGACGGCGAAGTCGACGTCGGCGGCCGCGACGTCCACCGGGAACACGCCGAGTGAATGGTAGACGTCCAGCAGCAAACTCGCGCCGGCGGCATGCGCCTGGTCCGCCAGCGCGCGAATGGCGGAGAGCCGCTGGCCCGTGCGGAACATCACTTCGCTGGCGACGACGAGCGCGGTGCCCGGACGCAGCGCGGCCGCGATCGCGCCCGCGTGGAAGTGCCCGTCCGCATCCGGCGCGACGAGGTCCAGCGTGATCCGGCGCTGGTGCGCGTAGGTGCGCAGGATGACGTCGAGCGAATCGAACTCGCCGCGCGTCGCCACGACGTGCGGCGTGCCGGGCAGGGCATTCAACACCGCGCGCAGCCCCTGCCCCGCGCTGGTCTTCGGCACGACGCAGTCGGGTCGTGGCGCGCCCATCAGCGTCGCGAGCCGGGCGCGATGCGCGTCGCATTCGGCGCTCCACGCGTCCCAAGCGCCGCCCATTGCCGCGTACCACGCGTCGAGGCCCGCGGCGACGTCGGCAGCGGTCGCGTCGAGCGGGCGTCCCAGCGAGTGGTTCGCGAGGTAGGCACGACCGCGCAGCGCGGCAAGATGGCGCGAGAACAGCGGCGCGACGTGCCGTTGCAGCGACGCTTCGTCCAGCGGCCCCGGCGGCAATGCCGCGCAGGCGGCGGCGATCGCGGGGTTCAAGGCCGCGGCACCGGCGCGCCGATGACTGCGCGCACGTCGGTGAGCTCGGGGAAGAACACGCAGTCGAGCGCCGCCTTGAGGAAGCTCGCGCCCGACGACCCGCCGGTGCCCGGCTTGTGCCCGATGATCCGCTCGACGGCCTTCAGGTGCCGGAACCGCCAGAGCTGGAAGCTCTCCTCGACGTCGACCAGCTTCTCGCACATGTCGTACGCATCCCACCAGTGCGCAGGGTCGTCGTAGATCGTCTTGAACACGGGCACGAGGTCGGGGTGGCGCCGCCACGGCTGCGTGACGTCGCGCGCGAGCACGTCGCGCGGCACCGGGAGCCCGCGGCGCGCGAGGTGGCGCAGGAACTCGTCGTACAGCGACGGTGCGTGCAGCAGCGCCTCGAGTTCCCCGTGCACCGCCGCGTCGTGCCGGAACAGCGCGAGCATCGCGGCGTTCTTGTTGCCGAGCAGGAACTCGATCGCGCGGTACTGCGCGGACTGGAACCCGGACGACTGCGCGAGCGACGGCCGGAACGCGTCGAACTCGGACGGCGTCAGCGTCTCCACCACCGCCCATTGCTCGAACAGCTGGCGCTGGATCAGCTTGGCGCGCGCGAGGACCTTGAAGCTCGCGGCAAGCGTGTCGGCGCGGACATGGACGATCGCAGCCTTCAGCTCGTGGATCAAGAGCTTCATCCAGAGCTCGGACGTCTGGTGCTGGATGATGAACAGCATCTCGTCGTGGCTCGCGCGGCCGTCCGCCGCTCGCGAGCGTGGATGCTGGGCGCCGAGCAGCCGCGGCAGGTCCAGGTATTCGCCATACGTCATCCGGCTGCCGAAGTCGGTGACGATGCCGGGTTCGAGGTCGCGCGTGGTCATGGTCGCGGGGAGCGTCGCGGGATGCCGGCGAGTATAGGCCGCCGCGTCCGGGCCCGGCCGATGGCGAAGATCCATCGCGACTCGCGCCTCGCAAACGCGTGTTCGTCGCAGCGACAGCGCGCGGCGCGGCAGGTTTGCTACCATCCGCCCGCCCATGCCTCTGCCCCGACCCTCGATCGCCGGTCTGGCGTTCGCCGCCATCGCCGCCACCATGCTGCTGGCGGGTTGCGGCCGCGACGCTGGAAGCACGCGCAGCCTCGCACTCGCCGATTGCCACCTGCCCAAGGTTGCGCAGACACTGCAATGCGGGACGCTCGACGTGCCGGAGAACCGTGCCGCGCCGGATGGGCGCAAGATCCAGATCGCCGTCGCCGTGCTGCCGGCCAACACGCTGTCGCCCAAGCCCGACCCGCTGTTCATCCTCGCGGGCGGGCCCGGACAAGCGGCGTCGGCCGTCGCCAACGTGGCGGCACTGTTCACCGACATCCGCGCGACGCGCGACATCGTGCTCGTCGACCAGCGCGGCACCGGCCGCTCGTCGCCGCTCGACTGCAAGGCATTCGCGCCGGAGCACGACCTCGTCGCCGCGCTCGGCATCGACACGCTGAAGCAGGCCCGCGCCTGCGCGGACGAACTCAAGGCGCGCGGTGTCGACGCCGCGCAATACACGACGAGCGCGTTCGTCGAGGACCTCGAAGCGGTGCGCCGCGCGCTCGGCTACCCGCGCGTCAACCTGTGGGGTGGCAGCTATGGCACGCGCGTCGCGCAGCAATACCTGCGGATGCACCCGGACGCGATCCGCAGCGTGACGCTCGACGGCGTCGCGCCACCGTCGATGATCATCTCGACGGACATCTTCCCGACGCGGCAGAAGGTGCTCGACGGCGTCATCGCGCGCTGCGCGGCTGCGCCCGCATGCAACGACGCCAATCCGGACGTCGCGACGGCCATGACCTCGCTGCGCGAGGCGATCGGCGACGGCAAGCGGATGCCGATCACGCTGCCGCGGACAGGCCGCGTCGTCGATGCGCCGCTACGCTGGCCCGCCGTCGTCGCGGCCGTGCATCCGCTCACGTACCAGCCCGAGACGGCTGCGATGATCCCGCCGATCCTCACCGCCGCGCGCCAGGGCAACTACACGCCGCTCGTCGGGGCGCTCGGCGCCGGCGACGACGACGCCGACACGCGCCTCAACAGCGCGCTGTTCTATTCGGTCACGTGCGCCGAGGACGTCCCCCGCGTGACGCCGGAGCGCCGCGCCGCGGCGCTCGCGGACCCGGCGACGCGCAAGCTCGTCGACGAAGTGCTGGCCGTCTGCGACTTCTGGCCGCGCGGCACGCTGCCCGCCGATTTCGCGACGCCGGTCACCAGCGACGTCCCGGTGCTGCTGCTGTCCGGTGGGCTCGACCCGGTGACGCCCCCCGCCTATGCGGACGAGGTCGCGAAGACGCTCGCGCACGCGAAAACGATCACGGCGCCCGGTTTCGGCCACATCATCTCGCAGCGGCCCTGTGTACCGCGGATGATCGGCAAGTTCGTCGACAAGGCGGGGTTCGACACGCTGCCGCCCGCATGCGTCGCGTTCCTCGAAGGCACGTCGCCGCCACTCGTGTGGACGACGCCGCTGGGCCCGAAGCCGTGAGCGCCGCATGATCGTCGTCGACCGCCTCGTCAAGACGTTTCCCGCCAAGGGCAAGGCCGCGGCCGTGCGCGCCGTCGACGGCGTCTCGCTGACCGCCGACGATGGTGCGATCACCGGCATCCTCGGTCCCAACGGCGCGGGCAAGACGACGCTGCTGCGGATGCTCGCGACGCTGATCGAGCCCGACAGCGGCACGGCGACGATCAATGGCCACGACGTCGTCGCCGCGCGCGAGGCGGTGCGCCGCGAAATCGGCGTGCTGTCGGACGCACGCGGGCTGTACCCGCGGCTGACGGCGCGCGAGAACATCGCGTACTTCGCCGCGCTGCACGGCGTGCCGGACGCGCTGCGCGACCGCCGGATCGACGAGCTGCTGCACACGCTCAACCTCACGGCACTTGCCGACCGCCGTGCGCAAGGGTTCTCCCAGGGCGAGAAGATGAAGGTGGCCATCGCCCGCGCGCTGATCCACGACCCGCAGGTCGTGATGCTGGACGAACCCACGAACGGCCTCGACATCATGAGCGTACGCGCGCTGCGCGAGCAGCTGCGCGCGTTGCGCGCCGCTGGCAAGTGCCTGGTGTTCAGCTCCCACGTGATGCAGGAAGTGGCCGCGCTGTGCGACCGCATCCACATCATCGGCAAGGGGCACGTCGTCGCCAGCGGCACGACGGCCGAGCTCGTCGCGCAAGCCGGCGCCGCGTCGCTCGAGGAGGCGTTCGTCGCGCTGCTGGGCAGCGGCGAGGGACTGGCCGCCTGATGCCATACCGGACGCACACGCCATGCTGAGCCGCATCGCCGCCGTCGCCCGCAAGGAACTGCTGGACGCGTCGCGCGACCGGCGAACGCTGCTGGTCGCGCTCGTGTCCGCCGCGGCGGCCGGACCCATCTTCCTGATGCTGATCTTCAACCTGATCGCGAGCCAGGCGGAGAAGTCGCACGACATCAAGCTGCCCGTGATCGGTGCCGAGCGTGCGCCCGCGCTGATCGACTACCTGAAGCGCCAGCAGGTGACCATCACCGCCGCGCCCGCCGACTTCGAGAAGCAGATCCGCGGCGGCGACCTCGACATCGTGATGACGATCGACGACGGCTATGCGGACGCCGTCGCCGATGGCCGCCCCGGCATCGTGCGGCTGACGTACGACCGCTCGCGCGACCGCGCCGGCGCCACGATCGCCGAAGTCGAGGACCTGCTGCGCACGTACAACCGGCAGTGGGGCGGCGAGCGTCTGATGATGCGCGGGCTCGCGCCCAGCGTCGCCGCGCCTGTCGAGGTACGCGGCGTCAACGTCGCCACGCCCCGGCAGTCGGGCGCTCTCATCCTGTTCATGATCGCGTACTACGGCCTCTTCGCGTCGGTGATCGGGTCGCTCTCGTTCGCGCTGGAAGCCGCGGCCGGCGAGCGCGAGCGGATGTCGCTCGAGCCGCTCTTGATGACGCCGGCGACGCCGCTTGAGATCGCCGTCGGCAAGTGGCTTGCGATCGCCACGTTCAACCTGCTGGTCGTCTGCGTGACGCTGACGGGGTTCTACCTGACACTCGCGTTCGCGCCGCTGCCGCCGGTGGGCGTGCCGTTCCTGTTCAGCGCGTTCGACGCGCTGCGCTTCGTGCTGATCCTGCTGCCGATGATCGCGCTGATGCCTGCCGTGCTGCTGTTCCTCGGCAGCCGCGGCCGCTCGATCCGCGAGGCACAGGCCAACACGTCGCTGCTGTTCTTCGTCGTCAGCATCATCCCGATGATCCAGCAGTTCACGCAGCGCAAGGAACCGCCGTGGATCCTCGACGTGCCGGTTTCGGCGCAGTACACGCTGCTGAACCGCGTGCTGCGTGGCGAGCCGCTGCACTTCATGGACCTGCTGCAGTCCTATGCAGCGCCGCTCGTGCTGACGGCGGTGGCGCTGTTCGCGATCGCGCGGCTGTGGTCGCGCGAATCGACGCTGGCCGGCAAGACCTGACGCGTCAGGCGAGCTGGCGCAGCACCGCCACCGGCGGCCGCTTGAGCGCCTCGCGCGTCCCGAGCCAGCCCGCGGCTGCCACCGCGACCGCGCCGCCCGCGACGGCCCACAGGAACAACCACGGGTCGAGCGCGAACTTGATGTTGAACACGCGGTCGGCCAGCAGCCAGCCGCTGATCGTCGCGCCGGTGGCCGCGAGCAGGCCGGCGATCGCGCCCTGCACCGCGAACTCCGCCGTCTGCGCGAGGCGCAGCTGGCGCTGCGACGCACCGAGCGTGCGCAGCACCGCGGCGTCGTAGCGCCGCTCGTCCTGCGTCGCCGAGATCGCCGCCTGCAGCACGAGCACGCCGGCGACGAGCGTGAACAGGAACACGAACTCGATCGCGCGCGACACCTGGTCCATGATCGACTGCACCTGGTGCAGTACGTCGCCGACGTCGATCGCGAGCACGTTCGGGTATTCGGCGACGAGCGAGCTGACGAACGTGCGGTCCCCCGGGGGCACGCGAACGGCGCCGAGCCACGACGTCGGCATGCCGTCGAGCGCGTGCGGCGGGAACAGCGTGAAGAAGTTGGGCTGGAAGCTGTCCCAGTCCACCTTGCGCAGGCTGGTCACGGGCGCGGTCACCTGCTGGCCCGCGATGTCGAACGTGAGCCGGTCGCCGAGCTTGAGGTCCAGCTGCTTCGCGATGCCCTCTTCCATCGACAGGCCCGCGTCCGGTCCCGCGTCCGGGGCCCAGAACGTGCCCGCGACGATCCGGTTGGTCGATGGCAGCGTCGCGAGCGACGACAGGTTGAACTCGCGCTCGGCCATGCGCCGCGCGCGCGCCTCGGTGAACCGCGCGGTATCGAATGGCTTGCCGTTCACGTCGACGAGGCGCCCGCGCACCATCGGGTACAACGTGACGTCCTTGCCCGCGGCCCGCGAGAGCGCCGCGCGCACGCCGTCCACCTGCTCGGGCAGCACGTTGATGACGAAATGATTGGGCGCATCGGGCGGCAGGCTCGCGCGCCAGGTGCGCACGAGGTCGTCGCGCACGACGGTCAGCAGCAGCAGCGCCATCAGTCCCATCGCGAGCGCACCGATCGTGAGGCTCGACCCGAGCGGCCGGCGCGCGAGGTTGGCGAGCCCGAAGCGCCACGTGAGCCCGCGTTGCGGCAGGCGCTTCAGCAGCGCGATCAGCAACCACGCGGCGAGGCCGGACGCCGCGACGAGGCCGGCGACGCCGCCTAGCGTGATGGCGCCGAGCGTGGCGTCCTGTGCCTGCCACGCGATCATCGCCGCGATCGCGGCCGCGCCGGCCGCGTACGCGAGCCAGCCCCACGTGCGCGGCCGCGGCAGGTCGCGGCGCAGCACCCGCAACGGTGCCACGCCCGCGAGCGCGGTCAGCGGCGGCAGCGCGAAGCCCAGCAGCAGAAGCACGCCGGTCGTGAACGCGACGACGCCGGGCAGCGCCGCGGGCGGCGGCAGGTCCGTCGCCGCGAGCGACCGCAGCAGGACCGCGAGCAGCGCCTGGCCGCCGAGCGCCAGGACCGTGCCCGCGAGGCTCGCGACGACGCCCAGCACGACGAACTGCACGACGAACATCGCGAGCGCGCGCCCGCGCGAGGCGCCGAGGCAGCGCACCATTGCGGCGGTGTCGAGATGACGGCGCAGGTAGCGCGCCGACGCGAGTGCCACGGCGACGGCGGACAGCAGCACGGCGACGAGCGCCGCGAGGCCCAGGAACTTCTCGGCGCGCTCGAGCGTCTGCCGCACTTCCGGCTGCAGGTCGCGCACGCTTTGCAGCTGCATGCCCGCGGCGAGGTGCTCCCGTGCCCACGCCGTGTATGCGTCGAGCGCGCCGCGCGGCGCATCGCGCGCGGCGACCAGCAGGCGCCACGTGGCGCGATTGCCCGGCTGCAGCAGGTGGGTGGCCGCGATGTCCGCCGCGTTGATCAGGATGCGCGGCGTCCCCGTCAGCAGCCCCTGGCTTACCTCGGGTTCCTGCTGGAAGATCGCGCCGACGGTCAGCGTGGCGTCGCCGACGGCGAGCCTGTCGCCCGGCTTCAGCGCAAGCCGCGTCGCGAGGCGCGTGTCCGGCCACACGACGCCGCGCGCCGGGATGCCCGTCGCGGCGCGGCCGTCGGGCGTGTCGGCCGCCGCCAGCGTGATGGCGCCGCGCAATGGGTAGTCGCCCGTGACGGCCTTGACGCTCGTCAGGATCGGCGTCGCATCGCCGTCGTTGCCGGCACGGCCCACCATGCTGCTGAAGCGCAGCACCGGTGTCGTCGTCAAGCCACGCCTGACAGCCTCGTCGGCGAACGCCGGCGGCAGCTCGCGATCGCTGGCGACCAGCACATCGCCACCGAGCAGCAGGTTGGCCTCGCCGGCCAGCGCACCTTTGACGCGGTCGGCGAAGAAGCCGACGCTGCCGATGCTGGCCGCCGCGAGCACGAGCGCCGCCGCGAGAACGGTCAGCTCGCCGGCGCGCAGGTCGCGCAGGAGCATCCGCAACGCGAGGCGCAACGTGCCCATCGTCAGGGCGCCATCGTGGCCGCGTCGCTGCGCTCGACGTCCTCGTCGCGCACGAGGCGCCCGCCGGACAGCGTGAGCCGCCGCGAGCAGCGCGCGGCGAGGCCGACGTCGTGCGTAACGAGGACCAGCGTCGTCCCCCGTTCCGCATTGAGCCGGAACATCAGGTCGACGACGTCGCCGCCCGTCGCCTGGTCCAGGTTGCCGGTGGGCTCGTCGGCCAGCAGCAACCGCGGCTCGCCGGCGAATGCGCGCGCGATCGCGACGCGTTGCTGCTCGCCGCCGGACAGCTGCCGCGGATAGTGTGTCGCGCGCGGCGCGAGCCCGACGCGCGCGAGCCATTCGCGTGCGCTGGCCGCCGCATCGGCGCGGCCCGCGAGCTCCAGCGGCAGCATCACGTTCTCCAGCGCCGTCAGCGCCGGCAGCAGCTGGAACGACTGGAATACGAAGCCGATCATCCGCTGGCGCAGCGCCGCGCGCGCATCCTCGTCGAGCGTCGCCAGCGAGACCCCGTCGATCGCCACGCTGCCCGCGGTGGGCAGGTCCAGCCCGGCCATCAGGCCCAGCAGCGTCGTCTTGCCGGACCCGGAGGCGCCAACGATGGCGGCCGCGGTGCCGGGGGCGATGGCGAACGACACCGCATCGAGGATGGTCAGAGGTGCATCGCCACTGTGGACGGTCTTGGTGAGCTTATCGACGACGAGCAGCGACATGGAGAGCCTGGCAGGATGACGACCCATTCTAAGGGCGCCCGTCGCACATGGGGACGCCGTTCTACAATCGCAACGATGATCGCAACCCTCCGCCCGCCGCTCGTCGCGGCCCTGCGCCTGTTCGTCGCGTCGTGCCTGGCGGCGCTCGTCGCGTTGCCTGCGCACGCGGCGCCACGCACGCTGCTCGTCATCGGCGACTCGATCTCCGCGGGCTATGGCCTCGCCGCGGGCACCGGGTGGGTCTCGCTGCTGGAGGGCCGCCTGGCCGACCGCAAGCTCGACTGGCACGTCGTCAACGCGAGCATCAGCGGCGACACCACGGCGGGCGGCCTCGCGCGGCTGCCGGCGCTGCTCGCACGCGAGAAGCCGTCGGTCGTCGTCATCGAGCTGGGGGGCAACGACGGGCTGCGCGGCAGCGACCTCACGCGGATGCAGAACAACCTCGACGCGATGACGTCGCTGGCGCAGAAGGCGGGTGCGCGCGTGCTGCTCGTCGGGATGCAGCTTCCGCCCAACTACGGCGCCGCCTACGTCAAGCGCTTCGCATCCCTCTACGCGGACGTCGCCAAGGCGCACCATGCACCGCTCGTCCCCTTCCTGTTCGAAGGCTTCGCGGAACGCGATGACTGGTTCCAGGCGGATCGCATCCATCCGGCGCCCGTCGCGCAGCAGCGGATGCTCGACAACGTGTGGCCCTACCTCGCGCCGCTCCTGACCGGCAAGCCGTGAACCCGTTCTTCGGCCAGAGCGTCGACGTCGGCGCGCTCGCGGCGCATCCCGAACGCCTGGACGTGCGCAGCCCCGGCGAATACGCGATCGACCACATTCCCGGCGCGCGCAACGCCCCGGTGCTCGACGACGCCCAGCGTGCGCATGTCGGCACGCTGCACAACCAGGCGTCCGCGTTCGAGGCGCGGCGCGCCGGCGCGGCCCTCGTGTCGCGCAACATCGCGACGATCCTGGAGACGATCGCGGCCGGCAAGCCGCGCGACTGGTCGCCGCTCGTGTATTGCTGGCGCGGCGGCCAGCGCTCGCGCTCGTTGACGATGGTCCTCAACGAAATCGGCTTCCGCGCACGCCAGCTGACGGGGGGCTATCGCGCGTACCGGCGCCACATAGCGGCGGAGCTGCTGACGCTGCCGGCGCAGTTCCGCTACCACGTGCTGTGCGGCCTCACCGGCAGCGGCAAGAGCCGCCTGCTGGAGGCACTCGCCCGCACGGACGCGCAGGTGCTGGACCTGGAGGCCCTCGCGGGTCATCGCGGCTCGCTGCTCGGCGACGACCCGAACGTACCGCAGCCGTCGCAGAAGCGCTTCGAATCACGGCTCCACGCCACGCTCGCCGCGTTCGACCCGGCGCGGCCCGTGTTCGTCGAAGGCGAGAGCCAGCGCATCGGCGTGCTGCAGGTACCGCCCGTGCTGCTGGACGCGATGCGGCGCGCAACGTGCCTGCGTGTCGAGACGCCGCTCGCCGAGCGCGTGAGGCTGCTCGTCGAGGATTACCGGCACTGGTGCGAGGACACGGCGGCGCTCGACGCGCGGCTCGCGCCGCTCGCCCCGCTCGTCGGCCGGCAAGCGCTCGCGCGCTGGCATGACCTGGCGACGGCCGGCGATTTCGCGACGCTCGTCACCGAACTGCTCGCCCAGCACTACGATCCCGCGTACCGCCGCGCGATCGCGCGCAACTTCCCGCGCATCGGCGACGCACGCGTCGTCGACGTTGCGTCCGTGGCGCGCGACGCGATGGCAGCACTTGCGCGCGATCTCGCCGCGGAAGCCCGTGCGACACCTGCCGCGCCCGTCGCACACTAGGATCCGCCATGGCCTATACCTATCGCATCGTCAACGTCTTTGCCGAAGCGCCGCTCGCCGGCAACCCGCTGTGCGTGTTCGAGGACGCGCGCGGCCTCGACGACGCGACGATGCAGGCGCTCGCGCTGCAGTTCAACCTGTCCGAGACCACGTTCATCCTGCCGTCGGCCGTCGCCAGTGCGCGCGTGCGCATATTCACGCCGACCTTCGAGATGCCGTTCGCCGGGCATCCGACGCTCGGCACCGCGCACGTCGCGCGTGCGCTGGGCCTGGGTGGCGACGCGCTGACGCTCGAGATGAAGGCCGGCATCATCCCGGTGCGCGCCGACGGCGATCGCTGGACGCTGACCGCCGCCGCACCCAAGGCGCACGCACCCAGCGCGACGCGTGCCGCACTGGCGAGCGCGCTCGGCCTCGACGAAGCCGACGTCGGCGCGTCGCCGCTATGGGTCGACACCGGGTCGCAGCAGCTGATCGTGCCGCTGACGTCGTTCGCCGCCGTGCGCCGGTGCAGTCCGAAGTCGGAGCGGCTCGCGAGCGTGACGGGCGACGGCCCGCGGGTACTCGCCTATGTCTTCGCGCGCGAGGGAGACCACGTGCTGGCGCGCTTCTTCTTCGACAAGCACGGCGCGATCATCGAGGACCCGGGCACTGGCTCGGCGTGCGCGAACCTCGGCGGATGGCTGGTCGCCACCGGTGCGCCGCGGCCGCAACGGATCGTCGTCGACCAGGGCGCGGCCGTCGGCCGGCCGTGCCGCCTCACGCTGACGGTGGACGCGGACGGCGCGATCGGCGTCGGCGGCCGCGTGATCGAACTCGGGCGCGGGACGCTCGCACTCGACGCGCCCGCGTGATGGCACGCGAGGCGCCGGCGCCCCCCCGGGCACCGGCGCCCCGGTGTCAGTGGAACAGCGCCGCTGCCTTCGCGAGCGCGATCCACACGCCGATCAGGAACGGGATGCCCACGGCGAGCCACGCGAGCACGCCGCCGATCCCGAACGCGCCGCGCGCCGCCTTCTGCGCGTCGGTGGCCACCACGGTCCGGCTGCGGGCGAGCGCACGCTCGGCCTCGAGCTCCTCGTCGTTCATGTAGTGCTGCTCGGCCACGGGCTTGATCATCGCGTTGCAGATAAAGCCGATCAAAAGCAGCCCGGCGAGGATGTACAGCGTACGGTCGTAGACGAGGTTGCGCGGCACACCGGCCGCGAGCTGCAGGTCGCGCAGGTTCGAGATCAGGACCGGGCCGATGATCCCGGCGACCGACCAGGCCGTCAGCAAGCGGCCGTGGATCGCGCCGACCATCTGCGTGCCGAACACGTCGGCGAGATACGCGGGCACCGTCGCGAACCCGCCGCCGTACATCGTCAGGATGATGCACACGACGATCACGAACAGGCCCGCGGCGCCCATGTGCCCGAGCGTCGGCATCGCGCAATACAGCACGATCCCCAGCGCGAAGAACACGAAGTACGTGGTCTTGCGGCCGATCCAGTCCGACACCGACGCCCAGAACAGCCGGCCAACGCTGTTGAACAGGCTGATCAGGCCGACGAGCCCAGCGGCCGCGGCGACGATCGCCGCCTTCTGCGTCGCCGTCACTTCCGTGCCGGCCGGCGCGCCGACGAGCAGCGGCCCGAAGATCTCCTGCAGCATCGGCGACGCCATGACGATCACGCCGATCCCCGCGCTGACGTTGAGGCACAGCACGGCCCAGATCAGCCAGAACTGCGGCGTCTTCCATGCGCGGTCCAGATGCACGTGGCGCGACGTGATCAGCGCCTTGCTCTTCTGCGAATCCGGGGACCAGCCGGTCGGGCGCCAACCTTCCGGTGCCGTCCGGAAGCCGAATGCGCCGGCCGACATCACGACGAAATACAGCGCGCCCATCGCGATCAGCGTCGCGGCGACGCCCGCTGCCGCATTGCCGTTGCCGAAGTGGCTCATCAGCGCCACGGCGATCGGCGCACCGATCATCGCGCCGCCGCCGTAACCCATGATCGCGAAGCCGGTGGCCATGCCGCGCCGGTCCGGGAACCACTTGATCAGCGTCGACACAGGCGTGATATAGCCGAGCCCCTGCCCGATGCCGCCCAGCACGCCGCAGCCCAGCCACACGAGCCAGAGCTGGTGCATCGCGACGCCAACGCCGCCGACCGCCATGCCGCCGCCCCAGCACAACGCGGCGATGAAACCGGACTTGCGCGGACCCGCATGCTCGAGCCAGCCACCCCACAGCGCCGCGGCGACGCCCAGCATGAAAATGAACAGCGTGAACGTGAAGCTCACCATCGGCACCGTCCAGTTGCAGCCGGTGGTGAAGAGCTCCGTCAAGAACGACTGGCTGGCACACGAGGCGTCCGGCGCCGCGACCAGCTTGGTCATCGGCAGCCAGAACACCGAGAATCCGTACGCCATCCCGATACAAAGGTGTATCGCGAGGGCCGCGGGAGGCGCGAGCCAGCGATTGAACCGCGGCCCGGCGACCGTCCGCGCCTTGTCGAGCAGGCCCGTACCGGACCCTTCCGTCGAAGACAGAACTCCCGCAGCATCCATCGCAATTCCTCCCGTAGGGTTTGTATGCGCGTCCTTGACTTATGCTTTGTAAGTCATATGCGCATCCGTAACCTAGCAGCGTGGTCGACCTCTGGCAATATTGCTCGACAAGCCGGAGTTTCCGGCTTTAAATATCCGATTATTCCGGCTTTAAAAAGCCTATGAATCGCCTCGAGATCACGCCGCAGTGGCGTTTCCAGGGACAGGATCCCAAGTTGCAGCAGCAGATGCCATTGCTGCTCGCGTTGCTCGCGTCGATTCACGACCAGGGCAGCCTGCAACGGGCCTGCGTGGCAGCAGACGTGTCGTATCGGTATGCGTGGGGGCTGCTGCGGGACGCGACGCGCCTGTTCGGCGTGCCGCTCGTCCACTTTTCGCGCGGCCAGGGGGCGACGCTGACGACGATCGGTGAACGGCTCGTCTGGGCAGACCGCCGCATCCGGGCGCGGCTGTCACCGGTCCTCGAAGGCCTTGCCGTCGAACTCGCCGCCGAGCTCGAGCGCGCGCGCGCCGACGCACGGACCCCGGTCCGCCTCCACGCGAGCCACGGCTACGCGATCGTCGCGCTGCGCGACGCGATGGCGGCGCAGGAGATTCCCGTCGAGCTGCAGTTCCGCACCAGTGTCGAGGCCTACGCGT
Organism: Pseudomonadota bacterium; assembly: GCA_018241745.1. Taxonomy (GTDB): domain Bacteria; phylum Pseudomonadota; class Gammaproteobacteria; order Burkholderiales; family Casimicrobiaceae; genus VBCG01. The sequence goes on from JAFEDG010000156.1 coordinate 20,170, forward strand.
CGATGGACCGCGGTACATGCGACGTGGCCGGCTTCCACGTCGCCACGGGCGAGCTGGAGGCGGCCACGCTCGAGCCGTTCCGCAGGCTGTTCAAGCCGGACTCGCACGCCCTGATCGCGCTCACCACGCGCCGGCAGGGGCTGATGGTCACGCGCGGCAATCCCGCGTCGGTGCTCGCAGTCCAGGACCTGGCGCGCGCCCACGTCCGCTTCGTCAACCGGCAGGCCGGTTCGGGCACGCGCGCCCTGCTCGACGCGCTGCTCGCGCGCGACGGCATCGACAGCCGCGCGATCGCAGGCTACGAGGTCAGCGAGCTCACGCACGATGCGGTCGCCGCGTATGTCGCGAGCGGCATGGCTGACGCGGGCTTCGGCATCGAGCCTGCCGCACGCCAGTTCGGCCTGGACTTCGTGCCGCTGGTCACGGAACGCTACTTCCTCGCGTGCCGGACCAGCGCGCTCGGCACCGAGCCGGTACGCCGGGCCGTCGCCATCCTGCGGAGCCATGCGTTCCGCGCCCACCTCAACGACCGGCGCGGCCTCGACAGCATCGACGCCGGGACCCTGCTGTCGCTGACCGAAGCGTTTCCCGTGCTCGCCGGCTGAGTCCGCCCCGCCGGCGCCCCATGACAGGGGCAACACGCCGTTACAGCGCGTCATGGGCCGGGGTCAACAGCCCGGGGGCACGGGGCGTTAACGTCCGGAACATGCACGCACACGAGGCCGCGATGGACGCTCCTTCCATGCCGACGATGCCGCGCCGCCCTCGCCGGACGACGCAGCTGCTGGCCGCACTCGTCGCGGCGCTGCCACTTGTCGCAGCGTCGCCGGCACAGGCGGCCGCAAGCGACCGGCTCGGCTACGACGACGCACGGCTGCTGCTGACGCGCACCGGCTTCGGCGCGACGGACGCCGAGATCCGCGCCTATGCGCCGCTGACGCGCGACCAGGCCGTGGACAAGCTGCTGGCGACGACGCGCACCACGCCCGTCACGCCCGTGCCGCCGGCGCTGCTGGACACCACGCCGATCCAGCGGCCGGGCAAGGATGCGACGCCGGAAGAGCGGAAGGCGTTCGTCAAGACGCAGCTCACCGAGGGGCTCGCGCTGCGTGGCTGGTGGATCGAGGAGATGCTCGCCACGCCGTCGCCGCTCACCGAGCGGATGACGCTGTTCTGGCACAACCACTTCGTGTCGAGCCAGCAGAAGGTGCGCGTCGCGCGGCTCATGTACCGGCAGAACGCGACGTTCCGCGCCAATGCGCTCGGCAACTTCGGCACGCTGCTGCATGCCGCGAGCAAGGATGCCGCGATGGTCGTGTATCTCGACAGCGTGCAGAACCGCAAGGGCACGCCCAACGAGAACTTCGCGCGCGAGGTGATGGAGCTGTTCACGCTCGGCGAAGGCCACTATTCCGAGCAGGACGTGAAGGAAGCGGCGCGCGCGTTCACCGGGTGGAGCCTCGAGCGCGGGACCGGTGACTTCACGTTCCGGCCGCGCCTGCACGACGACGGCATCAAGGTGGTGCTCGGCACGCGCGGCAACCTCGACGGCGACCAGGTGCTCGACATCCTGCTTGCGCAGCCGTCGACGGCAACGTTCGTCACGACGAAGCTGTGGCGCGAGTTCGTCTCGCCGGACCCGGACGCGGCGGATGTCGCGCGCATCGCCGCGCATTTCCGCGCGTCACGCTACGACATCAAGGTCGCATTGCGCGATCTCCTCACCGACGACGCGTTCTACGCGAAGGCGAATCGCGCAACGCTGACCAAGAGCCCCGTCGACATCGTCGTGGGCACGTTGCACACGCTGGGCATCGACCCGGCGCAGCCGGCGCCATTCGCCGTCATCGCGGCCGGCATGGGCCAGAACCTGTTCGCGCCGCCCAACGTCAAGGGCTGGCCCGGCGGCGAGGACTGGATCAACACCAACTCGCTGCTGGCGCGCAAGCAGTTCCTGCTGCGGATCGCGCAGGCCGACAAGGCACCGCTGGTGCCGTCCACAGCGCCGATGATGATGGGTGGCACCGACGGCGACGGCGGCAACGCGATGGTCGCCGTGCCCGCGCGCGGCTTCGACGCGACCGCCACCGACGCGATGGCGGCCACGACCGCCACGGGCCGCGCCGCCCAGCGGACGCCAGCGCTCAAACCGCAGCAGATGCTGCAGCAACGCGCACAGCAATACGCCGACCGTGGCGTGCGCGACATCCGCTTCGACCCCGACGAGTGGCTCGCCGGCGTCGCCGGCACGCGCGGCGATTCGCAGCAGGCCGCGGCGATCCGCGTCCTGTTGCCACGGCCGCCGGTCGCCACGCCCGCGATGACCGCGGACGCGCAGACGCTGGTGCGCACCGCGCTGCTCGATCCCACGTACCAACTGAAGTGAGGTGCCGCCGATGACCACACGTCCACCCTCTATGTCGCCCGCGCGCCGCCGCTGGCTGCAGGCCGCATGCGCAGGCGTCGCGGCGGCCTCGCTGGGCCGCGTGGAGCTCGCGCTCGCCGCGGCGACACCGGAGCCAGCCGGCGTCGGCGACTTCCGGAACCTGATCGTGCTGATCGAGCTGAAAGGCGGCAACGATGGCCTCAACACGCTGGTGCCGTATGCGGATCCCACGTACTACGCGCTGCGGCCGAAGCTTGCGATCGCGCGCGACCAGGTCGTGCAGCTGTCGGATCGCGCGGGCCTGCACCCGGCGCTGGCGCCACTCGCGCCGCTGTGGAAGGAGCGGCGGCTCGCCGTGCTGCAGGGCGTCGGCTATCCCGCGCCCAACCTGTCCCACTTCCGCTCGATCGAGATCTGGGACACGGCATCGGCCAGCAACCAGTACCTGAGCGAAGGCTGGCTCACGCGCGGCTTCGACATCGCGCCGCCACCGAAGGCATTCGCGGCCGACGGCGTGATCATCGGCTCCGCGGAGATGGGGCCGCTGGCCGGTGGTGGCACGCGTGCGGTCGCGCTGTCCGACACCGACCAGTTCGTCAAGCGCGCGAAGCTCGCGCGCACCGAGTCGGCCAGCGGCAACGCGGCGCTCGAGCACATCCTGAAAGTCGAAGGCGACATCGTGCAGGCCGCAGCGCGGCTGCAGGGCAGCCATGAATTCAGGACCGCGTTTCCGAAGAACGGGTTCGGCAACGCGATCAGGACGGCGAGCCAGGTCATCGCCAATCCGGCGGGCGTCGCCGCGATCCGCATCACGCTGAACGGCTTCGACACGCACACGGGCCAGCTCGCGACCCAGCAGCGGTTGTTCGCCGAGCTGGCCGACGGCCTCGTCGCGTTGCGCGGCGCGCTCGACGAGATCGACCGCTGGAACTCGACGCTGATCCTCACCTATGCCGAATTCGGCCGGCGGCCGAAGGAAAACCTGTCGGGCGGCACCGATCACGGCACCGCCAACGTGCATTTCGCGCTGGGCGGCCGCGTCAACGGCGGCTTCTACGGCGAAGCGCCGAACCTCGATCGCCTGTCCGGCGACGGCAATCCGGCGCACGCGCTCGATTTCCGCAGCGTCTACGCCACGGCGCTGGACCGCTGGTGGGGCATCGACTCGACGCGCGCGCTGCGCGGGCGGTTCGCGACGGTGCCTTTCGTCACGGCCTGACGGGCGCCTCCGGCGGCCATTGCGCCAGGAACTCGCGCCAGTGGTCGCCGGCGAGCTCGCCGATCCGCGTGCGCACGCGTTGCAGCTCGGTCGCGTACTCGTCCGGCAGCAACTCGCCGCGCATGAGCCGAAAGCGCTGGTAGACGAGCCACGTGTTCACGACGTCGGCCTCGCAATAGTCGCGCACCTCGGCCAGCCGGCCCGCAGCCACGGCCGCCGCGACGCCCGCGCCGCCGATGCCGATCTTGCCCGCAAAGCCACACAGCTTGGACACCGCATCGAGCGGCGCGGCGGCGCGCGCCTGGTAGCCCGCGAGCACGTCCATCAGGTCGATGTGCCGCGTGTGGAAGCGCGAGAGGTAGTTGTTGAACTTGAACTCGCGGTCCGTGTCGCCCCAGTCCCAGTAGCGCGGCGCCGGCACGCCGTGGAACAACGCGCGATGGTGCAGCACCGGCAGGTCGAAGCCGCTGCCGTTCCACGACACGAGTTGCGGCGTCAGCTTGTCGATGCCGTCGAAGAAGCGGCGGATCAACGTCGCCTCGTCGTCGCCAACGTCGCCGATGGACCAGACGCGAAACTCGTCGCCGCGCCGCATCGCGCACGCGATCGCGACGACCTTCTGCAGGTAGGGCGGCGCAAAGTCGCTGCCGGTCGCCGCGCGCCGCTGCTGGCCGAACCACGCACGCACGTCGTCGTCGGGCAGCGTCGCGTCGATGCCATTGAGCCGGCGGATGCCGTCGACGTCCGGCACCGTCTCGATGTCGAACACGAGCATCGTCATCCGAAGACGCCCGTCGACAAGTAGCGATCGCCGCGATCGCAGACGACGAACACGATCGTGGCATCGGCCACGCCCGCCGCGACGCGCAACGCCACCGCACATGCGCCGCCGGCCGACACGCCGCCGAAGATGCCCTCCTCGCGCGCGAGCCTGCGCGCGGTCTCCTCGGCTTCGGCCTGCGTCACCGGCTCGATGCGGTCGACGCGCGCCGGTTCGTAGATCGCCGGCAGGTAGGCATCCGGCCATTTGCGGATGCCGGGAATCGACGCGCCGTCCGCCGGTTGCGCGCCGACGATCACGATGCGCGGGTCCTGTTCCTTCAGGAATCGCGACACACCCATGATCGTGCCGGTCGTGCCCATCGCCGACACGAAATGCGTGACGCGCCCGCCGGTGTCGCGCCAGATCTCCGGCCCGGTGCCGCGGTAATGCGCGAGCGGGTTGGCGGGATTCGCGAACTGGTCGAGCGCCACGCCGTCGCCACGCGCCACCATCGCGATAGCGAGGTCGCGCGCGCCTTCCATGCCCGCATCCTTGCCGACGAGCACGAGCTCCGCGCCGTAGGCCGCCATCGCGAGCTTGCGTTCCAGCGACTGGTTGTCGGGCATCACCAGCACCATCCGGTAGCCCTTGATCGCGGCGGCCATCGCAAGCGCGATGCCGGTATTGCCCGACGTCGCCTCGATCAGCGTGTCGCCCGGCTTGATCGCACCAGCGGCTTCGGCGGCCTCGATCATCGACAGCGCCGGCCGATCCTTCACCGAACCGGCTGGATTGTTGCCCTCGAGCTTGGCGAGGATCACGTTGTCGCGCCCGGCGTGCATCCGCTGCAGCCGCACGAGCGGCGTGCCGCCGATCGTCTCGGCCAGCGTGCGGTAGGCCGGCGCGGGCGGCGGCGACGGGGAAGAAGGCATCGACCGATTCTAGCAACCGGCCCGGGCGCGCCGTGCGGCCATGAAAAAGGCCCCGCACACGGTGCGGGGCCTCCTCATCGGGCGCCGACTACGATGCAGGGCCGTCCGGCCCGGCGGTCACTTCGACGTGGTCGCTGCCTTGTCGGCCTTGGCCGCCTTGTCAGCCTTGGCCTTCGCCTTGGCTTCCTTCTCGGCAGCCGCCTTCGCGTCCTTGTCGGCCTTGGCCTTGGCCTTGGCTTCCTTGTCCGCGGCAGCCTTCGCTTCCTTGTCGGCCTTGGCCTTGTCCTTGGCCGCCTTGTCCGCCGCGGCCTTGTCCGACTTGGCCTTGGCCTTGGCTCCCTTGTCCGCCGCTTCCGTGGACGCCTTGTCGGCCGTCGCCTTCTCCTTGGACGCCTTGTTCACCTCCGCCTTGTCCGACTTCACGGTCGACTTGGCGTCCTTGGCTTCCTTGTCGGCCTTGGCCTTTTCGGCCTTGGCTTCCTTGGCGGCTTCCTTCTTCTGGGCCGCGGTCATTGGCTTCTCCGCGGCCGCCGGGGCGGCGGCCGGTGCTGCAGCCGCGGGCTTGGCCGGCGCGGGAGCCGGTGCTGTCGCAGGTGCCGCCGGTGCGGCCGGGGGCGCCTTGGCAGGCGTCGCGGCCGTCTTGGCGCCCGCCGGCATCGTCGTGGTGCCGGACACCGAGATCTGGTCCTTCACCTTGCCGTAGATGCCTTCCTTGATGCCCGACACCTGCATGATGTCCTCGGGCGACTTGAAGGGACCGTGGGCGTTGCGGTAGTCGATGATGGCCTGCGCCTTCACCGGGCCGATGTCGGGCAGCGCTTCGAGCTGCTCCTTGGTGGCCGTATTGATGTTGATCGCCGCGAGCGCGAGGCACGAATAGAGCAGCGCCGCGATCGCGAACAGGAAACGCTTCATGTAGAACCTCCCCAGACAGGCTCCGGCGGTGTGCCGCCGCAACACCGGACGGGTGCCGGTGTGGCGCCAATAACGGGGCACCCGGGCGACCGGTTGACCGGTTTGCCCGCGGCCGCACCGAATGGCCGCGGCAGCTGGCCGGGGAGGTGGTGCGCTCCGCTACTTGCCGGCCTTGATCTCGCCGTTGACCGCGACCGCCTTGGCCGGCTTGGCTTGCGGGCCGCCCTTGGCAGCCGGCGGCGAACCCACGGTCAGCTCGGGCTTCAGCTTCTCGAAGCGCTTGGCGCCGATACCCTTGACATCCTTCAGTTCCTCCACCGACTTGAAGCCGCCATGCTGCGTGCGATAGTCGATGATCGCCTGGGCCTTGGCGGGCCCGATGCCGTTCAGCGCGACGAGCTCGTCCTTGGTGGCGGTATTGAGGTTGACGGTGGCCGCGGCCACCTGCGCGACGAACGCCAGCGCGAGCGCCGGCAACAGCAGGATCTTCATGGAATCTCCCGGGACGTGGATGAATGCCGCGCACCGTGCGCGACTCGCACCAACGTACGCCGGGGAGTCAGTCAGTGGCCATCAGCCATTCGACGTAGCCGGGTACCGCCTCGGCGACCGTCTTCATCGGCGCGGCGTAGCCCGCCGCCCGGAGCCGCGCGATGTCGGCCTCGGTGAAGCTCTGGTACCTGCCCGCCAGTACCGGCGGCATCGCGACGTACTCGATCTCCCCGGCGGCCACCAGCTCCGCGGTGCTGCGCGGCGCGTCGCCGCGACGTGCGCGCACCGCGTTGATCGTCGCGGTGGCGAGCTCGTTGAACGTCGCGGCGTGGCCGGTGCCCACGTTGAAGATGCCCGACAGCGACCGATGCTCGAGGAAGTACAGGTTCACCGCCACCACGTCGTCCACGGACACGAAATCGCGCCGCTGCTCGCCGTCGCCGTACCCGCCGGAGCCCGCGAACAACTGCACGTGCCCCGTGTCGCGATACTGCTCGTACGTGTTCATGACGACCGAGGCGCCGCGCCCGCGCTTGTGCCGCTCGCGCGGCCCGTATACGTTGAAGTAGCGGAAGCCCGCGAGCTGGGCGGTGCGCTCGGGCAGGAGCCGCCGCACATACTGGTCGAACAGGAACTTCGAATAGCCGTAGATGTTGAGCGGTGCCTCGCACGCGCGCTCCTCGCGGAACACGGTGCCGGCGCCGTAGACGGATGCGCTGGACGCATAGAGCAACGGCACGTCGTTGTCCTGGCAATAGTCCGCGAGGCGCACCGAATAGCGGTAGTTGTTCTGCATCATGTAGCGGCCGTCCTGCTCCATCGTGTTGGAGCAGGCGCCCTCGTGCAGCACGGCGCCGATGTCGTCGTCGAAGTCGCCGTCGACGAGGCGCGCGATGAATTCGTCGCGGTCCAGGAAATCCGCGATCTCGCAGTCGACCAGATTGCGGAACTTGTCCGCGGCCGCCATGTGGTCGACCGCGAGGATGCGCGTCTCGCCGCGCGCATTCAGCCCCTTGACGAGGTTGGCGCCGACAAAGCCCGCGGCACCGGTGACTACCGTGTACATGACGCTAGTGTAGCCGCCGCCGCTAGAGCTCGAGGTCGACGCGGCCGATCTCGGTGGTGACGAAGCGCACGCGCGGCATGACGCCGCACATGAGCTCGTAACCGACGGTGCCCGCGGCCGCCGCGACGTCGTCGACGGGCAGGCCTTCGCCCCACAGCACGACCGGGCTGCCGATGCGCGCCTCCGGGACCTCGGACAGGTCGACGGTGATCATGTCCATCGACACGCGCCCGACCATCCGGACGCGCCGCCCGCACACGAGCACCGGCGTGCCGTTGGGTGCCGCGCGCGGGTAGCCGTCCGCGTAGCCGCATGCGACGACGCCGATCCGGTGGGGCCGCGCGGCCGTGTACTGGGCGCCATAGCCCACCGTGTCCTGCGCCTTCAGCGCCTGGGTCGCAATCAGCTCGGAGCGCAGCGTCATCACCGGTGCCAGGCCCAGCATCTGCGCGGTGTCGTACGCAAACGGCGTTGCACCGTACAACATGATGCCCGGGCGCACGATGTCGCCCCCCACTTCCGCCGCGCGGAACACGCCCGCGGAGTTGGCGATCGAGCGCGGGTAAGGCAGGCCGTTGCAGGCCATCTCGAACGCCGCCAACGCATCGCGGACGCCGTCTTCCTCGTCGGCGCGCGCGAGGTGCGTCATCAACCGCAGCGCGGCCACCGATGGCGCGTGCGACAGGCGCGCGCAAACCTCGGCGACGTCCGCCGGTGCGAAGCCCAGCCGGTTCATGCCCGTGTTGACCTTGACGAACACCTCGAGCGGCCGCGCGAGCTTGGCGTGTTCCAGCATGCGCACCTGGTCGGCATGGTGGACCACGGTCGCGAGCCGGTGCGCGGCGATCTCGGCGAGCTCGCGCTCCTCGAAGAAGCCTTCGAGAAGCAGCATGCGGCGTGAGTAGTGCTGTTCGCGCACACGCAGTGCAGCATCGAGTTCGACGAGGCCGAGGCCATCCGCGTCGTCGAGCGCAGGCAGCACGCGCATCAGTCCGTGGCCGTAGGCATTGGCCTTGACGATCGCGAGGACCTGGGTGCGCGGCGCCTTGGCGCGTGCGAGCGCGAGATTGCTTCGCAGCGCAGCGAGGTTGACCTGCGCGAAGACGGGGCGCGCCATTCAGCCGGTTGCCGCGGCGCGGTCACACACCCGGCGCGAGCCGCCGGCATGCCCGGTCCCGGCGCGGGTACGACGGGACAACGGTGAATTCATGGTATAAAACCGCGGGCTCGCAGCAGACAAGACCAATTATACCGAACGTGCCCGTCGCGCCTTGCGTGCGGTCCGTCCGCACCGCCGCGATCGACAGGGACACACCGGCTGCCACCGAGGCCTCGCGTACGCCCAGCACCGCAATGATCCGCATCGAATCCCCGCCCTCCCCGTGAAGAAGGGCTTCTACGTCATCATCGCGGCGCAGTTCTTCAGCGCGCTCGCCGACAGTGCGCTGCAGATCGCCGCGATCGCGCTGCTGATCAGCCTGGCCGAGCCGTCGTGGATGCAACCGGCGCTGAAGCAATGCCTCGCCGCGCCCTATGTGCTGCTGGCGCCGCTCGTTGGCGCCTTCGCGGACTCGATGGCCAAGGGCCGCGTGATGCTGCTGACCAACGGCCTCAAGTTCATCGGCTGCGCGGCCATCCTGTTCCACGTGCACCCGCTGCTCGGCTACGCGATCGTCGGCATCGGCGCCGCCGCGTACTCGCCGGCGAAGTACGGCATCCTGACCGAGCTGCTGCCGCCGCAGCAGCTCGTGATCGCCAACGGCTGGATCGAAGGCGCCACCGTGGCCTCGATCATCCTCGGCACCGTGCTCGGTGGCGCGCTGATCAGTCCCAAGATCGCGTCGATGCTGCTCGGCTTCGACATGCCGATGATCGACACCGACATCTCGACGCCGCCGCAGGCCGCCATCGCGGTGATCCTCGTGCTGTACCTCATCGCCGCGGCCATCAACTGGTTCATTCCGGACACGGGCGTCGATCATCGCGTGCCGAGCAAGAATCCCGTCTACCTCATCCGCGAGTTCGGCCATTGCGTGAGCCTGCTGTGGCGCGACCGGCTCGGGCAGATCTCGCTTGCGACCACCACGCTGTTCTGGGGCGCGGGCGCCACGCTCCAGTATGTCGTCATCGACTGGACGCGCCATGCGTTCGGCTACACGCTGTCGCAGGCGACGTTCCTGATGGGCCTCTTCGCAGTCGGTACCGCCGTCGGTGCCGTGCTCGCGGCGCGCCTCGTGCAGCTGCGCAACGCGGTGAAGGTGCTGCCGCTCGGCATCGCGATGGGCCTCGCCGTGCTGTCGGTGATCTTCATCCGCCACGTGCCCATGGCGGTCGTCGCCGTGATCGGCATCGGCGTGCTTGCGGGCTTCTTCGTCGTGCCGATGAACGCGCTGCTGCAGCATCGCGGCCACACGCTGATGGGCGCGGGCCATTCGATTGCAGTGCAGAACTTCAACGAGAACGTCGGCATCTTCGTGATGGTGGGGCTGTACGGCCTGATGGCCCACGCCGGCATCTCGGTGCACGCCGCGATCGTCCTCTTCGGCCTGTTCGTATCGAGCTGCATGGCGCTCGTGTGGTTGCGCTACAAGCGCACGTGCAGCGAGACGGACCTCGCGCACCTCGTCGCCGTCGAGCGGCACGGCCACTGACCGCGCGGGCCGGCGCCTGCCGGCAACCGTGCTGCTTGCCCGCTAGAGGATCACCGGCCGGTCCGGCAGCTCGTTGCCGCTGCGCCCGGCGGCGGGAAAATGCGCGGCGAGCAGCGCGCCTGTCGCGACGACGCCGTCGACGACACCGTCGACGTGCCTGCCCTGCGCACACGCCGCTTCGATCGCCTGGCAGATGGCCTGCCAGCGCGCATCGTCGACGACGCGCGCGATGCCGCGGTCGGCCACGATCTCGACGTCGCGATCCGCGAGCAGCAGGTAGATCAGCACGCCGTTGTTCTGCTCGGTGTCCCAGACTCGCAGCAGCCCGAACACTTCGAGCGCGCGTTCGCGCGGCGACACGCCGCGATGCAGGCGCGCGAGCGGCAACGCGGGCTCGACGGCGAACACGACCTGGCCGCCGTGCGCACGCTCGGCGTCCGCAATGGCCGCCTGGATGCGCACGAGCGCTGCGTCGTCGAACACGCGTCGCGCGCTGCGATGGTCGGTGGCACTGTGCCGCCAGTAGCGCCCGAGCAGGCCCTCGCGCTTCATCACCAGCCTCCCGATGCGCCGCCGCCGCCGAATCCGCCCCCGCCGCCGCCGCCAAAGCCCCCGCCACCGAAGCCGCCGCCGCCGAAGCCCCCACCACCACCGCCGAAGCCGCCGGGGATGAACACGGGGCCGCGGCCCGAGCGCGCGAGGCCGCCGACGCCGCCGAACACGAGCATGATGATCCACGCGAGCACGCCCGCGATGCCCGCGACGACCAGCGAGCCGGCGACGAGCCAGGCGATCGTGCCGACGATGCCGCCGCCGATCGTCGAGCCCAGCAGCTTGCCGAAGATGCGCTTCAGGATGCCGCCGACGATCGGCACGACGATGAACGCGAGGATGAACAGCGTCGCCGGATCGAAGCCGC
>JAFEDG010000157.1 GCA_018241745.1 Pseudomonadota bacterium
GTTGCCCAAGGGTCCCCTCGAGGCCTGGCTCGGCTACTGATCGGCTGCACGCTCCCGGCGCCGGCGTGATGCCGGTCGCCGCGAGCGGGCACCGGACCCCGCACGCTCCAACCCGAGAGTCCTAAAGTGGATGACCTCAGCAATCTGCTGCACGGCTTCGCCGTCGCGCTGACGTTCAAGAACTTCCTGTTCATGCTGGTCGGCATCTTCCTCGGGGTGCTGATAGGCGTGCTGCCGGGCCTCGGCGGCGCCAACGGCGTTGCCATCCTGCTGCCGCTCACGTTCTCGATGCCGCCGACGTCGGCGATCATCATGCTGTCGTGCATCTACTGGGGTGCGCTGTTCGGTGGCGCCATCACGTCGATCCTGTTCAACATCCCGGGCGAGCCATGGTCGGTGGCCACGACATTCGACGGGTTCCCGATGGCGCAGAAGGGTCGCGCGGGCGAGGCGCTGACCGCCGCGTTCACGTCGTCGTTCGTCGGCGCGCTGTTCGCGGTGATCATGATCACGTTCCTCGCGCCGGTGATCGCCAAGTTCGCGCTCAACTTCGGCCCGCCCGAGTACTTCGCGATCCAGCTGCTGACGTTCTGCAGCTTCGTCGGCATGGGCCGTGAGCCGCCTGCGAAGACGATCGCCGCGATGATGATCGGCTTCGCGCTCGCCGCCGTCGGCCTCGATACGGTGACCGGCACGTTGCGGATGACGTACGGCTACACGGACCTGCTGCAGGGCTTCGATTTCCTGATCGCCGTCATCGGCCTGTTCGGCCTGGGCGAGATCCTGCTGACGATGGAAGAAGGCCTGTCGTTCAAGGGCAAGAGCGGCAGGATCGACCCGAAGGTCGTGCTGAAGACGTGGCGCGAGCTGCCGCGTTACTGGGCGACCAGCTTGCGCGCGTGCCTCGTCGGCTGCTGGATGGGCGTGACGCCGGGCGGCGCAACGCCGGCGTCGTTCATGAGCTACGGGATCGCGCGCCGCTTCGCGAAGAACGGCAAGAACTTCGGCGAGGGCGAGATCGAGGGCGTCGTCGCGCCGGAAACGGCCGCGCACGCCGCCGGTACCAGCGCGCTGCTGCCGATGCTGACGCTGGGCATCCCCGGCTCGCCGACGGCCGCCGTGCTGCTGGGCGGCCTGCTGATCTGGGGCCTGCAGCCGGGGCCGCTGCTGTTCGTCGAGAAGCCGGACTTCGTCTGGGGGCTGATCGCGTCGATGTACCTCGGCAACATCGTCGGCCTGCTCGTCGTGCTGACGACGGTGCCGTGGTGGGCGGCCATCCTGCGGATCCCGTTCTCGATCATCGCGCCGATCATCGTCGTCATCTGCGCGATCGGCGCCTACACGGTCCACAACAAGCTGTTCGACGTCTACATGATGATCGTGTTCGGCATCATCGGGTACACGTTCAAGAAGCTGAAGTACCCGCTCGCGCCGTTCGTGCTGGCGCTGGTGCTCGGCGACACGGCGGAGACCGCGTTCCGGCAGTCGATGCTCGCGTCGGGCGGCAGCCTCGCCGTGTTCTTCTCGAACAAGCTCGTCGGCAGCATCGTGACGCTCGCGCTGGTGATCCTCGCCTGGCCGCTCATCGCCAGGCTGATCAGCCTGGGTCGCAAGTCCGGCGGGCCGGGCGGCGGGACGCCAGCCGCCGCGTAGCCGCCGCTCAGGACGGCGCGCGCGGCCCCGCCGCGTCGCCGCCGTAGGTCGCGCGCAGCACGTTCTTCTGGACCTTGCCCATCGCGTTGCGGGGCAGGTCGCGCGCGAACACGACGCGCTTCGGCACCTTGAAGCGCGCGATGTCGGCCTTCAGCGTCGCGATGACGCCCGCTTCCGTGAGGCCGTGCCCTTCGCGCGCCACGATCACGGCGAGCACCGCCTCGCCGAAATCCGCGTCGGGGATGCCGACGACCGCCGACTCCACGACGCCCGGCAACGCGTCGAGGTGCTCCTCGATTTCCTTCGGATAGATGTTGAGACCGCCGCTGATGATCAGGTCCTTCGCGCGGCCGACGATCGTCAGGTAACCGTCCGCGGCGAGCCGGCCCATGTCGCCGGTGCGGAACCAGCCGTCGGCGGTGAATTCCTCGCGCGTGCGCTCCGGCAGCCGCCAGTAGCCCGCGAAGACGTTGGGCCCGCGTACCTCGATGGCGCCGACGACGTCGGGACCGCAGGCACGGCCGTCGCCGTCGACGACGCGCACGTCGACGCCCGGAAGCGCCGGCCCGACCGTGCCACCACGGCGCTCGCCACGCAGCGGGTTGGACGTGTTCATGCCGGTTTCGGTCATGCCGTAGCGCTCGAGGATGCGCACGCCCGTGCGCTGCTCGAACTCGGCGAACGTCTCGGGCAGCAGCGGCGCGGACCCGGACACGTAGAGGCGCGGGTGCGCAGCCGCCTCGCGCGTGAACGACGGCTCGGCGAGCAGTCGCGTGTAGAACGTCGGCACGCCCATCATCACGGTCGCATGGGGCAGGTGCGACACGACGTCCTTCGCGTCGAACTTGTCGAGCCACAGCATCCGGCCGCCGGACAGCAGCGCGCAGTGCACCGCGACGAACAGGCCGTGCACGTGGTACACGGGCAGCGCGTGCAGCAGCACGTCGCCGCGCGTGAAGCCCCATTGGTCGACGAGCGTCAACGCGTTGCTGCCGAGGTTGCGGTGCGTCAGCATCGCGCCCTTGGCCCGGCCCGTCGTGCCGGACGTATACAGGATCGCCGCGAGGTCGTCGGCGGCGCGTGGCACCGTCGCGAACACGGTGTCGCAGCGCGCCGCGCGGTCCATCAGCTCGCCGCCCTGCGCGTCGAGCGTCAGGACCACCGGCTTCGCCGGCAACTGCTCGGCCAGCGTGGCGATGACGCCGAGCGCCTGGTCACGGCACACGATCACGCGCGGCTCGGCGTCGCGGAAGAAATGGTCGAGCTCGCTCTTCTGGTACGCGGTGTTGAGCGGGAGGTAGACGAGGCCGGCGCGCAGGCACCCGAGGTACAGCGCGAGCACCTGCCAGTGCTTGTCGACCTGCACGGCAACGCGATCGCCGGGCACGCACCCCGCCGCGGCCAGCGCGTGCGCGACCTGCGCCGACATGCGCTCGAGCGTCGCGTAGTCGACCGCCGGGCCGCCCGGCACGACGAGGCAGGGCTGCGTACGTTCGGCGGGGAAGTGGCGTTCGACCAGCGTGTAGAGATTGGCGTCCATCGGCAGCTCGCGTGTTAGTGTGCGCGGCGGCATCACGCGCGCCGCGATTATCCCCGAACCTCGCCCCCGCATGGACGAATCACCGCACACACCGCGAGGCTGGCTCGTCGCGCTGGCGGACGATGCTGGCGTCGAGTGGTTCGCGGCGGCCGGCGCCAGTCCGTGGCTCGGGCGCTACGGCATCGCGCCGCGCGACGACGATGGCATCGTTGCCGCGCGCGTCGCGATCGACGGGCAGCCGTTCCTCGTCGCGGTGCAGGATGCGTCGTTCCTGGGCGGCAGTGTCGGCGAGCGGCACGGCCGCCATCTTGCGGCGTTGCTCGCTTCTGCGCGCGCGACGCGCACCGCTGTCGTGCTGCTGCTCGCTTCGGGTGGCGTGCGACTGCACGAGGCGAATCCGGCGGAAGTCGCGCTTGCGGCAGCGTTGCGCGAGCTCGTCGCGACGCGGGCGGCGGGCGTACCCGTGCTCGGCATCGCGATCGGCGACGTCTTCGGGGGCGCCTCGGTGCTTGCGTGCGCGACGACCCGGCTTGCGATGGTCCCGGGCGCGCGGCTGGGCCTGTCGGGACCCAAGGTCATCGCCCAGGCCCGCGGTCGTAGCGAGATCGATCCCGACGACGCCGCGGGTCTCGGCGCGTTGTTCGGCACCGAGGCGCGCGCCGCGGCGGGCGCAGTGGACTTGCTGGAACCACGCGCGCCGTCGCTGCGCGCATGGTGCATCCATCACGCTGCCGCGGCGTTGCCGTTGGCCGACGCCGTCGCGGCCATGCAACG
Source organism: Pseudomonadota bacterium (assembly GCA_018241745.1). Classification (GTDB taxonomy): domain Bacteria; phylum Pseudomonadota; class Gammaproteobacteria; order Burkholderiales; family Casimicrobiaceae; genus VBCG01. The sequence goes on from JAFEDG010000157.1 coordinate 3,968, forward strand.
GCCGCTGGCGGCTGCGCTTCCGCTCGCGTGCGCGCCGCGCCTCGCTGTCGACGCCGACGGCCGCGTGGACGTCCCGGCCGTGGGTGGCGCGGTGGACGCGACCGCGCTCTGCGCGCTCGACGCCGCGCTGCTCGCGTTGCCGCCGGCCGCGCGCACCGTGGTCCTGCACGAGGACAGCGCCGGGCACGACGTCTCGCGTGCAGCCGAAGCGATGCTGCTGTCGCGCTACCTCGCGCATCACGCGACGGTGCTCGGCCTGCTGCGCGCCAAGGGGCTGCGCCTCGCGGGTGTCGTCGACGGCACGGGGCACAGCGCCGCGTTTTTCGCCAACGCGCTGCAGGCGGACGAGCTGTACGTCGCGCCGACCGCGCGAGTGGTCGCGATGGAACCGGCGGCGCTCGCGCGCGTCATCGGCGTACCCGCCGCGACGGTCGAGGCGCGGACCGCGGACGATCCGCTGCTGGGCCACGCGGCGCAGCACCTCGTCACGCTGGGGGCCGCGCACGCGTTGCCGGCCTCCGGGCTCCCGTGAAACGCGGCTCGCGCGGCAGGCACGCCGGCGTCGCGTGGGCACTGTGCGCCGCCCTCGCGGTGTCCCCGGCGTTGGCGCAGACGACGCCCGGCGTGCCGGCGCACGCGGTGGCACCTGCACCGGCACCCGCACCGGCACCCGTGCCGTGGCATGTGCTCGTGCTGAACGCGTCGGACCCGACGCTGCCCGCGTTCATCCAGCTCGACACCGCAATGCGCGGTGCACTCACCGCGCCGGGCCGGCATCCGGTCGAGATCTTCACCGAAACGCTCGACATGTTCCGCTTCCCGCGCGAACAGGTCGAAGCCCAGCTCCGGGCGTTGCTCGCGGCCAAGTACGCACGCGAGCACATCGACGTGGTCGTCGCCGTGGCGGGCCCGGCGCTGGAGTTCGCGCTGGCGCATCGCGCCGAGCTGTGGCCCGCGGCGCGCATCGTGTTCCATTCCGTGGTCCCGGGCGAACTCGAGCGCGTGCGCCGCGAGCCGCGGGTGACGGGCATCCCGGTGCGCTACGACTACACCGGTGCCGTCGATCTCGCGCGACGCCTCGATCCCGCGACCCGGCGCGTCGTGGTCATCGGCGGTACCAGTGATTACGACCGGACGATGATCGACGAGGCGCGGCGCCAGCTGGCCACGCCGCCGCCGGGCGTCGCGATCGAGTACTGGACCGCCGCGGACGTCAACCAGCTCGTCGCCGACGCCGCGCGCCTGGGCCGCCACGATGCGATCCTCTACACGACGGTGTTCCGCGACACGACCGGCCGCACGTTCATTCCGCGCGAAGTGCTGCGGCGCGTCGCCACGGCCTCGCCGGCGCCGGTGTTCAGCGTGATGGACACCTACCTGGGCGCCGGCATGACGGCCGGCTCGGTCGACGGCTTTGCCGATCGCGGCAGGCGTACCGCCGACGCGATTCAGATGCTGATGTCGTCGCCGCCGGGGACCGAGGTGCCGGTCTATGGTGCGGCGCCGGCGCGTTGCATCGCGGATGCGTCGAATCTCCTCGCGCATCGCTTGCCGCAGGACGCCCTCCCCGACGATTGCGCCGTCGCGTTCGAGCCGCCGTCGCTGTGGCGCGAATACCGCTGGTACGTGATCGCGGCGCTGACTGCCGTGATCGGGCAGGCGCTGCTGATCGTGGCGCTGGTCCTGCAACGGCGCGCGCGCCGCCGCGCCGAGGTGGACGCACGCCATCGCCGCGCCGAGCTCGCCCACGCATCGCGCCTCGCGCTGGCGGGGGAACTGACGGCGTCGATCGCGCACGAGATGAACCAGCCGCTTGGCGCGATGCTGGCGAATGCCGGCGCGGCCGAGAAGCTGCTCGAGGCGCGAGAGGTCGACCGGAACGAACTCGTGGCGATCGTCGACGACATCCGGCGCGACAGCCTGCGTGCGCGCGACATCATCGTGCGCGTACGCGGCCTCGTCACGGCCGGCGAGGTCGCGCGCGAAGAAGTCGACCTGGTCGCGCTGGTGGCCGATACCGTGCGGCTCATCGGCGGCGAGGCGCGGCGACGCCAGGCGGTCCTCGCGTGGACGAGCGGCGTGCCGACGCTCGTCGCGCACGTGGACCGCATCCAGGTCCAGCAGGTCATCGTGATACTGTGCATGAACGCGCTGGACGCGATGGCCGAGGTGCCGGTGTCGCGGCGGCGGGTGACGATCGACGTGCAGCGCGCAGCCCGGGGTGGCGTCGACATCGTCGTGGCGGACCAGGGGCCGGGCATCGCGCCTGACGCGCTGCCGCACATCTTCGACTCATTCTTCTCGACCAAGCGCCAGGGCATGGGATTGGGACTGTCGATCGCGCGCAGCATCGTCGATGCACATGGCGGCAAGCTCGACGCGACCAACGGTGAAGCGGGGGGTGCGCGCTTCACGTTGCACCTGCCGCCCGCGGCCGCGGCACCGGACGCGTGGACCGCGGCAGGGCCACGATGAGCGCCAGTGCCGCCGCGGTCGTCCACGTCGTCGACGACGACGCATCGATGCGGACGGGGGTTGCGCGGCTGTTGCGCGTCCACGGCTACGACGTCCGCGAGTACACGTCTGCGGGCCATTTCCTGCTCGCGCCCCCGCGGGACCATGCCGGCTGCATCCTGCTGGACCTCAGCATGCCCGGACCGAGCGGACTCGAGCTGCAGGCGGCACTCGCCGAGCTCCCGTCATCGTTGCCGATCGTGTTTCTGACGGGGCGCGGCGACGTTGCCTCGAGCGTGCGCGCGATGAAGGCGGGCGCCGTCGATTTCCTGACCAAGCCCGTGGACCCGGAATTGTTGCTGCAGGCCGTGCAGACGGCCCTGGCGCGCGGCGAAGTTGCGCGGCGCGACGGCGCTGCACGTGCTGCGGCGCAGCGCGCGTATGCACAGCTCACCGAACGCGAGCGCCAGGTACTCGCGGGCGTCGTGGCCGGCCAGCTCAACAAGCAGATCGCCGCGGTGCTCGGCATTGCGGAACGCACGGTCAAGATGCATCGCGCACAAGTCATGCAGAAGATGGACGTGGCGTCGGTCGCCGACCTCGTGCGCCTGATGTCGACGCTGGAACGCGGCGGCGGCGCGCGCTGACCTGCACCTACGGGCAGTCCTCGCGGCACTATCGACCGATGGCGCGCCCGGCGTGCCGGCAGGATGATCGGGGACCGTCACCCGCCCACGCCGCCCCTTGACGCAGGAGCCCAGCCCCGCCACGGGGAACGAACGCCGCGTGATCGTGGTCGACGACGATGCGAGCATGCGGCGAGCAATCCGGAGGGTGCTGCGGATGGAAGGTTATGCGATCGACGACTACGCGTCCGCCGAGGACGCCGACGCCGGCGGCATCGACGCGCGCGTGCATTGCCTCGTGCTGGACGTCCACCTGCCGGGGCGCTCCGGGATTGCGCTGTGGGAGGGCCTCGCTCCGGATGCGCGGCCGCCGACGGTGTTCATCACGGCGTTCGACGACGCGCGCCTTCGCGAGCGCGTCGATCGCGCGTGCGGCTGGCTGGCGAAGCCGTTCGCCGGCGACGCGCTCGTGCGGGCGATCGCCCGCGTCGCATGCTGACGGTGAAACGCGGCGACACCGCCATGACGATCTTCCACGCACGGCGAGCGCAGCGAGCCTCAGCGGGCAGCGGCGTTCTCGCGTATCCTGCACGCCCGGCCGCCGCACGCCGGGCAGTTCGTTCCATCCCCTGAAGGAGTTGCGCATGGCCAAGACCCCAGCCGCCCAGAGCGACAAGCCGAACATCCTCGTCATTTTTGGCGACGACATCGGCATGTGGAATGTAGGTGCGTACACGCACGGCATGATGGGCAAGACGCCCAATATCGACAGCATCGCGCACGAGGGCATCCTCTTCACGGACCATTACGGCCAGCCGAGCTGCACGGCGGGGCGCGCCGCGTTCATCATGGGCCAGCTCCCCGTGCGTACCGGCATGACGACGATCGGCATCCCGGGCTCGACGCGCGGCATCCAGAAGCAGGATCCGACGCTCGCCGAGGTGCTGAAGGCGGCCGGCTACGTCACCGGCCAATTCGGCAAGAACCACCTCGGCGATCGCAACGAGTTCCTGCCGACGGTGCACGGCTTCGACGAGTGGTTCGGCAACCTCTACCACCTCAATGCGGAAGAGGAACCGGAGGAGCTCGATTACCCGGGCCAGAAGAACCCGGACTACAAGAAGAAGTTCGGCCCGCGCGGCGTGCTGCACGCCTGGGCCACCGACAAGGACGACAAGACGACGGACCCCAAGTTCGGCAAGGTCGGCAAGCAGAAGATCCAGGATACGGGTCCGCTGACGCGCAAGCGGATGGAGACGTTCGACAAGGAAGTCGTCGACAAGACGCTGGACTGGATGGACCGCGCGAACAAGACTGGCAAGCCGTGGTTCTGCTGGTTCAATTCGACCGCGATCCACATCTGGTCGCACCCGCAGAAGAAGTACGTGCAGAAGGCGGTCGACGAAGGTCGCTCGGAAACCGACGTCGTGCGTGCCAAGATGCTCGAGCACGACGAGCACGTGGGCATGCTGCTCAAGAAGCTCGAGCAGATGGGCGTGGACGACAACACGATCGTCATCTACACGACCGACAACGGCAACGAGATGATGATGTGGCCCGACGGCGGCTACGCCCCGTTCCGCGGCGAGAAGGGGACGACGTGGGAAGGCGGCGTCCGCGTGCCTTGCCTCGCCCGCTGGAAGGCGAAGATCCCGCCGCACAGCGTGTCCAACGGCATGCAGTCGCACGAGGACCTGTTCATGACGCTGGCCGTGGCCGCGGGCTTCCCCAACATCAAGGAACAACTGATGAAGGGCTACAAGGCTGCCAACGGCATGACGTACAAGGTCCACCTCGACGGGTACAACAACATCGACCACTGGACCGGCAAGTCGCCCAAGTCGGCGCGCCGCGAGTATTACTACTACGACGAGACCGACCTGATGGCCGTGCGCGTCGACGGCTGGAAGATGCACATCGGCGTCAAGAAGGACGGCAGCTGGTGGAACGAGAAGGCCTATCCCAGCGTGCCTTACCTCTTCAACCTGCTGATGGACCCGATGGAGAAGATGGATCCGGAGTCGCCCGAATGGGGCTACATCGGTCGCAAGTTCTTTGCCCAGAAGATGTGGGCGCCGACGGCCGCAGGCCCGTTCCTGGCCGCGCACCTGAAGAGCCTGCAGGACTTCCCGCCCAGTCAGGGCGCGGATACGCTGAGCATGAAGAAGAACATCGAGATGGCGATGGCCAAGCTCGAATCACCGCACGGCAGCAGCAACTAGCCGCGCAAGGGGCCTGGTGCGCAGGGCCGGCCGCGGGGCGGCCGTTCGACTCGTCCATACTGGCGTCGAACGGCACCTCCGGGTGCCGGCCCCACGCGCGCCATGAGCCCGGACAACACCGACGACGTCAACGCCGCCACCAGCGCGATCTATCGCGCCGAGTCGCGTCGCGTGTTCGCGACGCTCGTGCGCCTGCTCGGTGACTTCGACCTGGCCGAGGAAGCGCTGCACGACGCGTTTCGCGCGGCGCTCGAGCAGTGGCCGCGCGATGGCATTCCCGCCAATCCGCGCGCCTGGTTGGTGTCGGCCGGCCGCTTCAAGGCCATCGACGCCATCCGCCGGCACGCGCGCTTCGATTCGATCGAAGAGCACGTCGACCGCGTCGAGGCGATTCCCGACGAATCGGTGCCGCCGGACGCCGAGGCCATCGAGGACGATCGGCTGCGGCTGATCTTCACCTGCTGCCACCCGGCGCTCGGCGCGGACGCGCAGGTCGCGCTCACGCTGCGCGAAGTGTGCGGCCTCACGACTGAACAGATCGCGCAGGCCTTCCTCAGCACCGCGCCGACACTGGCCCAGCGGATCGTGCGCGCCAAGGCGAAGATCCGCGACGCCCGCATCCCGTACCAGGTGCCCGAGCCGCAGCAGCTCGCGGAGCGCCTGGAGAGCGTGCTGCGCGTGATCTACCTCGTGTTCAACGAGGGCTATTCCGCGTCGTCCGGCGAGTCGCTGACGCGCGTGGACCTGTCGGCCGAGGCGATCCGGCTGGGGCGCCTGCTGGTTGCGCTGCTGCCCGCGCCGGAAGCGATCGGCCTGCTCGCATTGATGCTGCTGCAGGAATCGCGGCGCGCCGCGCGCACGTCGCCGACCGGCGCACTCGTGCTGCTCGAGGACCAGGACCGCACGCAGTGGAACCGGGACCTGATCGCGGAAGGCTCCGCGCTGGTCGAGCGCGCGCTGGCAACGCGGCAGGCCGGGCCCTATGCGCTGCAGGCAGCGCTCGCCGCGGTCCACGCCAACGCAGCGACCACGGCGGACACCGACTGGGCCGAGATCGTGGGACTGTACGACGTGTTGCTGCGCATCGCGCCGTCGCCGGTGGTCGAGCTCAACCGGGCTGTCGCGGTGGCGATGCGCGACGGCCCGGCAGCGGGCTTGGCACTCGTCGATGCGATCCTCGGCCGCGGCGATCTCGCGGACTACCATCTCGCCCACGCGGCGCGCGCCGACCTGTGCCGGCGACTGGGGCACATGGCGCAGGCGCGCATTTCGTATGAGCGAGCGCTCGCACTCGCGCGACAGGCGCCAGAGCGGGACTTCCTGACGCGACGCCTCGCCGCGTTGGCCGGTTGAGCGCGGCCCGGTCGCGGACGGCGCCGGTCGGCCCGGCGCGGTCTTGACGCCGGACTGTCGAAATCCAGCGTCCCCGTTCGACCAGTGGATGCAGGCGGGCCCGTCCGGGGCCGTGCCGCGATGCGCTGGGAGCGATGATGCCGATGTTGACGCGGTGGTCGAAGCCATGACTGACGACAGCACACGCCGCGTGCGCGCGATCCGGCTCCGGCGACGCTACCGGGCGACGCCGGCGCGCATCTTCTGGGCATGGTTCGACCCGGAGGTCGCGGTGCGCTGGCTGTTCGCGACGGCGACGGAATCGATGGCGCACGTGGAAATCGACGCGCGCGTTGGCGGTACATTCCGCTTTGCCGATGCCCTCGACGCGGCGGGAGCCGCATATTGGGGACGGTACGAGGAGATCGTCCCGGAGCGCCGCCTCGTGTTCACGCTGCGTGCGCCGCGGCATCGCCGCGCGCTGCCAGTCGTCGTCGAATCACGGGTGCAGGTGGTGGTCGTACCCTCTGCCTCCGGCAGCGCGCTGGATCTCGTCCACGAGCACCTGCCCGGCGACGAAGCCCCCTACGTCAAGGATCGGTGGACCGGGATGCTGTACGGTCTCGGCCTTGCCGTCTCTTCGCTGTGTCCGTCCGTCCCCTCCATCACGCCCACCGGGAGTTGGTCATGAAATACCTGTGCCTTGTCTATCTCGACGAGCAGCATCCGCACGGCATCGACGATCGCGAATGCAAGGCGTGCAGCGACGGGCTGCACGAGGGTGGTCATCTCGTTGCGGCGGAAGCGCTCCAATCCGTCCACACCGCGACCACGGTGCGCGTGCGCAACGGCAAGCTGGCGGTCACCGACGGGCCGTTCGCAGAAACCAAGGAGCAGCTTGCAGGCTTTTACCTGGTCGAGGCGCGGGATCTCAACGAAGCCATCCAGCTGGCAGCCCGCATCCCGCCCGCGCGCGTGGGCAGCGTCGAGGTGCGCCCTGTCCGCGACCTCGTCGTCTGACGGCGCGTGGAGCCCGGCAAATTTTCGGAAGACGCTGTCGAATCGACGGTCTCCCACTCGACCAGTAACAGGGAGCGGCTGCCGCCGGCGACGCCCGCCCGTCCGTTTCCACCTTCATTTTCAGGAGAACAGCAATGCGCTTCATGATGATCGTCAGGCACGCCGAGACCCAGGGTCGTCCGCCGCAAGCCCTGATGGACGCGATTGCAAAACTGGCCGAGGAAGAGACGAAGGCCGGCGTGATGCTCGGCAGCGGCGGACTTGCGCCGAGCGCGCAGGGCGCGCGCGTGCGGGCCGCCAACGGCAAGGTGACCGTCACCGACGGCCCGTTCACCGAGACCAAGGAAGTCCTGGGCGGCTACGCGCAGTTCGAGCTCGCGTCCCGGGACGACGCGGTGCGCGCAGCCGTGCGCTTCATGGAGCTGCACGTCAAGCACTGGCCCGGCTGGGTGGGCGAGACGGAAGTCCGCCAGATGTTCGGGCCGGACGATTTCAACGAGGCGTGCGCGCCGCAGGCCGCCGCCACCGCGTCAGCCTGACAGGGCAAGGAGAGAACATGCGATTCCTGGTGATGGTGAAGGCCACGCGCGACTCGGAAGCTGGTCTTCCTCCGGACGGCAAGCTGCTGGCGGCGATGAGCGCGTACAACGAGGAGCTCGTGAAGGCGGGCATCATGCTCGCGGCCGATGGTTTGAAGCCGAGCTCCCACGGTGCGCGGGTGCGCTTCTCCGGCGCCACGCGCACGGTGATCGACGGCCCGTTCACGGAGACGAACGAGCTCGTCGCGGGCTATTGGCTATGGCAGGTCGGCTCGCTGGCGGAAGCGATCGAGTGGGTCAAGCGCTGCCCGAATCCGATGCCTGGCGACTCGGAGATCGAGATCCGCCCGCTGTTCGAAGCGGAGGACTTCGGCGCCGAGTTCACGCCGGAGTTGCAGGAGCGCGTCGCGAAGATGCGCGACGCGATGAGCACGAAGAAATAGCGGGCCTTGCGCCCGCGACCGCGCGCCGGCGTGGTCGCGGGCCCGTATCGCCTAGCGTGCGCGCGTGCGCACGCCGTTGCCCGTCTGCCACTGGTAGGGAATCTGGTCGGTGTCCCACGGCAGGCGCCAGTGGTCGGGATCGTCGTAGCGGTAGGCTTCGGTCGGGAAGTTGAGCACCAGCGCGTCGCAGGGCCCGACATTCTGCAAGCCGTGCCAGATGCCCGTGGGCAACACGAGGAATGTCGGCCGCGCGTCGCCGACGTTGATCTCGTTGATCGCGCGATACGTCGGGCTGCCTTCCCGGCCGTCGTAGAGAACGACCTTCACGTGACCTTCGTTCACGAAAATGCGGTCGATGCTGCGCTGGTGGCAGCTCCACGCGCCGAGCGCGCCGACGAACAGCCGCGACTGGTAGCAATGCACGACGGGCAGCCCGGTGGGGTCCCATTCCGGTCGATAGGTTTCGGTGATCACGCCGTGATCGCGCGGCACATGGCGCACTTCCGTGACCGCTACGCCGTCGATCAGGCGCATGACCTTGTCCCAGGTCCGCGTGATCTGTGGGTCGTCCTTCTTCGCACCGCTCAGCATGCGCGCTCCTGGCAACGGTTCGATCGCGGATCGCGCATCGCGTCGTCGTGGCAGATGATGTCTGAATCGAACATGGCTCGACGCTAGCCCGGGAGCCCCTTGAACTTCCTGCGCCGGTCGATCGTCGCGCCGCGTCGCGACGACCGCAGCGACGCACGCAGGCGGCTCAACGCGCGGCGCAGGACCTGCTTGCCCAGCAGGCGCAACGACCCTTCGCAGGCGCGCCTCCGCGCGCTCGCTTCGAGCGCGATTTGCGTCAACAGCGTGGTTTCGAGGTCCGGCTCGGCCTCGATCCGCGTTGTCCATGCCGCCTGCTCGGCGCACGACCGCGTCCGGTAGCAGTCCCTGCGAAACGCCGCCGGGAACTTGATGACGCTGAGGCGTGGCACGAACGCGAGGCTGAAGCCTTCGTCGAATGCGCGCTTCCAGAGGTCGACTTCCGGATCTTCGTCGAGTTCGCGGTAATCGCGCCATGCCCCGATGCGCTCGACGATCGCCTTGCGGTGGACCACGCTGCTCGGCGGCACCCAGCTGCCGCGGGCATAGTGACCCGACACCGGCGTGGCGGACAGCGTGCCATCGGCCCCCACCATCGCCGTGGTGGCGTAGACCAGGTCGTTGCCGTCGGCGATCTTCCGCACGAGGCTCGACAGGTGGTGGGGAAGCCACAGGTCGTCGTGCCCGAGATACGCGACGAGCTGCCCCCTCGCCTGTCGCAGTCCCTCGTTGTTGGGCGCCGATTGATGGCCCGTGTTGCGCGGCAGGTTTATCCAGCGGACACGCGGGTCGTCGATCGCAGCGACGACCGCCTCCGAGTCGTCGGTGCAGCCGTCACCGACGACCAGCAGCTCGAAGTCGGCGAAGTCCTGCCGCAGCACGCTGCCGATCGCGTACGGCAGCACGCTGCTCCAGTTGTACGTCGCGACGACAACGGTGGCCAACGGCGCCGCGGCATTGCTCATCGAGATGTCCTGCAGCCGAGCCGCAGCCGCGTCATCGCGTCGGCGCGATCGGCGAGCCACGCGTCCGCGTGCGCGAGCGATTCGGCAAGCGTCCGCGGCCCCGGGGGCAACGCGAAGCAGCCCGCGAACGGGGGCGCCAGCACGGGCAGTGCGGCGGGGTCGACGGCGCCCGACAGCAGCGACACCGGCACATCGTGCGCGCGTGCACGCTCGGCGACCACCCACGGCGCCTTGCGCATCGTCGTCTGTTCGTCCGACCGGCCTTCGCCGGTGATCGCCCAGTCGGCGTCGGCCAGCGCGGCGTCGAGGCCGATCGCGTCGGCGACGACGTCGGCGCCCGAGTGGAACGCGGCGCCCAGCAACTGCAGCGCATAACCCAGGCCTCCCGCCGCGCCCGCGCCTGGCGCGTCCTGGGCACGCTTGGCGAGTACCGCCTCGACCAGGTCGGCATAGCGCGCGAGCACGCCGTCGATGCGCGCGATATCGGCCGCCGCCACGCCCTTCTGCGGGCCGAACACGGCGGTGGCGCCCCGGGGCCCGGTCAGCGGATTGTTGACGTCGGACATCAGCACGAGCTCGCAGTCGCGCAGGCGTGCGTCGAGTGCGGACGCGTCGACGCGCGCCAGTGCGGCGAGCGCCGCGGGCGTGGGGGCGAGATCGCGGCCCGCGGCGTCGGTGAAGCGCAAGCCCAGCGCAGCGAGCAGGCCCGCGCCGCCGTCGTTCGTACTGCTGCCGCCCAGCCCGATCATGAGCCGGCGGCAACCGCGGTCGAGCAGCGCCCGGATCGCGGCGCCGACGCCGCGCGTGTCGCGCGAGGTCACGTCGACCGCCGTGCCCGCCGGGTCGGTGAGGCCCACGATGGCGGCGACCTCGACGACGCCGGTGCCGTCCGCGAGTTGCGCGACGTCGGTGGCCAGCGCGTCGCCCGCGGCACCGTGCACGTCGACGCGCAGGCGCCGTGCGCCCGCCGATGCCGCGAGGATCGCCGCGAGCGTGCCTTCGCCGCCATCCGCCATCGGCCGCGCGCGTACGTCGGCGTCGGGCTGCGAACGCCGGATGCCGCGCGCCATCGCCGCGGCGACGTCCGCGGCCGCAAGCGAGCCCTTGAACGAGTCAGGGGCGACGACGATCACCGGCGCGCGTTGGGCCATGCGATCCGCGCTCAGCCGTGCGTCGCCCGGGCCAGCCGGTCGCGGACGGCGAGCCATTCCGCGTGCGCGGGCACGTCCTCGATCAGGATCGCGTCGGCACGCGCCGCGTCCAGCTCCCGCAGCGAGGCGTACAGCATCCGCGCATAGCCTTCCGCGTCGTCGACCGCGGCGATCCAGGCGCCGTCGAAATCGCGCGGCCGGGCGACGGTGCGCGCGAGGACGGCAACCGTCTCGTCGCGGTCGACCAGCAAGTCGATCTCCGCGAGCAGGTTCTGCGCGGGAACGAGCTGCGCGGCGGTGTGCGGCGCGTAATGCGACGCGAGCGTTCCCGACGCGCGCGGTGCCGTGGCGTCGGGCAGCGCGAGCGGGGCCCCGAGCACCGCCTCGATCGCCGCGACCGCGAGGCCACCGGGCCGCAGCAGCGTCGGTTGCGGCGACGTGAACGCGACGATCGTGCTTTCGATGCCGACGCGCGTTGGGCCACCGTCGACGATCATTGCCACCGCATCGCCGAGGTCGTCGGCGACGTGGCGCGCCGTCGTCGGCGAAACATGGCCGAAGCGATTGGCCGACGGCGCCGCGATCCCGTGGCCACCGACGGCGCGGAACGCATGCAACAGCGCGAGCGCGACCGGGTGCGCAGGCACGCGCACGCCCACGCTGTCCTGGCCGCCCGTCACCGCGTCGTCGGCGTGCCCGCTGCGCGGCAGGATCAGCGTCAGCGGCCCCGGCCAGAACTGCGCCGCGAGCCTTGCCGCGCCGAGGGGAACGTCGCGCGCCCAATACGCGAGGTCGGCCGCGGCGGCTACGTGCACGATCAGCGGATGGTCGGCCGGCCGCCCTTTCGCGGCGAAGATGCGGCGCACCGCCTCCGGGTTGGCGGCATCGGCGCCCAGGCCGTAGACCGTTTCCGTCGGGAACGCGACGAGCTCGCCTGCCATGAGCAGGCGCGCGGCGCGCGCGATGCCGGACGGGTCGGCGGCGGTGATGGCTGCTGGCATAAGCTCATGCGCCAGCGGCAGGTTGCGGCCGGCGGGCGCCAGGGGTTGCTCTGCTAAAATCGTCGCTCCACCCACGTCGTCGTCGGCGCCCCTTGCCGGGGCGCACGCGCGCCTCGCGCGGCAGACCGGAGATCATAGATGAGCGAGTTTCTTTTCACGTCGGAATCGGTATCGGAAGGCCACCCGGACAAGGTCGCCGACCAGATTTCCGACGCGGTGCTCGACGCCATTCTAGAGCAGGACCCGACGGGTCGCGTCGCCGCGGAGACGCTGGTGTCGACGGGCCTCGTCGTCATGGCCGGCGAGATCACGACGAAGGCGAAGGTCGACTTCAACCGGGTCGCGCGGGACACGATTCGCCAGATCGGCTACAACGACCCGGCGCTGCGCTTCGACGCCGACGGGTGCGCCGTGATGGTCTGCTACGGCCAGCAGTCGCCGGACATCGCGCAGGGTGTCGACCGCGCATCGGACGACTACCTGAACCAGGGCGCCGGCGACCAGGGCCTGATGTTCGGCTACGCGTGCGACGAAACGCCCACGCTGATGCCGTTCCCCATCTACTACGCGCACCGCCTGGTCCAGCGCCAGAGCGAAGTGCGCCGCGACGGCCGCCTCAAGTTCCTGCGGCCCGACGCCAAGTCGCAGGTCACCGTCCGCTACAAGGACGGCAAGCCGCATTCGATCGACACCGTCGTGCTGTCGACGCAGCACGACCCGTCGATGAACGACGCGCAGGACAAGCTCGCGGAAGCGGTGATCGAGGAGATCATCAAGCCGGTGCTGCCGCAGGACATGCTCGTCAACACGCGCTACCTCGTCAACCCGACCGGGCGCTTCGAGATCGGCGGCCCGCATGGTGATGCGGGCGTCACTGGGCGCAAGATCATCGTCGACACGTATGGCGGCGCGGCGCCGCACGGCGGCGGCGCGTTCTCGGGCAAGGACCCGTCCAAGGTCGACCGCTCGGCCGCGTACGCGGCGCGCTACGTCGCCAAGAACGTCGTCGCGTCGGGCCTCGCCCGCCAGTGCCAGGTGCAGGTCGCGTATGCGATCGGTGTCGCGCAGCCGATGAACGTCACCGTGTACACGGAAGGCACCGGCAAGATTCCCGACGAGAAGATCGCCGAGCTCGTGCGCACGCACTTCGACCTGCGCCCGAAGGGCATCATCCGGATGCTGGACCTGCTGCGCCCGATCTACCGCAAGACCGCGGCCTACGGCCACTTCGGCCGCGACGAGCCGGAGTTCACGTGGGAAGCGACGGACAAGGCGGAAGCGCTGCGGGCCGCGGCGGGTCTTGCGGGCGCGCCGCGGGCTGCCGAGACGGTGGGCGCGTGAACGCCGCACGGCGGGTCGCGCCGGCGCTTGCGCTCGCGATGCTCGTCGCGGGCTGCAGTTCGCTGCAGCCGCAGGCGCCGCGCGTCGTCGACGCGGCGGCCAGCGGGACCACGGTCACGCTTGGCAAGGGCGACACGCTGGTCGTCACGCTGGCCAACGACCGCGGCAACGATTACCGCTGGGTTGTCGACGGCCCCCGCGACGCGACGCTGAAGGGCGTCGGCACGCTGGACCGGCTGCCTCAGCAGGTGGCACCGGGCACGGTGGGCCACGCCGGCGACAGCGTGTACCGCTTCCAGGCGCGCGAGGCGGGCCATGCGACGCTGGACCTTGCGTTGCGCAAGCTGTACGACCCGGCTGCGGCGCCGGCACAGACGGTCCATTACGACGTCAACGTCGTCGACCGGCCCGGCCCGGTGATGGCAGCTTGGTCTGGCAAACCCTAGAGTCTGTTAAAATAGCGGGCTCGCTCGCGTGGCGCGCCCGGGGTGCCCGGACGCCGCAAGCATCGCGAGCCGTCCCACCGACTACCAGGAATTCACGATCATGGCCGAATCGCGCAGCCGTACCCGCCGCAACACGCTCGAGCGCCGTTGCCTCCCCAAGACGTTCAAGCGCATGTTCGTCGGCTCGCCCAAGGGCATCTTCAAGATGCTCGAGAAGATCAAGAAGGCGTAACGGGGTTTCACGCCCGCAGCACGCCGCCATCGCAGCACGAACGAGGCCGCCCCCGGGGCGGCTTTTTTCATGGCTCGTCGGCGGCGCCGGGGCGGGCCGCTCGCAACAGCGCCAGCGTCTTCGGGTCCGGCTCGCCGCCGTAAAACGTCGCGAGCGCGTGCGCGAACTCGCTCGCATCCCCGGCGGCTTCGGCGAACAGCGTCAGCGACGAGCGGAGCTTCATCGCGTCGACCGGACCCAGCATCGCCACGGTGCTCCTGTCCGCGTGCAGCGCGACGAGCGCGACGCACTCGCGCAGGCGCGGACCCAGCAACGGATGCGCAAGATAGGCCCGCGCCTCGGCGAGATCGCGAATCGCGTATGTTCTCGCCAGCGGACTCGCGCCCAGGCCGGCGAGTTGCGGAAACACGAACCACATCCAATGCGTCTCTTTGTTCCCGGCGCGCAGCTCGGCGACCACGTGCGCGTAGGCCGGCGCCTGGGCGTCGACGAAGCGCTGCAGGTCGCGGAACGCGGGCGATGCGGCGGGTGAGGTCACGGCGCCAACATCCTAAGCCCTCCCATGAACGTCCCACTCTTCACGCCATATGCCGTCGGTCCGCTCGCGCTCGCCAATCGCATCGTCGTCTCGCCGATGTGCCAGTACTCGGCGCACGAAGGCCGCGCCAACGACTGGCACCTCGCGCACTGGACGCAGATGCTGCAGTCGGGTGCCGGCCTGATGATGATCGAGGCGACGGCCGTGACGGCGCAAGGCCGCATCACGCCCGGCTGCCTCGGCCTCTACGACGATGCATGCGCCGCCGCGCTGGCGGACCACCTCGCGCGGGCGCGCGCGCTGGCGCCGCCGACGCACGTCGCGATCCAGCTCGCGCATGCCGGCCGCAAGGGCTCGTCCCACGTGCCGTGGGACGGAGGCGCGGCGCTGCGCGCCGACGAAGGCGCGTGGCAGACGCTTGCGCCGTCGGCGCTGCCCTACGCGGAAGGCGAGCCCGCACCCCGCGCGTTCGCGGCGCGCGACTTCGATGCCGTGAAGGCCGCGTTCGTCGCCGCGGCCACGCGCGCGGCGACGGCGGGGATCGACGCAGTAGAGCTGCACATGGCTCACGGCTACCTGCTGCACGAATTCCTGTCGCCGCTCGCGAACCAGCGCACCGACTGCTACGGCGGCGACTTCGAAGGCCGTGCGCGCTTTCCGCTCGAGGTGTTCGCCGCCGTCCGCGACGCATGGCCGGACGCACGACCGCTCGGCGTGCGCCTGTCCGCGACGGATTGGGTGGACGGCGGCTGGACGCTCGACGAGTCGATCGCGCTCGCGCTGCGGCTGCGCGACGCCGGGGCCGCGTGGATCGACGTGTCGAGCGGCGGCGTGTCGCCGCGGCAGAAGATTCCGCTGGGACCGGGCTACCAGGTGCCGCTGGCACAGGCGATCCGCGCGGCAACCGGGCTGCCGACGATCGCCGTGGGGCTCATCACCGATCCGTTGCAGGCCAACGCGATCGTCGCCGACGGCGCGGCGGATCTCGTCGCGCTGGCGCGCGCGCTGCTGTGGAATCCGCGCTGGCCGTGGCATGCGGCCGCGGCGCTGGGCGCGACCGTCGCGGCGCCACCGCAGTACTGGCGTTCCGCCCCGCGCGGCAGCGAGAAGGCGCTGGCGGGCGCGAAGATCGGCATGCGCTAGGGTCCGACCCTATTAATTATGTCAACTAGGGTCGGACCTGTTTGAGCCACGCGTGGAAGTGGAGCCACGACAAGGCACCGGCGTCGCCCAGCAGGCGCGTCTTGCGGTCCGCGGGCAATGACCCGGGATCGCCGAGCAGTGCCCCGCGCGCAAGCTCCGCGCGATCGCGGCGCACGTTGAGCGGCAGGCGGCGACGATCCTGCGCGACGGCGCACGCGAGCGCGTTGACGAGCGGATCCAGCACCGCGGTTGCGAACGTCGCAGGTTCGGGCGTCGCGTCCAGATGCGCGTTCATCGCGACGATCTCGGGCGGTGTGTGCACTTCCTCCGGGATCAGGAACAGCCCCGCGCGCCGCGCTGCGCGGCCCAGCGACACCCGGCTCGTGTAGACCGACAGCGGGATCGACACGATCAGCGCGCCGGCCACCGGCGCGAGCCACCACATGAACGCGGGATTGAGCCACGTGACGAACGCGGCCCACGCGCAACCGAACAGCGTCTGCATGCCGTGCTGCCGGATCGCGTAACCCCACGTCGTCGACGCATCGTCGCGCGCCGGCGACACCCAGCGGATCGTCAGGCCCGCGAGCGCGGACACGACGAAGCGCGTGTGGAACAGCATGCGGATCGGCGCGAACAGCATCGACAGCAGGATCTCGCCGAGCGCCGACAGCCACAGCCGGACGCGGCCGCCGAACAGCGGCGCCTGGCGTCCCGACAGCAACAGCACCGCCAGCACCTTGGGCAGGAACAGCAACGTGCCCGTCGCGAACACGAGCCGGATCGCCCACTCGGGTCGCCACTCGGGCCACACCGGGAACATCTGGTAAGGCTGCGAGAAATACTCGGGCGGCACCAGCGTATTGAGCGCGAGCGCCGCCGTGGACAGCAGCAGGAATGCGAACCACAGCGGCGCCGACAGGTAAGCCATCACGCCGGTCATGAACACGACGCGGTGCGCCGGGTGCAGCCCCTTCATCAAGGCGAGCCGGAAGTTCATCAGGTTGCCCTGGCACCAGCGCCGGTCGCGCTTCAGCTCGTCGATCAGGTTGGGCGGCATCTCCTCGTAGCTGCCGGGCAGGTCGTAGACGATCCACACGCCCCATCCGGCGCGCCGCATCAGCGCTGCCTCGACGAAGTCGTGCGACATGATCTCGCCCGACAGCGCGCCGCCGCCCGGCAGCCGGCCGAGCGCGCAATAGCGGATGAACGGCGCGACGCGGATGATCGCGTTGTGGCCCCAGTAGTGCGACTCGCCGAGCTGCCAGTAGTGGAGGCCCGCGGTGAAGATCGGGCCGTAGACGCCGGTGGCGAACTGCTGCGTGCGCGCATACAGCGTCTCGCGTCCGGTCGCCTTCGGCGCCGTCTGCAGGATGCCGGTTTCCGGATTCGCCTCCGCGAGCCGCACGAGCGTCGCGAGGCAGTCCCCGGTCATCACGCTGTCCGCATCGAGCACGACCATGTAGCGGTAGTCGCGGCCCCAGCGCCGGCACCAGTCCGCGACGTTGCCGCTCTTGCGCTTGATCCGGTGCGGCCGCCAGCGATAGAACAGGTGGCCGAAGCCGTCGACGGCGCGGCAGACGTTGAACCACGCCTCGAGCTCGGCGACGCGGATGTCGGGATTGGCGCTGTCCGACAGCACGAAGAAGTCGAAGTGCTGCAGCATGCCCGCGCGCTGCACGGACTCGTACGTCGCGCGCAGGCCGGCGAACACGCGCGCGACGTCCTCGTTCGCGATCGGCATGATGACCGCGGTGCGCGCGTCGGCGGCGATGGGTGCGGCGGGCGCGGCGGTGCGCGAGATCGCCCAGCGGTCGCCGCCCTTGAACAGCACGAAGAATCCGGCAAGCGCGGTCCAGAACCCGGCCGACACCCAGCCGAACAGGATCGCGAACAGGACGAGGATGGGCACTTCGATCAGCGCGCCGCCGTGGTAAGGCAGCACGGTGCGCATCAGGTCGGTGGCGAGCCATGTCTGGCCGAGGATCAGCGCGACGAGGCCGAGCCGACGGTGCCAGCCGACCGGGTGCCAGTCGTCGCCGGGCGCCCGCTTGGTCTCGCCGGGCAGCGGCTTGCGCTTGCGGCGCCACATGCCGGCGACGCGGCCGGTCAGCCATTCGCTGGGGGCCATCGACGTGCGGGCGAGCGGCGGTGCCGTCGCGAGGCCCGCATCGCGGCGCGCCAGCGGCCGCGCGGCCAGCGGCCGCCCATCCAGCGCGCCGTCGATGCGCGCGCGCACCGATACGCGCGCCGGGTCGTCGGCCGGCGTGTCGCCCTCGTTGCGCGTGGGTTCCGGGTCCGCAGGGTCCGCGGCGGCCAGCGCGGCGTGCATCGCCGCAAGCGCACCCGCAGCGCTGTCGTCGCCCGCCGTGCGCGCCGCGATGTCGGCGCGCAGCGCTTCCGCGCGCGTGCCGGTCACGCCCAGCGCAGCCAGGTAGCGCGCGACGACGTCCTGCGGCCGCGGCGCGTGGCTCAACCCGGCGGCAGCAGGTAGCTCCATGTCTCCGTCAGCGAGCCGGCCGCGTTGCGCAGGAATGCGCGCAGCTCGAGCGGCTTCTCGTCGTCCTGCCGGCGCACGCGCAGCAGCAGCCGCGCGCCGTGCGTCTCGTCGTTGCGCACGACGCTGACGTCGACGATGTCCGCGTTGGCGATGGCCGTGACCACCGGGTCGATCCTGGCCGTCGGCGCGAGCGCCGCGAGCGCCGGGCCCGCGAAGTCGACGACGAAATCGAGCGTGTTGTCGTTGCCGCGCCGGTACGCGTGCCCGCGCCGCGTCTGGATCACCGACGCCTGCGGGCTGCGCATCTCGTTGTCCATCTGCCACAGCAGCCGGTACTCGTGGTCGATCGGCTCGCGCGGGCCCGGCAGCGTCGCGGGCACCCAGTAGGCGACGATGTTGTCGTTGGTCTCGTCGGGCGACGGGATCTGCACGAGCTCGACGCGCCCGGCCTCGAACTTCACGCGCGGCTGTACCCACAGGCTCGGCCGCTTCTCGTAGTGCGCGTCCAGGTCCTCGTAGCGATTGAACGCGCGCTCGCGCTGCTGCAGGCCGAAGCCCGCCGGGTTGCTGAGCGCGAACGAGCTCACCGACAGCCGCTTCGGATTCGTCAGCGGGCGCGCGATCCATTCGCCGGTGGCCGACTGGATCGCGAGCGTGTCCGAATCGTGGACCTGCGGCCGGTAGTCGGTGGCCGGCGCCGGCTGCGTGCTGCCCGACAGGAACATGCTCGTCAGCGGCGCGATGCCGAGCTTCGTCACCGGCGCACGCAGGAACACGCGCTCGCGCACGTCGACGATCGTGTCCGTGCCGGGCCGCAGGATGAAGCGGTAGGCGCCGGTCACGCGCCGCGAGTCGAGCAGCGCATAGATCGTGAGCTCGGTCGCGTCCGCGCTCGGGCGCACGAGCCAGAACTCGGTGAACACCGGGAACTCCTCGCCCGATTGCAGCGCCGTGTCGACGGCGAGCCCGCGCGCGGACAGCCCGTAGCGCTGGCCGCGACCCAGCGCCCTGAAGTACGACGCGCCGAGGAACACGAGCACCTCGTCCTTGGCGCGCGGCGTGTTGAGCGCGTACTGGACGCGGAACCCCGCGAACCCTGGAAAGCGCACGGATGTGTTGCCGGGTGGCGTGCGACCGTAGTCGAACTGGTCGCGCGAATAGGGGACTTCGGCCACCTTGTCGCCGACGACCTCGTTGATGTGCACGGGCCGGTCGAAGCGGAAGCCGGGGTGGAAGAACTGGACCTCGAAGGGCAGCTTCTCGGCGCGCCACAACGAGCGCTCGGGCCGGAAGCGGATTTCGCGATACTGGTCGTAATCCCAGGCGAGCCACTCGTTGGGCAGCTTGGCCGTCGGCGGCACGTAGGGCTGCGACGCGAGCGCGCGCGCGCGGCGCTCGACGTCGTCGAAACCGAACGCGTGGGCGGTGCCGGCGGCAGCCACAAGGACCAACAGGGCGGACAGCGCGGGCGCGACGGCGCGCGCGCGGCGGTGAAGCGGGAAAAGGCTGACGAGCACGAAATCGACCATCCATCGCCCCGGAGCGAGGCGGAACGGGGCGCCAGTGTAACGCGCCGCAGCATCGCGATTTCGGGGCGCGTACGAAAATGACTTGCCCCGGCGCCGCGCCGTCCCCACCTCGCCACGACCATGCCCTTTGCGTACTACGCGCGGCTCACCACCGCGCAGCAGAAGACCTACCGGCAGAGCGACCGCATCACGACGCTGGCGCTGCCGCCCGGGGTTGCCGCGGCGCCGTCCGTGGTGGGCATCGAGGCGGCGCTCGCCGCCGCGGACCGGCGGGCGACGGAACGCCACGCTCAGGCGCTGGCGGATGCGCTGGTGGCGGGTTTCGGCGTGCCACCGCTCGCGATCCGCGTGCTGGCGCAACGCCCCTCCGACGACTACGGCGAGCTGCACGGGTTGTACGACCCGCGCGAGGACGCGCCGCCGGCGTCGATCACGCTGTGGATGCGTACGGCGGCGAAGGGCAATGTCGTCGCGTTCCGCAGCTTCCTGCGCACGCTGGTCCACGAGTTCTGCCACCACCTCGACTACGAGCACTTCAAGCTCGACGAGACGTTCCATACCGAAGGCTTCTACAAGCGCGAGGCCAGCCTCGCCAACGCGCTGTTCGCGGCGGCCGGCATGCCGCCACCGGCGCGGAAGCCGGTATAATCGCGGCGTCCCCGAGGAGCGCTGCAATTCGGCGCGCGTCCCGCTTGCGAGCGGCACGCGACCCGCCGACCCAGGCTCGGGGAGGGCGCCCGCCCGGCGGGCCCCACGGCCCCAACCGCGCTCGTTGAACCGCGACCTTCGTGCGCGGTCGGCGAGGCAGACCCCCGTCGATTCGCGCAAGGTCGCTCGTTAAGGAGTGACGAACATGAACATCGCAGTCGAGAAGGGCGTCCAGGATTTCAAGGTCGCCGACCTGTCGCTGGCCGCCTGGGGGCGCAAGGAAATCCTGATCGCCGAGACCGAGATGCCCGGCCTGATGGCGATCCGCAGGGAGTTCGCCGCCAGCCAGCCGCTGAAGGGCGCGCGCATCGCCGGTTCGCTGCACATGACGATCCAGACGGCCGTGCTGATCGAGACGCTGCAGGCGCTCGGCGCGGAGGTGCGCTGGGCCTCCTGCAACATCTACTCGACGCAGGACCACGCGGCCGCGGCGATCGCCGAGCGCGGCACGCCGGTGTTCGCGTACAAGGGCGAGTCGCTGAAGGACTACTGGGACTACACGCACCGGATCTTCGAATGGGGCCACGGCGTGAGCCCGGTCAGCACGCCGAACATGATCCTCGACGACGGTGGCGACGCGACGCTGCTCGTGCATCTCGGCACCGTCGCCGAGAAGGACCGCACCGTCATCGCCAACCCGGGCAACGAGGAGGAATTCGCGCTGTACGCGGCGATCGCCGAGCGCCTCGCCGTCGACCCGACGTTCTACTCGCGGATCAAGGCCAACATCAAGGGCGTCACCGAAGAGACCACGACCGGCGTCAAGCGGCTGTACCAGATGCACAAGGAAGGCCGGCTGGGCTTCCCCGCCATCAACGTCAACGACTCGGTGACGAAGTCCAAGTTCGACAACCTGTACGGCTGCCGCGAATCGCTCGTCGACGGCATCAAGCGCGCGACCGACGTGATGGTCGCGGGCAAGATCGCGCTGGTGAACGGCTACGGCGACGTCGGCAAGGGATCGGCGCAGGCGCTGCGTGCGCTGTCGGCGCAGGTGTGGGTGGCGGAGGTCGACCCGATCTGCGCGCTGCAGGCGGCGATGGAAGGCTATCGCGTCGTCACGATGGACTATGCGGCGGACAAGGCGGACATCTTCGTCACGGCCACCGGGAACGTGGACGTCATCACGCTGGCGCACATGCAACGGATGAAGAACAACGCGATCGTCTGCAACATCGGGCACTTCGACAACGAGATCGACGTCGCGGGCCTGAAGACGATGAAGTGGGAGAACATCAAGCCGCAGGTCGACCACGTGATCTTCCCCGACGGCAAGCGGATCATCCTGCTCGCCGAAGGACGCCTCGTGAACCTCGGCTGCGCGACGGGCCATCCGTCGTACGTGATGTCGAGCTCGTTCGCCAACCAGGTGATGGCGCAGATCGAGCTGTGGCAGGACGCGCAGGCGTCGGCGAAGAAGTACCCGGTCGGCGTCTACGTGCTGCCGAAGCACCTCGACGAGAAGGTGGCGCGGCTGCAGCTGTCGATGCTCGGCGCGCAGCTGACCGAGCTCACGCCGCGGCAGGCCGGCTACATCGGCGTCGACGTCGACGGGCCGTACAAGCCGGACACGTACCGATACTAGGTCCGACCCTATTTATTATGTCAAATAGGGTCGGACCCTATTTTCTGGCCACGCCGGCCGCGAAAAATAGGGTCGGACCCTGGAGACCGTCATGCTGATTCGCTTCCTGCTCGCCTGGCTCATCAACGCGGTCGCGCTGTTCCTGCTGCCTTACGTCGACCCGTGGGTCACGGTGGCGAGCCCGCGCGCCGCGATGATCGCCGCGCTCGTGCTGGGCCTCATCAACGCACTGGTGCGGCCGATCTTCGTGCTGCTGACGCTGCCGGTGACGATCCTCACGCTGGGCCTGTTCCTGTTCATCCTGAACGGCTTCCTGTTCTGGGCGGTGGCGCACTGGGTCGAGGGCTTCACGGTCACCGGGTTCTGGGCCGCCGTGCTCGGCGCGATCATCTACAGCATCATCTCGTGGGCGCTCTCCGCGCTGTTGCTGAAGAGCCGGAAGGCCTGACGCGACGCGCATGCCGGCGATCAGCCTCGAGTTCTACCCGCCGCGCACGCCGGAAGGCGTGGCCAAGCTCGCCGGCACGCGCGCGGCACTGCGCAGCGTGCAGCCGGCGTTCTGCTCGGTGACGTTCGGGGCGGGCGGGTCGACGCGCGAAGGTACGCTCGCCACGGTGATGGACTTCCGCGCCGACGGGTTCGACGCCGCGCCGCACCTGTCGTGCATCGGAGCGACGCGCGACAACATCCGCGCCGTGCTCGACCAGTACCGTGCCGCGGGGATCCGCCACATCGTCGCGCTGCGCGGCGACCTGCCGTCGGGCACCGGTGCGATCGGCGATTTCCGTTACGCGAACGACCTGGTCGCGTTCATCCGTGCGGAAACGGGCGACTGGTTCCACATCGACGTCGCCGCGTATCCGGAGGTCCACCCGCAGGCGAAGAGCCCCGGCGACGACCTCGCGCGCTTCAAGGCAAAGGTCGACGCCGGCGCGAACGGCGCGATCACGCAGTACTTCTTCAACGACGAGGCGTACTGGGCGTTCGTCGATGCCGCGACGAAGGCGGGCGTCGGCGTCCCGATCGTGCCCGGCATCATGCCGATCGCCAGCGCGAGCGGGCTCGCGCGCTTCTCCGACAACTGCGGCGCCGAGATCCCGCGGTGGATCCGTCGCCGGCTGGAAGGCTTCGGCGACGACGCGAAGTCGATCCGCGCGTTCGGGCTCGACGTCGTCACCGCGCTGTGCGAACGGCTCGTCGCGCGCGGCGCGCCCGGACTCCACTTCTACACGCTGAATCAGGCCGCGCTGACCGCCGAGATCGTGCGGCGGCTCGGGGGCTCCTGACGGGCGCGGGCGCGCGAGGTCGCCGCCGACGGCGCCTCAGGCCGAGCGGCCGCCGTAGCGGAAGCTCGTCAGCTCGATCGACGTGTTCTGCGCGCGGATGGCCATCGCCTGCGGCCCGTCGCCGCGCTCCATGTACGTGGCCTGCTTGAACATCTTGACCATCGCCCCGGCCGCTTCCGACCACCATGTGATGTAGTTGCAGTTGGTGGGGAAGCGGAACGGGTTGTTGTCGTCGACCGACATCAGCGTGCGCATCGCGAGCACGTCGAACGTGCCGGCCGGCACCGTCACCGACTGGAAGCCGCCGACGCGCACCGTGCGCTCGATGGTGCTGGGGAAGCCGGTTTGCGCGTTCGGCGTCCGCAGGCTCTGCCGCCATGACGAGCCGTCGGTGAGCGGGAACTGGTAGCGGATCAGCGGTGGCGTGAACACGCGCGTCTCGTCCGGGTCGTACACGGCGCCGGAAGCGACAACGCCGGGCGCGAGCCAGTGCTCGACGCGCTGGAAATTGACGTGGCCTTCGCCGGTCACCTGCACCTGGATGTCCTGCGGCGCGACCGCGGTGACGACCCACGTTTCAGTCCACACGACCGGCAGCCGGAAGCCGTCCCGGCAGCTGTAGACCCAGCGGTCGCCGACCTTCACGTCGGGCGCGGGCAGCGGCGCGCCGCTCGCGCCGCTCGTGGGTTGGCTGAACCCGCCGCAGCCGGCCAGCGCCAGTGCAGCAGCGCCGCCGAGCCATTGCCGGCGGAGCGGATCGAATCGATACATGCTTGTTCTCCTTGGGCGCACGGTGCGCGACACGAACCGGAGCCTAGCCTAGGCCTTGCCAGGATTCTCCGCAATGCTCGACACGAGCCCGCCGGTGATGCGTATGAGGTCGGCAGGCGCGATGCCGAACATCGCGTGTGGCGTACCGCCTGCTGCGTGGACGACGGCAAACCGCAGCAGGTCCGCATCGATCAGCGTCCGCAGCGGCCGGGCGTGGGCCAGCGGCGGGATGCCGCCGATCGCATAGCCGGTGACGGTGCGCACGAACGCCGCATCCGCCTTCCCGATCGGCGCGCCGATCGCGGCGGCGACCTTGCGCTCGTCGACGCGGTTGGCGCCGCTCGCGACGACGAGCACCGCGTCGTCGTCGCCGACGCGAAACACCAGCGACTTGGCGATTTCCGCCACCGTGCAGCCGAGCGCCGCGGCCGCCTCGGCGGACGTGCGGGCGGCGACCGGATGCTCGACGACGGTGCTCGCGACACCGGCGGCGACCAGCGCGCGCTGCACGCGCTGCGCCGACGGCGACAGCGCCGCGGCGTCGCCGGTCGGCGGCGTCATCGTTCCGCGGTCACTTCGGACAGCATCACCGTGTCGAACCACGCGGTGCCCGGCCCGACGAGCATGCCACCCACCTCGACGCGTTGCGCGTCCTTGGGAATCTTGAGGCGCACCGAATAACGTTGCCAGTCGTGCGTCCCGACGACGCCCGGGTCGTCGAGGAACGCGTGCGCCAGGATCGCGCCACTGCTGCGCGCGAGCAGCGTCAGCTGCGCGCCGCCGCCGGTGGCGTTGACCGTGCGGATGTAACCGGAGAACTCGAGAGTCTTGCCGCGGTAGGACTGCGCCGGCAGCACCTGGTAGAACGCGCCGTACGGCTCGGGGCCGACGTTGGTGATGCGCATGCTGTGCTTGCCCGCGTAATGAATCGCGGTGTCGAGGTCGAAGTCGTACGAATGCACGCCGGCATGCTGGGCGGTGGTCCACGCCTCGAAGTCGCCGCCGGACACCGGCGCCTCGAACCCCGGGTTGGCGATCAGTGCGCGTGCGTTGGCCACCTCGCGCGGCGCCATCGGCGCGGCCGAAGCGGTGGTCGGCGCGGTCGCGGCGGCCTTCTGCGCCATCGCGGCGCCGGGCCCCTCGTTGGGGTTGGCCGCCGGGGTCGCGCAGCCGGCGATCAGCGCCAGCGCCACGAGCCCTGTCGCGCGTTCAATCGGTCCCATCGGTGATCGCCCCTTTGCTGGCGGTGGAAACGAGGCGAGTGTACTTGGCGAGCAAGCCGCGCGTGAAGCGGGGCGGCGGTGCTTGCCACGACGCACGGCGGCGCGCGATCTCGGCGTCGTCGACGTTGAGCTGGATCAGCAACCGGTGCGCGTCGATCGTGATCGAGTCGCCGTCGTTGACCAGCGCGATGAGCCCGCCCATCTGCGCCTCGGGCGCCACGTGGCCGACGACCATGCCCCACGTGCCGCCCGAGAAGCGGCCGTCGGTGATGAGCCCGACCGATTCGCCGAGCCCCTGGCCGATCAGCGCCGACGTCGGCGCCAGCATCTCCTGCATGCCCGGCCCGCCCTTGGGGCCTTCGTAGCGGATGACGATCACGTCGCCCGGCTGGATCTTCCGCGCGAGGATCGCGTCCATGCACGCGGGCTCGCTGTCGAACACGCGCGCCGGGCCCGTGATCGCCGGGTTCTTGAGCCCCGTGATCTTCGCGACGCAGCCTTCGGGCGCGAGGTTGCCGCGCAGGATCGCGAGATGGCCTTGCGCGTACAGCGGCTGGTCGAACGGACGGATGACGTCCTGGTCCGGGCGCGGCGTCGGCGAGTACGCCGCGAGTTCCTCGCCCAGCGTGCGGCCGGTGATCGTCATGCAATTGCCGTCGATCAGGTCCTTCTCGAGCAGCATCCGCAGCACCTGCGGCACGCCGCCGGCCTTGTGGAAATCGACGGCCACGTACCTGCCGGAAGGCTTCAAGTCGCACAGCACCGGCGTGCGCTTGCGCACGCGCTCGAAGTCGTCGATCGTCCACTCGACCTGCGCGGCCGCCGCGATCGCGAGGTAATGCAGCACCGCGTTGGTCGAACCACCGGTGGCCATCACCAGCGCGATCGCGTTCTCGATCGACGCGCGCGTGATGATGTCGCGCGTCTTCAGGTCCTTCTCGACGGCGCGCACGAGCACGCGCGCCGAGTCCGCGGCCGAGTCCGCCTTCTCGGCATCCGGCGACGCCATCTGCGAGCTGCCGAGCAGGCTCATGCCCAGCGCCTCGATCGACGAGCTCATCGTGTTGGCCGTGTACATGCCGCCGCACGCGCCCACCGACGGGCAGGCGTTGTGCTCGATGCCGTCGTAGTCTTCCTTCGCCATCTTGCCGGCCGTGTACGCGCCCACGGCCTCGAATGCCGAGACGATCGTCAGCGCCTGGCCCTTCCAGAAGCCGGGCTTGATCGTGCCTGCATAGACGTAGATGCCGGGCACGTTCATCCGCGCGAGCGCCATGATGCCGGCGGGCATGTTCTTGTCGCAGCCACCGACCACCAGCGCGCCGTCCATGCACTGGCCGTTGACGGACGTCTCGATCGCGTCGGCGATCACCTCGCGCGACACCAGCGAGTATTTCATCGCGTCGGTGCCCATGCCGATGCCGTCGGTGACCGTCGGCACGCCGAACACCTGCGGCATCGCGCCGGCGTCGTGCAGCGCCGCGATCGCGCGGTCGACGAGCGGCTGGATGCCGGCGTTGCACGGGTTCATCGTGCTGTGGCCGTTGGCGACGCCGATGATCGGCTTGTCGAAGTCGCCGTCGCCAAACCCGACGGCGCGCAGCATGGCGCGGTTGGGCGAGCGCGCGATGCCGGCGGTGATGAGGCGCGAGCGGCGGTTGGCGGGCATGGCTGTCTCCGGAGTCCTGGGAACGGGGTAATCGGTGCGTACGCGCGGCACGACGGGCGGCGGGACGGCGCCCCGCGTGGCGGTCAGGCCGAGCGGGTCGTCGGCACGACGGCGGGGGCAGGCCGCAGGCAGCACAGCAGCGCGCCGCCCGCGACGAACGCGAAGCCGACCGCATGATACGCGTGCAGGTGCTCGCCGATCAGCGCCACCGCGAGCAGGCTGCCGAACACCGGCACGAGGTGCGTGAACACGCCGGCCTGTGCGGGGCCGACGCGGGCGACGCCATAGCCGTACAGCAGCGTGGCCGCGAGCGACGGCAGCGCGCCGATGTAGGCGACGCCGGCGAGCGTGCCTGGAGTGAGCCGCGGCAGTCCGCGCGCCCATGCGTCGTAGGCGACCGCGGGCGCGAGCAGCGCAAAGCCGATGAGGCCCGCCGCAAAGCAGAACGCGGGGAACGACAGCGGGATGGTCCGCGCCGCGAGCTTGATCGTGTACACCGACCAGACGCCCATGCCGAGCAGGATCGCGAGGTCCGCGCCGCTGAACTGCAGCCGCGCGAGCGCGCCGACATCGCCGCGCGCGATGATCAGCAGCACGCCGGCGATCGACAGCGCGAGCCCCGCGCCTTCCAGCCGCGTCGGCATCCGGCGCGTGCGCCACGCGAGCAGCGCGAAGATCATCACCGGGATCGCCGAGTTGAGCACGCCGAAGTTGATGGCCGACGAGCGCGCGAGACCGCTGTAGGTCAGCAGGTTCTGCGGCGCGAAGCCGATCAGCGCGAACAGCGTCAGCGCGCCCGGGTGCTCGCGCAGCGCGCGCACGATCGCGGCGCGCTCCTTCCAGACGAGAGGGCCGAGCAGCGACAGGAACACGAGCCAGCGCAGCCACGTGAGGGCGGCGGGCGACAGGCTGCCCAGGAGGTCGCGGGCGACGACGGCGTTGCTGCCCCACAGGGCCGACGTGAGCACCAGGGCACCGATGGCGGTGGCGCGTTCCGGCAGGCGGGCGAGCAGCGTACGCATGGAGGAGGCGGGATTCTGCCTTGCAGCCGTCATACCGTCCAATACATCATATGGCCGTTAGCCATACCTTAACGGTATCGCAGGGCCGGGCCCCGTCGCGATGGACCTCCGTCACCTCCGCTACTTCGTCGCCGTGGCCGAGACGCTGAACTTCGGGCGGGCCGCGGCGCGCCTGTCGATCGCGCAGCCGCCGCTGTCGCGTGCCGTGGCGGCGCTCGAGGCCGAGCTCGGCGCCAGCCTGTTCGCGCGCACGACGCGCGGCGTGCGCCTGACGCCCGTCGGCGCGGCGCTGCTGCCCGAGGCGCGGCGCCTGCTGCGCGACGCCGACGCATTGCGCGAAGGCGCGCGCCATCTCGCGGACGGTGACGTCGGCACGCTGGCCGTGGGATTCGTCAGCATGTCGGTGTTCGGCGTGCTGCCGGACATCGTCCAGGCGTTCCACCGCGCGCGGCCCGGCGTGACGCTGACGCTGCGCGAGTCGATGTCGGATGCGATGCCCGGCGCACTGCGCAGCGGCGAGCTGGACGTCGGGCTCGCGCTGCCGGGGCCCGCCGACGTCACCGTCGACTATTCGCCGCTGACGTGGGAGCCGCTCGTCGCCGCGCTGCCGGCGACGCGGCGCTGGCCGGCGCGCGTGGGCCTCGCGTCGCTGGCCGCGGAGCCGTTCCTGCTGTTCCCGCGCGCGGCCGGCGCGTGGCTGTACGACGCGATCGTCGGTTTCTGCCGGCGCGCGGGCTTCGCGCCGCGGATCGACCAGGAAGCGGTGCAGATGCAGACGATCGTCAGCCTGGTGGCGGCCGGCATGGGCGTTGCACTGGTGCCGGCATCGCTGCACCGGATGCGGCGCACGGGTGTGGTATATCGGCCGCTGGTGGAGAAGAGCCCCGCCGTGGAGGTCGGGCTCGTGCAGCGCGCGCGCGACGACTCGCCGCTCGTCCAGGCGTTCGTCGCCGACGCGCGTACCGTCGCCCGCACCTATGCCGGCTCCGAAGCGACCGCCACGCCACGTCCAGAATCCCGATGATCGTCGTCCATCCGTCGTTCGACCCTGTCGCCGTCCATGTGGGACCGCTCGCGATCCGCTGGTACGGGCTCATGTACCTCGTTGGCTTCGTGCTGGTGGTCGCGTTCGGCCGCGCACGCGCGAAGCGCAGCTTCATGACGGGCTGGCGCCCGCAGGACGTCGACGACATGCTGTTCTACGGGGTGTTCGGCGTGATCCTCGGCGGGCGCCTGGGCTACGTGCTGTTCTACAAGTTCGGCTACTACCTCGCGCATCCGCTCGAGATCTTCGCGGTGTGGGAAGGCGGCATGAGCTTCCACGGCGGCTTCCTGGGCGTGCTGGTCGCGATGGCGCTGTACGCGCACGCGCGGCACAAGCGCTGGCTGGAAGTGACCGACTTCATCGCGCCGCTGTGCCCGCTCGGACTCGCGGCCGGGCGCCTCGGCAACTTCATCAACGGCGAGCTGTGGGGCCGTCCGACCGGCGGCGACTGGGGAATGATCTTCCCGGCGGTCGACAACCTGCCACGCCACCCGTCCCAGCTGTACGAGCTCGGGCTCGAGGGGATCGTGCTGTTCGTCGTGCTGTGGACGTTTTCGTCGCGTCCACGTCCGCTCGGTGCCGTGTCGGGCCTGTTCCTGATCGGCTATGGCGTCGCGCGCTTCACCGTCGAGTTCGCGCGCGAGCCCGACGCGTTCCTGGGCTACCTCGCGTTCGGACTGACGATGGGGCAGTGGCTGTCGTTGCCGATGATCGTCGCCGGCGCGCTGATGATGGCGTGGGCCTACCGGCGCGCGCGCCGCACGCAGCCGACGATCATCGACCGCCTGAAGTAGCGCGCGTCACGAGGCGCGCCCGGCCGACGTTGATCGGCAGCAGCAGCAGCATGACGGCCAGCAGGTCGGACAGCAGGCCCGGCATGATCAACAGGAAGCCTGCAAGGACCTTGCGGCCCGAATCGACGAGGCCGCGGAACAACGGCTGGTCGCCGCGCAGCGCCGCGGCCGTGTTCATCCGGAAGCTCGCGCGCTCGCTGCGCAGCAGCAGGAAGCCGGCGACCGTCGACACGGCGAGCCACGCCCACAGCGGCACGCCCGACCAGCGTGCGAAACGCAGGCTCACGTACACGTCGACGAGCGGAAAACCGACTACCATCGCGAACACGACGAAACGCATGACCACTCCTTGGACCCTGCCGCGATCCTGATCATGACCACGCTGCCCGACGTCGACTCGGCCCGCGCGCTGGCGGGCGCGCTGGTGGCGGAGCGACTGGCAGCCTGCGCCAGCGTCGGCGCGGCAGTGGAGTCAATTTATCACTGGAACGGCGCGGTCGAAACTGCCACCGAGGTCCCGCTGTGCGTGAAGACGCGCGCCGGGCTGTTCGCCGCGGCCGCAGCGGCCATCCGGGCACGCCACCCGTACGAACTTCCGGAGATCGTGGCAGTCGATATCACCCATGGCTCGCTCCCCTATCTCGACTGGATCCGCGCGGAAACGCGCGAGCCCCAGGACCTTTAAGGCGGCCGCCGCGCTCCTGCTCGCCGTCGCCTGGTTGCCGGCCGCGGCCGCGACGCACATCCTGCCGCCGGACGAGGCCTTTCCGCTGTCGGTCCGCGCGCTGGATGACCATACGCTGGAGGCGCGCTTCGACATCGTCGACGGCTACTACCTGTACCGCCCGCGGATCTCGTTCGCCATCGAGCCGGCGGCCGCCGGGCCGATCACGCCCGAACTGTCGGCCGGCACGATGAAGCACGACGAGTTCTTCGGCGACGTCGAGATCTACCGGGGCCCGGTGGTCGCGCGCCTTCCGCTCGCGACCGCGCAGCCGGGCGCGAACGTCGTGCTCACGGTCACGTCGCAGGGGTGTGCGGACGCGGGCGTCTGCTTCCCCCCGCAGATCCAGACGCTGACGCTGCCGGTGCCGGCGGCCGGTGGGGGACCGACCGCATTCGTCCACGCCGGCGCGGGGAAGCTGCCATGGATGAAGTGAACACCGGCTCCGCCCGCAGTGAGCCGGCGCTTACTCCGCAGTCCCGGGCTTGGCGGAGGCTCCCCTGGCTGCTGTTTGCGGCCGTGGCCCTGGGCGCGGGCGCGTACGTGGGCCATCGTTGGCTGGCGCCCACGCCGGGCACGCTGCCCGATGCGGCCATTTTTGGCGTGACGCTGCCGGACCTGGACGGCAAGCCGGTGTCGCTGGCCACCTACCGGGGCAAACCGCTCGTCCTCAACTTCTGGGCATCGTGGTGCGGACCGTGCCGCGAGGAGATGCCCGCGTTCGTCCGCATGCAGTCGGAATTGGGGCCTAACGCCGTTCAATTTGTCGGCATCGGCGTCGATAGTGCCGATAAGTTGCGTGATTTTGCCGCTACCGTGCACCTGAATTACCCGGCGCTCGTCGGCGGCTATGGGGCACTGGAATTGTCGCGCGGGCTCGGCAACGACGCGATGGCGTTGCCGTTCACGCTCGTCGTGAATCGCGACGGCGCCGTCGTCCACCGCGAACTGGGCCCCTTGGCGCCCGACAAGCTCCGCAACCTCCTCGCCCAGATGCACTGACGGCCTGGCCCGCGCGCCGGCGGCGGCCCAGGCAGTGTCGCCGGAGCCCGACGGTTGCTGGCATTTTGCTGCGAACTGCGGCAAACTGCGCGCCTTCGTCGTCCTGCAGGCCACCCCAGGCGGCCCCGACGCATGGATCTCCGCAAGCTCAAGACGCTGATCGATCTCGTTGAATCCTCCGGCATCGCCGAACTCGAAATCCAGGAAGGTGAGGAGCGTGTGCGCATTACGCGTGCGCTCGCCCAACCCCAGACCGTGCTGATGCAGGCCCCGGTCGGGCAGCCCGCCGCGATGGCGGCGCCCGTCATGGCGCCCCCCGCCGCGGCGGCCGCGCCCGTACCCGGCGCCGAAGCGCCCGCGTCGCCCGCGCCGCAGGGCAACGTCGTCAAGAGCCCGATGGTGGGGACGTTCTATCGCTCCGCGTCGCCGGGCGCCAAGCCGTTCGTCGAGGTCGGGGACACCGTCAAGGAAGGCGACCCGCTGTGCATCGTCGAGGCGATGAAGCTGATGAACGAGATCGAATCCGACAAGGGCGGCGTCATCAAGGCGGTGCTCGTCGAGAATGGCCAGCCG
The DNA here is from genome assembly GCA_018241745.1 of Pseudomonadota bacterium. GTDB lineage: Bacteria > Pseudomonadota > Gammaproteobacteria > Burkholderiales > Casimicrobiaceae > VBCG01. The sequence continues at coordinate 36,440 of JAFEDG010000157.1, forward strand.
GTCGAGTTCGGGCAGCCGCTGTTCGTGATCGGCTGACGCGGCGGGCGCCAAGCCCCTCGCGTCCCGCCGCCAGGTAATCCTCCGTGGCCACCTCCCGCAAGCCCGCGTCGTTGTTCGACAAGATCCTGATCGCCAATCGCGGCGAGATCGCGCTGCGCATCCAGCGCGCATGCCGCGAGCTCGGCATCAAGACGGTCGTCGTCCATTCGGAAGCCGACCGCGACGCCAAGTACGTGAAGCTCGCCGACGAGTCCGTGTGCATCGGGCCGCCGCCGTCGGGCCTGTCCTACCTCAACATCCCCGCGATCATCGCCGCGGCCGAAGTGACGGACGCGCAGGCGATCCATCCCGGGTACGGCTTCCTGTCCGAGAACGCGGACTTCGCCGACAAGGTCGAGAAGTCGGGCTTCGTGTTCATCGGCCCGCGCGCCGAGACGATCCGGCTGATGGGCGACAAGGTCAGCGCCAAGAACGCGATGATCAAGGCGGGGGTGCCCACCGTGCCCGGGTCCGAAGGCGCGCTGCCCGACAACCCGAAGGACGTCATCAAGATCGCGCGCGAGGTCGGCTATCCGGTGATCATCAAGGCGGCCGGTGGCGGTGGCGGGCGTGGCATGCGGGTCGTGCACACCGAGGCGGCACTCACGTCCGCGGTCACGCTGACGCGCGCCGAGGCCGGCGCCGCGTTCGGCAACCCGACCGTGTACATGGAGAAATACCTGGGCAACCCGCGGCACATCGAGATCCAGGTGCTCGCCGACGAGTTCAAGAACGCCATCTGGCTCGGCGAGCGCGACTGCTCGATGCAACGCCGCCACCAGAAGGTGATGGAGGAGGCGCCGGCGCCCGGCATCGTCGCCCGCGCGCTGACGCGCATCGGCGAGCGCTGCGCCGAAGCGTGCCGCAAGATCGGCTACCGCGGCGCCGGAACGTTCGAGTTCCTGTACGAGAACGGCGAGTTCTACTTCATCGAGATGAACACGCGCGTGCAGGTCGAGCACCCGGTGACGGAGGCGATCACCGGCATCGACATCGTGCAGGAGCAGATCCGCATCGCCGCGGGCCAGAAGCTCGCGATCCGCCAGCGCGACGTCGTCAAGCGTGGGCACGCGATCGAGTGCCGGATCAACGCCGAGGACCCGTTCACGTTCGTGCCGTCCCCGGGGCGCATCACGTCGTATCACGCACCGGGTGGGCCCGGCATCCGCGTCGATTCGCACGTGTACCAGGGGTACTTCGTGCCGCCGAACTACGACTCGATGATCGGCAAGGTCATCGCGTACGGCGACACGCGCGAGCAGGCGATCGCGCGGATGCGCATCGCGCTGTCGGAGATGGTGCTCGAGGGCATCAAGACGAACATCCCGCTGCACCAGGAGCTGCTGCTGGACGACGCGTTCCTGCGCGGTGGCACGTCGATCCACTACCTCGAGGAACGGCTCGCGGCGCGCAAGCTCGCGGGCTGACGGCCCGGCGGCGTCGGTGGCGAGCTACCCGGCCTTAAGGTTCGACGTCGCCGACGAGGACGCGGAAGCGTGGGCCGACGCGTTGCTCGACGCGGGCGCGCTGGCCGTCGATGTGTCCGACCCGCGCGCCGGCACGCCCGACGAGACGCCGCTGTACGGCGAACCCGGCATCGACGCCGACAGCGCCCGTGGCTGGCCGGTGTCGCGCCTGTCCGCGCTGTGCGCGGTGGGTGCCGATCCCGACGCGCTGCTCGCTGCCGCCGCCGCGGCGCTCGCCACGACGCCACCCTCGCACGCGATCTATGCGGTGCCCGAGCAGGACTGGGTGCGCGCGACGCAGGCGCAGTTCGGGCCGATCGCGATCGAGCCCGGCGTATGGATCGTGCCGTCGTGGGAGAAGACGCCGGCAGGGGCGGAGATTGCGATCGAGCTCGATCCCGGCCTCGCGTTCGGCACCGGCTCGCATCCGACGACGCGGCTGTGCGTGCAGTGGCTGCGCGCCAACGTCGATCCCGCGGCGGAGGTGCTCGACTACGGCTGCGGCTCGGGCATCCTCGCGATCGCCGCCGCGAAGTTCGGGGCCGCGCGCGTGACGGGCATCGACGTCGATGCGCAGGCGATCCGCGCCAGCGTCGACAACGCGCACCGCAACGGCGTCACCGCGCGGTTCGTGCTGCCGGATGCGCTCGCGCCGCACGCGTATGACGTCGTCGTCGCCAACATCCTGTCGAATCCGCTGATCCTGCTCGCGCCGGCGCTCGCCGGCCGCGTGCGCGACGGCGGCCGCATCGCGCTCGCAGGCATCCTCGACGCGCAGGAGGACGCCGTGCGCGCGGCCTATGCACCCTGGTTTACACTCGCCGCGTGGCGCCGGGCGGAGGGCTGGGTGCTGCTTGCCGGCACGCGGCATCCAACGCGCGGGGGCGCCGGGTCCGCAACGCGATGACCGAAGAAAAATACACCCGCTGCCCGAGCTGCAAGACGGTGTTCCGCGTGACCGATGCGCAGCTCGCGTTGCGCGACGGCGTCGTGCGCTGCGGCCATTGCCAGACGATCTTCGACGGCCACGCCGAGCTGATCTCGCTGGCACCGCGGGTCGTCGACGACGAGGCGCCGCTCGACGAAGCGGCGATGGGACCGCCGACGGTGACGTTGCGCAGCGCGCGCGCGCTGCGGCCGGCGGAACCGGAAGCACCGGCCGCCGAGGCGCGCACGACCGGCGCGGGCTTCGCCGACGCGGACGATACGCAGCCGCCAGGCGACAGCGTCGATTACGAGCATCGCTTCGCCTGGGACCAGCCGGCAGCCAGGCGCCGCCTGCCCACCTGGGTCTACGGGGTGCTCGTGCCGCTGCTGTGCGTGCTGCTCGCGGGCCAGCTGCTCTACCACTTTCGTGACGTGATCGCCGCGCACTGGCCGGCGACGCGCGCGCCGCTCGCGCGGATGTGTGCCGTCGTCGGTTGCGACGTGAAGCCGCTGCGCGACGTGGGCGCGCTGTCGATCGACGCGTCCGACCTGCAGGTGGACCCGGCGCACAAGGGCCTCCTGATCCTGACGGCGACCGTACGCAACCGCGCGCCCTATGCGATCGCCTACCCCTACCTCGAGTTGACGCTGACCGACCCGCAGGACCAGGTGGTCGTGCGGCGGGCGTTCGCGCCGGGCGAGTACGTCGGCGGGACGGTCGACGTGGCGGCCGGCATGCCTGGCAATGGCGAAGCAGCGCTGAAGCTCTTCATCGACGCCAGCGCGACCGCGCAGGCGGGGTACCGGTTGTACCTGTTCTACCCGTAGACGCGGCGCTGCGCCGGAATGGCGCACGCGCACCATTTTGGTAGACATGCGCTATGATTTCGCACTCCGACGGTGCGTAGCGCCGAAGGCGTTGTTGGACGCCCGCATAAATTTTCGGAAATTCATGGGGTTGGCGTCGTTTCCCCCATGGCACGCTTCTCGCTAAATTCCGGCGTCTGCCGTATCGCAGTCGCGGGAACCCGCTTTCCGTCCCGCGGCCGCATTCCCCGATCCATCGTTCCATCACCCGCTAGTTCAGGAGCTTTCGCATGGCCACCGGCGCCGATGTACTGAAAATGATCAAGGACAAGGAGGTCAAGTTCGTCGACCTCCGCTTCACCGACACGCGCGGCAAGGAGCAGCACGTCTCCGTCCCCGCCAAGATGTTCGACGCCGGCAAGTTCACCGAGGGCCACGCGTTCGACGGCTCGTCGATCGCCGGCTGGAAGGGCATCCAGGCGTCCGACATGCTGCTGATGCCGGACCCGGCCACGGCGAACATCGACCCGTTCATGGACGAGACCACGTTGCTGATCACCTGCGACGTCGTCGAGCCGTCCGACGGCAAGGGCTACGAGCGCGACCCGCGCTCGCTCGCCAAGCGTGCCGAGGCCTACCTCAAGTCCACGGGCATCGGCGACGTCGCGTATTTCGGCCCGGAACCCGAGTTCTTCGTGTTCGACGCGGTCGAGTGGTCGGTCGACATGTCGGGCAGCTATTGCAAGGTGTTCTCGAGCGAGGCCGCGTGGTCGACGGCGGAGAAGTTCGAGGGCGGCAACATGGGCCACCGGCCGGTCGTCAAGGGCGGCTACTTCCCGGTTCCGCCGGTCGACTCGCTGCAGGACATCCGCTCGGCGATGTGCCTCGCGCTCGCCGACATGGGCGTCGAAGTCGAGGTGCACCACCACGAAGTCGCCAACGCGGGCCAGTGCGAGATCGGCACCAAGTTCGCGCCGCTCGTGCAGCGTGCCGACTGGCTGCAGATCCTCAAGTACGTCGTGCACAACACGGCGGCCGCGTACGGCAAGACGGCGACGTTCATGCCCAAGCCGATCGTCGGCGACAACGGCTCCGGCATGCACTGCCACCAGTCGGTGTGGAAGGACGGCAAGAACCTGTTCGCCGGCGACGGCTATGCGGGCCTGTCGGAATTCGCGCTGTACTACATCGGCGGCATCATCAAGCACGCGCGCGCATTGAACGCGATCACGAACCCGGGCACCAATTCGTACAAGCGCCTGGTGCCCGGCTTCGAGGCGCCGGTCAAGCTCGCGTACTCGGCGCGCAACCGCTCGGCGTCGATCCGCATCCCGTACGTGTCGAACCCGAAGGGCCGCCGCATCGAGGTCCGCTTCCCGGATCCGACGTGCAACCCTTACCTGGGCTTCGCCGCGATGCTGATGGCGGGCCTGGACGGCGTGCAGAACAAGATCCACCCGGGCGACCCGTCCGACAAGAACCTGTACGACCTGCCGCCCGAGGAGGACAAGAAGATCCCGACGGTGTGCAGCTCGCTGGACCAGGCGCTCGACTACCTCGACAAGGACCGCGCGTTCCTGAAGGCCGGCGGCGTGTTCACCGACGACATGATCGACGCGTACATGGAGCTCAAGATGGAGGAGGTCACGCGCTTCCGCATGACCACGCATCCGGTCGAATACGACATGTATTACTCGCTGTAAACGCGGCCGCAGCATCGCGCGTTGTTCCGGTGCAAGGGGCGGACCCTCGTGTCCGCCCCTTTTGCTTGGCGAACCGCGATAAACTGCGCCGGAATGGATAGCCGTTGCCACTTTCACGTCACGCTACGGTGCGCATGCGCACTCGTGTGGTGCCTCGCCATCGCGACGCCGTCGGGCGCAGCCTCGCTCGCGGACCGCGCGCGCGAATCGGGCTGCAACAGCAAGCCCGTCGCGATCAGCGACGCGCTGTTCAAGTGCACGACCAAGAGCGGGTACGAGGCGTTCTTCAACGTCCCCGACGTGCGCGCGGGCGGCCCGCCACCGGCGCCATCGGCGGCCAGCAAGGCGTCGCCGTCGGGGTTCCCGCGCGTCGACGCGGACACGCAGAAGACCCGCGATGAGGCACGCCGCAAGGTCCTCGACGACGAACTCGCGAGCGAGGAGAAGCAGCTCGCGCAGGCGCGCGCCGATTATGGCAACGGCGCGCCCGCGCCGCTGCCCGAGGAAAAGAACGACGCCGAGAAGTACCGGCAGCGCATCGAGCGCCTGCGCCAGTCGGTGCAGCTGCACGAGCGCAACGTCGAGGCGCTCAAGAAGGAATTGCAGCGCTGAGAGCCCGCGCCGGGAGCCTCGCGGTCCCGGCGCGTTTATTGCTAAATGTGACGCGTCCGCCGCACGCATCGTGCGCGTGCGCCGGGCGTTCCCGTGCGCCCATCCGTGAGCTTCCGCCTACCCTTCCTGTCGCGTGGCAATGCCGCGCCGCTCGCGGACGGCGAGGCGTGGTCCGGGCTCGACCTGCTCGCCACCGGCGTGCTGGCGATCGACGCCGACGAGCGCATCGCGTATGCGAACCCCGCGGCCGAGAACCTGTTCGAGATGTCGCGGCAGAAGCTGCTGGGCCTGCCCGTCGCCGACCTGTTCGGCGATGTCCCTGCGCTGTCCGCGGCGTTCGAGCGCTCGCGCGCGAGCGGCTCGCCGTACACGGAGCAGGAGCTGGAACTCGGCAGCAACGGGCGCACCAAGCTGCACCTCGCATGCACCGTCTCGCCGCTCGACATGGACAACGCGGCGCTGCTGCTCGAGTTCCGCCACATCGACCAGCAGCTCAAGATCGCGCGCGAGGAGCGGATCAACGAGCAGCAGCAGGCCAACCGCGAGCTGATCCGCAGCCTGGCGCACGAGATCAAGAATCCGCTCGGCGGCATCCGCGGCGCGGCGCAGCTGCTCGAGCGCGAGCTCGAGCGGCCGCAGCTGATCGAGTACACGCAGGTGATCATCGGTGAATCGGATCGGCTGCAGTCGCTGGTCAACCGGCTGCTGACGCCGCACCGGCTGCCCAACTACCGGCGTACGAACATCCACGAGGTGCTCGTGCGCGTGAAGGGCGTCGTGCAAGCGGAGTTCCCCGCGATTCCGGTGTATTGCGACTTCGACACGTCGCTGCCCGAGTTCGAGGCGGACAACGAGCAGATCATGCAGGCGGTGCTGAACGTCGTGCGCAACGCCGCGCAGGCGCTCGCGACCACGTCCGGCCCGCGCATCACGCTGACGACGCGCATCGCGCGCTACGTGACGCTCGCCAAGCGCAGGCACCGGCTCGCGGTGGCCATCTTCGTCGAGGACAACGGTCCCGGCGTGCCGGCCGAGATCCGCGACCGCATCTTCTTCCCGCTCGTGTCGGGGCGCGAGGGGGGGAGCGGCCTGGGCCTGACGATCGCGCAGACGTTCGTCGCGCAGCACGGCGGCACGCTGGATTGCGACAGCGAGCCGGGTCACACCACCTTTTCGATACTGCTGCCGCTCGAAAGCGTGCGCAACACCGGATGATCGGGAGAGATTTCATGTACGCCTACGACTACGAACCGCCGCGGGGCGGCGACAGCACGCGCGAGGTGTGGATCGTCGACGACGACCGGTCCATCCGCTGGGTGCTCGAAAAGGCGCTCGCGCGCGAAGGCATTCCGTTCAAGACGTTCTCGTCGGCGTTCGAGGTGCTGCAGGCGCTCAACGTGTCGCAACCGCAGGTGCTCGTGTCCGACATCCGGATGCCCGGGGAGTCCGGCATCGCGCTGCTGAACAAGATCAAGGAACGCCATCCGGCCATTCCCGTCATCATCATGACGGCGTACTCGGACCTGGAGAGCGCCGTGCAGTCGTTCCAGGGGGGCGCGTTCGAATACCTGCCCAAGCCGTTCGACGTCGATCACGCGCTCGCGCTGATCCGCCGCGCGTCGGTCGAGACGCCGGTGCCGGCGCCGGTGGCGGCGAGCGCCGCCGAGGAGCCGGAGATCCACGGCCACGCACCGGCGATGCAGGAAGTGTTCCGCGCGATCGGCCGGCTGTCGCAATCGAGCGCCACGGTGCTGATCACGGGCGAGTCGGGCACCGGCAAGGAGCTCGTCGCGCGCGCGCTGCACCGGCACTCGCCGCGCGCGGCCGGCACGTTCGTCGCGATCAACACGGCGGCGATCCCCAAGGACCTGCTCGAGTCCGAGCTGTTCGGCCACGAGCGCGGCGCGTTCACCGGTGCGCAGGCGATGCGCCGCGGCCGCTTCGAGCAGGCGGAAGGCGGCACGTTGTTCCTGGACGAGATCGGCGACATGCCGGCGGACCTGCAGGTGCGGCTGCTGCGCGTGCTGGCGGACGGCGAGTATTACCGCGTGGGCGGCCACGCGCCGATGAAGGCGAACGTGCGCATCATCGCGGCCACGCACCAGAATCTCGAGGAACGCGTTCGCGCGGGCCTGTTCCGCGAGGACCTCTTGCACCGGCTCAACGTCGTGCGGCTGCGGCTGCCGCCGCTGCGCGAGCGCGCCGAGGACATCATCCCGCTCGCGCGCCATTTCCTGCTGAAGAGCGCGCGCGAGCTCGCCGTCGAGCCGAAGGTGCTGTCGGAGGCCGCGCAGAAGGCGCTCGCGGCGTTCGCGTTCCCCGGCAACGTCCGCCAGCTGGAGAACGTGTGCCATTGGCTCACGGTGATGGCGCCGGGCCAGCGCATCGACGTTGCGGACCTGCCGCCGGAAGTGCGCGAGGTGCCGTCCGCGTCCGCCGCCGCCGATTCGACGTGGCACCACGCGCTCGACCGCGAGCTCGGCCAGGCGCTCGCGCGCGGCGAGCGCGGCGCGGGCAACCGGCTCGAGAAGGAATTCGAGAAGACGCTGATCAGGCGCGCGCTCCAGCACACCGGCGGCCACCGGATGGAAGCGGCGCAGTGGCTCGGCTGGGGCCGCAACACGTTGACGCGCAAGATCCAGGAGCTCGGCATGGAAGCCGAGCTGCGCAAGGGCGGCGCGCGCGACTGATCGCGGCGCGGCGCGCGCTCAGCGCGCGGTGGCGAGGCCCAGCGCCGTGCGCGGCCGCGCCACCGCCATCGCATCCGGGTTGATCAGTTGCCGGGGCGTGCCCGCGAGCCACGCCGCGATGTTGGCGACGTCGCCGCGATAGAACGCGCGCATCGCGTCGTCGACGACGAAGCCTATGTGCGGCGTCAGTACGACGTTGTCGAACGCGGCCAGCGGATGCGCGGCGGGGAGCGGTTCGTGCGTGAAGACGTCGAGCCCCGCGCCGGCGAGCGTGCCGTCGGCCAGCGCGGCCAGCAGCGCCTGCTCGTCGACGACAGGCCCGCGTGACGTGTTGATCAGGAATGCGCCGCGCTTCATGGCCGCGAATTCACGGGCCGCGACGAGGTGCGTGGTCGCCGGCGTCAGCCGCACGTGCAGCGACACGAAGTCGGCGTCGCGGAACAGCGCGTCGCGGCTCACGGCGCGGGCTCCCGCGGCTTCCGCGCGCGCGGGCGTGAGGCTCGGCGACCACGCGATGACCCGCATGCCGAACGCGCGCGCGAGCTGCGCGACCTCGGCGCCGAGGCGGCCGAGGCCCACGATGCCGAGCACCTTGCCCGCGAGCCGCGTGCCGACGTAAGGCTGCCAGGTGCCCGCGCGCAATGCGCGTTCGCTCGCCGTGATGCGGCGCGCGACGGCCAGCATCAGCGCGAGCGTCAGCTCCGCCGTCGACGACGGGAGGTCGTCGTCGCCGCTGCCGGTGACGGCGATCGCGATGCCCGCCGCGGTCGCCGCGTCGCGGTCGATGTACGCCTGGCCCTTGGCCGATCCCGTCGCCGCGACGAGTTCGAGTGCCGGCAACCGCGCGAGCAGCGCCGCGGGGAAGCGCGTCCGCTCGCGCATCGGGCACACGATCGCGGCCCCCGCGAGCCGCGCGGCGAGCGCGTCGGTGTCGGCAACGTGGTCGTGCACGAACTCGACGTCGCAGCCGAGCGACGACCAATCCGCCGCGTCGCGTGCGATGCGCTGGAAGTCGTCGAGCACGACGATGCGCGGCCTCACCACGCGCGGGCCCGTCACGCGAGCTCGGCGATCACCGGCGCGTGATCGGATGGCTTCTCGCCCTTGCGCATCGCGCGATCGATGCGGCACGTGGTGCAGCGCGGCGCGAGCGCCTTCGACAGCAGTACGTGGTCGATGCGCAACCCCCGGTTCTTCGGGAACCCCAGCATCCGGTAATCCCACCAGCTGAACGTGCCCGGCGGCTGGTCGAAGAGGCGGAAGCTGTCGACGAGGCCGGTGGCGAGGAAGCCGCGGAACGCAGCGCGCTCGGGTTCCGACACGAGGACCTGGCCTTCCCAGGACGCCGGGTCGTGCACGTCGCGGTCTTCGGGCGCCACGTTGAAGTCGCCCGCGACCGCGACGTCCGCGTGCGCGGCGAGCGTCGCCGCGAAATAGTCGCGCGCCGCGTCGCACCAGCCGAGTTTGTAGACGTACTTGTCCGAGCCGACGGCCTGGCCGTTGGGCACGTACACGGACATCACGCGGACGCCGTCGACGGTGGCGGCGATGACGCGCTGCTGCGTGTCGGCGTAACCCGGGATGCCGCGGACGATGTCGGTGGCTGCGAGGCCGTGGCGCACGACGATCGCGACGCCGTTGTAGGTCTTCTGGCCCGCGAAGTGAGCTTCGTAGCCCGCGTCGTGGAGCACGTCGTGCGGGAACTTCGCGTCCTCGAGCTTCGTTTCCTGCAGGCAGACGACGTCGGGCATCTCGCTGGCGAGCCACGGCAGCAACCGCGGCAGCCTGACGTTCAGCGAGTTCACGTTCCAGGTGGCAAGTTTCATCGGCAACGCTTCCTTCCGGCGCACGGCGCTTGATCCACGTCAACGGGCCGCGTCGGCCCCGCGCCTAGACTGTGATCACGGCCCCGTACGCACATCCACAACATTGGAACCGAACATGAAGACCCGTATCGTCCCATCGCTTGCCGCGGCCGCTTTGCTCGCGCTGGCGCTTCCGGCGGCCGCCGAGGACACGAGCGACTGGCTCATCCGCGCCCGCGCCATCGACGTGTCGCCCAACGCGAGTTCGTCGATTCCCGGCCTCGACGTGGGCAACCAGTGGGCCCCGGAACTCGATTTCTCGTGGTTCATGAACCGCAACCTGTCGCTGGAGCTGATCCTCGCGACGACGCGCCACGAAGTCACGCTGAACGGGCAGAGCCTGGGCAAGGTTTCGGTGCTCCCGCCAACGGTGCTGCTGCAATACCACTTCACCGACCTGGGCGCCTTCCAGCCCTACGTCGGCGGCGGCCTCAACGTGTCGTGGTTCTACAACGCGGGACTCAAGCTGCCGGACGGGACGCCGCTGGGTGTCAGCAACACGAGCGTCGGCGGCGCGCTGCAGGCCGGTATCGACTATTACATCGACAAGCACTGGCTGCTCAACGCGGACGTGAAGTACATCTGGATGAACACGGACGTCACGTTGCCGGGTGGCGCCACGCTGACGAAGCTGGACATCGATCCGTGGGTGTACGGGGTCGGGGTCGGGTACCGCTTCTAGCGCGCCGCGGCGCGCACGACCGGCCGGCGCCATTGGCGCCGGTCGGTCAGTTCTTCGGATAGCCCGAGCCCGGTACCACCGTCTGCGCGCGCGTGGTGGTCGATGGCGGCGCGGGCGGCGTGTCGGACGGCGCGCGGCCGACCTGCGCCGTGCGCGGCGACGGCGTCTTCGGGTAGCCAGCCTGGTCGAGCATCGCCTGCCAGCGCGCCTCGTTGTAGCCCTTGGCGACGAGCTTGTCGCCGACGACGAGGACGGGCGCCTCGAGTGCGCCCGTCAGCGTCTGCAACTGCTTGGCGCCGTCCGGGGTCTGGACGTCGACGGTGGCGTAAGGGACGCCGCGCTTGTTGAGCATGCCCTTGGCCAGATCGCACGCGTCGCCGCAGTCGAACGTGTACAGCGTGACGGGGAAGCGATCGATTGCCTGCTGTTCCTCGAGCGACGTCGGATCCGTCTCGATGAAATTGCCGCCGACGCGCTTGGTCTGCGTGTCCTTGGCACTGGCCGGCGGCGGCTTGTCCGTATACACGATGCGGCCGTCGCTATCGGTGTAGCGATATACCTGCTTGTCCTGCGCCACGGCGTTGCCGGCGAGCATCATGGCGACGACGGCGGCGAGCGCGGACCACAGCGTCCGCGCGATGAAGGCTTGGGGCATCGGGCCCTCCGGGCTGGCTACGATGACAACGTCATCCCATTATGCCGCAGAAGAGCGTCGATTTGGGGCGGCCGGCCGCGAAACGCGACGAACGAGTCGAGCGCAGGGCGCCCGCCGCCGCGCGCGAGCACCTCGTCGCGGAAGCGGCGTCCCGTGTCCGCCGACAGCACGCCGGTTTCCTCGAACAGGCTGAACGCGTCGGCCGACAGCACCTCCGCCCACTTGTAGCTGTAATAACCGGCCGCGTAGCCGCCGGCGAAGATGTGCGCGAACGCCTGCAGCGAGCGGTCGTACGCGGCGACCGGCACGACGCGCACTTCGCGGCGTACGGCGTCGACGACCGCCTGCGGGGAGCGCGCCGCGCCGGCCGGGAGCGGGGCTTCGGGATCCAGCGACACGTGCAGCAGCATGTCCGCGATCGCGAACTCGATCTGGCGCACGGTGGCGAGGCCGCTTTGGAAGTTGCGCGCGGCGATCAGCTTGTCGAACAGCGCGCGCGGGATGGTCTCGCCGGTGTCCGCGTGCCGCGACATCGCGTGCACGACGTCCCACTCCCAGCAGAAATTCTCCATGAACTGGCTCGGCAGTTCGACGGCGTCCCATTCGACGCCCTGCAGGCCCGACGCGCCCGGCGTGGCCTCGCGCGTCAGCAGCAGGTGCAGCCCGTGCCCGAACTCGTGGAACAGCGTGATCACCTCGCGGTGCGTGAACAGCGCGGGCTTGCCTTCCACCGGCGCCGCGAAGTTGCACGTCAGGTAGGCCACCGGGTGTGCCTCGCCGCCTTCCAGCGCGCGCCGGTTCACCGGGTCGTCCATCCACGCGCCACCCTGCTTGCCGGGGCGGGCGTAGGCGTCGAGGTAGAACTGGCCGACGATGCTTCCCTCGTCGTCGGTGATGTCGAAGAAGCGCACCGTCGGATGCCACACCGGGGGCCGCGCGGCGCCCTCGCGTTCGCGGATGGTCACGCCGTACAGCGATTCGACGACACCGAAGAGACCCGCGAGCACCCGCGCTTCCGGGAAGTAGCGCTTCACGTCCTGCTCGGAATAGTCGTAGCGCGCGGCGCACAGCTTCTCGCTCGCGTACGCGATGTCCCACGGCTGGAGCGTCGCGATGCCGAGCGTCTCGCGCGCGAACTGCGCGAGCTCGGCCATGTCGCGCTCGGCGAACGGCCGGGCACGCGCGGCGAGGTCGCGCAGGAACGCGAGAACCGCCGCGGGCGTGTCGGCCATCTTGCGCACGAGCGACAGCTCCGCGAAGTTGCGATACCCGAGCAGCTCGGCCTTGCGCTGGCGCAGTGCGAGCAGCTTCCCGATCAACGGCGTGTTGTCGAGCGCCGGGTCGTCGCCCAGGTCGCTCGCGCGCGTGAAATAGGCGCGGTGCAGGCGCGCGCGCAGGTCGCGGTCGTGCGCGTATTGCATCACCGGCTGGAAGCAGGGCATGCGCAGCGTCAGCTTGCAGCCGGTGCGCCCGGCGGCCGCGGCTTCTTCGCGGGCGGCAGCCACGACGTCGGCGGGGACGCCGGCCAGCGTCGTCTCGTCGACAAACAGCGCCCACGCGTTGGTCGCGTCGAGCAGGTGGTCGTTGAACGTCGACGACAGCTGGGCGAGCTCCGCCTCGATCGCCTTGTACTCGGCCTGCGCGCCCGCGTCGAGGTCGGCGCCACCGAGCCGGAAGTCCCGCAGCTCGTTCTCGATGACGCGTTGCTTCACCGCGTCGAGCGCGCCATAGGCGGGCGCGGCGCGCAGCGCCTGGTAGCGCGCGTAGAGCCGCGCGTCCTGCGCGAGCTCCGTGTGGAACGCGATCAGCCGCGGCAGCGTGCTGTTGTACGCGTCGCGCAGCGCCGGCGTGTTGACGACGGCGTTGAGGTGCGCCACGGCACTCCAGGCACGGTCGAGCCGGTCGAGGCTGTCCGCCAGCGGCTCGACCAGCGTCTCCCACGTGGGCGGGGCGAGCGGATCGACGACGCGCTCGATCGTCGCGCGCGTGGCCGCGAGCAGCTGGTCGATCGCGGGCGCGACGTCGGCGGCGTCGACGACCGAGAGGTCGGGCAGTTCCGGGAAGGCGAGAAGCGGATTCGTGCGCATGGCGGAGGGTCGGTACGGTGGTGCGGAATCCCGCGGGTGGCGGGGGCGTTCAGGCGCCGCTCGTGGCGGCCCCCGTCAATTGTGCATCCAGGCGCGCGAGGTCGTCCGGCGTCCCGACGTTGGCCCACGGGCCGTCGTAGCGCTCGCCCGACAGCGCGCCCGCCGCGATCAGTCGCTCCCACAACGGGCGCATCGGTGCCCGCGTGTGGGGTGCGATGCCGGCGAACAGCGACGTGTCGTGCACGCCTATCGCCGCATAGGTGAGGCGCGGGCCCGCAGTTTCAACGATCCGCCCGCCGGCGAGGCCGAAATCGCCGTCCGGATGGTACGGCGGGTTGGGCACCATCACCAGGTGGGCGCGCGGCAGCGCGGGGTCCGCCGCCATCCGCTCCGCGCGTCCCCGGAGCCGGCCGAAGTCGAACGTGGTCCACACGTCGGCCGCAACCGTCACGACGGGCCCCGGCGGCAGCAACGGCAACGCGGTGGCGATGCCGCCGGCGTTCTCGAGCGGCGCCGCCTCGCGCGACCAGCGGATCTCGACGCCGAAGCGGCGGCCGTCGCCGAGCGCCGCGATGAACTGCTCCGCGAACGCGGCGACGTTGACGACGATCGTCGTCAGGCCTGCGCGCGCCAATGCCTCGACCTGCCACACGATCAGCGGCTTGCCGCCGGCCACGAGCAGCGGCTTGGGGCAGCGGTCCGACAGCGGGCGCATCCGCTCGCCACGCCCGGCCGCCATGATCATCGCGCCGGGGATCGCGTGCACCGCCATCCCTGTCAGAACGTGTACGCGGCGCTGGCCGCCGTGCCGTGCAGCCGCGCGACAAGCGCGGACAGCGGTTGCAGCTCGTCGTAACGCGCGAGCGCCGCGGTCAGGTAGCCGAGCACGCGCGGCATGTCCGCGACGTAACCCGTCTTGCCGTCGCGATGCGCGAGCCGCGCGAAGATGCCGAGCACCTTGAGGTGGCGCTGGACGCCCATCCACTCGAAGTCGCGCCAGAACTGCGCGAAGTCCGCGGGCACCGGCACCCCTGCCGCACGCGCACGCTCCCAGTAGCGCGCGGCCCAGTCGATCTGCAGCTCCTCGTCCCACGCGATGTAGGCGTCGCGCAGCAGCGACACGAGGTCGTACGCCAGCGGTCCGTACACGGCGTCCTGGAAATCGAGGACGCCGGGGTTCGGCGTCGTCACCATCAGGTTGCGCGAATGGAAGTCGCGGTGCACGTACACCTGCGGCTGCGCGAGGTTGTTGGCGAGGATGCGCGCGAACGCAAGGTCGAGCGTGTGGCGGTCGCCGTCGTCGAGCACGCGCCCCAGGTGGCGCGCGACGTACCAGTCGGGGAAGAGGTCGAGCTCGCGGCGCAGCAGCGCGTTGTCGTACGCGGGCAGCACGCCGGGCCGCGATGCGCGCTGCCATGCCACGAGCGTGTCGAGCGCGTCGCTGTACAGCCCGCGCGCGGTCGTGGCGTCGAGCGCCGACAGGTACGTGCGGTCGCCGAGGTCCGTGAGCAGCAGGTAGCCGTTCGCGAGGTCCTGCGCGAGCACGCGCGGCGCGTTGATGCCGGCCTCGACGAGCAGGCCGGCGACGCGCACGAACGGGCGGCAGTCTTCCTGCGGCGGCGGTGCGTCCATCGCGATCAGCGACGGCGCGCCGAACGCGGGCGTCGCGGGGACGATGCGGAAATAGCGGCGAAAGCTCGCGTCGGCGGAGGCCGGCGCGCACGTGAACGGCGTGCCGGCGAGGTGGCTCGCGACGAAAAGCCGCAGCCCCTGTTCACGGGAGTCGGGCGTCATGGTGGCGAAGCGTCGCGTGCGACGGACGCGGTCCGGGGCTCGCTGGCCAACGCGGCCGGAAAACGGTTGGGTAGAATGCGCCATTCTAGCAAGTCCGCGCGTCGAACGTCCGCTTGGCCCACCGCTCCTCCTGTCCGTTTTCACAGCGTTCCGCGTGGGTGGCCGTGGCGCTGTTGTGCGCCGCGAGTTGCGTGCGCGCCGACGGCGGCACGACGCCCGAGCCCGTACTGCGCGTCGCGCCGGAGATCGCGCCGCTCGCGCCCGCCAATGCCACGACGAAGGCTGCGGCGCCCGCGCCGGATCTGCCGCGCCTTCCGGGCGACACGACCAACAGCATCGCGCGCGCCGACAACTCGCGGTCGACGACGCGCTCGACGGAGGACGTGAAGCCCGACGACGGCGCGATCTTCCTGCGCGCCGACCGCATCGAGGGCGCCAGCGACAAGACGGTGCAGGCGTTCGGGCGCGTCGAACTGCGCACGCGCGGACAGACGGTGCTCGCCGACCACCTGCTGTACGACTTCGACGACAACACCGTCACCGCCACCGGCAACGTCGTGCTGCGCAAGGGCAACGACTGGATCACCGGCCCGAGCTTCGTGCTCCGGCGCGACACCAGCACCGGCCATTTCGAATCGCCCGAGTTCTTCGTCGGCGACATCAACGGCCGTGGCGACGCGCAGCGGATCGAGTTCGCGGGGCCCGGCGTGTTCAACGTCACCGACGGGCGCTACACGACGTGCATCGCGCCGCGCAACGACTGGTTCGTGCGCACGAACGACCTGACGATCGACCGCAACAAGAACGAGGGCATCGCGCACGACGCGACGGTGGACTTCTTCGACACGCCGATCTTCTATTCGCCTTACCTGTCGTTCCCGCTGTCCAACGACCGCAAGTCGGGCTTCCTGACGCCGACGGCCGGGTCGACGACGACGCGCGGCTTCGAATTCGCGGCGCCTTACTACCTCAACCTCGCGCCGAACTACGACGCGACGATCACGCCGCGGCTGATGACCAAGCGCGGGCTGCAGGTTGGCGGGCAGTTTCGCTACCTGTTCGGCGACCCGAGCCCCAACATCGGCGAGGTCGACGCCGAAGTGCTGCCCAACGACCGGGTCACCGACACGACGCGCTACCTGCTCGCGTGGCGCCACAGCCAGCAGTTCGCCCCGTGGCTCTCGGGCTTCGTGAACCTGAACAAGGTGTCCGACGACACGTACTTCTCGGACCTCGCGGACCGCATCGCGGTGACGTCGCAGACGACGCTCCCGCGCCAGGGCGCGCTGACCGCGAACTACGGCCCGTTCTCGGTGACGGCGCAGGCGCTGTCGTTCCAGACGCTGCAGGACCCGACACAACCGATTACGCCCCCGTACAACATGCTGCCGCAAGTGCTCGCGAGCATGGCGACGACGGAATGGGCAGGCATCGACTGGAGCGGTGCGGCCGAGTACGCGCAGTTCCGCAATCCGGTCCTGCAGGAAGGCGATCGCGCGGTCCTCTATCCGCAGGCGAGCTGGACGCGCCAGGGCCCGGGCTGGTTCTTCACCGCGCGCGGCAGCATGCACATGGACTGGTACAACCTGGCGCCGCCGCCCGGGACTGCGCCCGGTACGCCCTACGACGCCAATCCCGCCGTGTACGTGCCGATCGCGAGCGTCGACACCGGGCTCGTGTTCGAGCGCGACTGGAACCTGTTCGGCAAGGATTTCATCAATACGCTCGAGCCGCGCGCGTTCTACGTCTACATCCCGTACCGGAACCAGAACAACCTGCCGGTGTTCGACACGGCGAGCGACGACTTCAACTTCTCGCAGCTGTTCAGCGAGAACCGATACCTGGGCAACGATCGGATCGGCGACGCCAACCAGCTCACGCTCGCGCTGTCGTCGCGGCTCTTGGATCCGGTGACGGGCGCGGAACGGCTGCGGGTCGCCGTCGGCCAGCGCCTCTATTTCGCGGACCAGCAGGTCACGTTGCCCGGCGAGGTGCCCCGGTCCGGATCGAGCTCGGACATCCTGCTGCTGGCCGAAGGCAAGCTGTCCGATGCGTGGGCGATGTCGGCGCTCGTGCAGCAGAACCTGGACGCGGGCCAGACGGAGCAATTCAACGCGGGACTGCGTTACACGCCCGAGCTCGGCAAGGTGTTCAGCGCCGTCTATCGCTACAACCGCGACACGGTCGACCCCACGACCGGCCAGCCCGAGACGCTCAAGCAGTTCGACATCTCCGGCGAATGGCCGGTGTCCCCCAACTGGACGCTGCTCGGGCGCTGGAACTACTCGCTGCAGGACCGGCAGACGCTGGAGGCGCTGGCGGGGGTCGAGTACAATCAGGACTGCTGGATCCTGCGGGTCGTCTACCACCGTCTGCTGACCACCACCGAACAGACCACCAATTCGGTCTTCATCCAGCTTGAACTAAACGGCCTCGCGCGGGTCGGTACCAGTCCGCTCGACCTCCTGCGGCGCAGCGTGCCCGGGTATACGCGGACCAACGACCCAGCGCTGCTGCGCCGGGACACGCGGTTCGACCCGTTGCCCGACTTCTGACGCTCCCGGCCGGTTCCGCGCCGGGCCGTTTTTCCACGAGGTACCCCCGATGAAGCTTGCCATTTCCTCCCTCGCCGTGCTGGCGCTGTGCGCGCTCACGAGCTCCCCGCTGCACGCGCAGCGCGCCGGCGGCCAGGTGCCCATCAGCGGCGCGCCGTTCGCGCCGCCCGCCGTGCGCTCGATGGCCCCCGCGCAGCCGCAAGCCGAGCAGGCGCTCGACCGCGTCGTCGCCGTCGTCAACGACGAGGCGATCACGCAGTACGAGGTGGACCAGAGCAAGGCGCGCGTCGTCCGCGA
Organism: Pseudomonadota bacterium; assembly: GCA_018241745.1. Lineage (GTDB taxonomy): Bacteria > Pseudomonadota > Gammaproteobacteria > Burkholderiales > Casimicrobiaceae > VBCG01. The sequence goes on from JAFEDG010000157.1 coordinate 54,619, forward strand.
AATGAACGAGGCCAAGGTCCCGCTGCCGCCGCCGGATGTCCTGCAGAAGCAGGTCCTCGAAAGGCTGATCAACGAGAAGGCGCTGCTGCAGTACGCCAAGGAGACGGGCATCCGCGTCGACGACAACATCGTCGAGGCGACGATCGTGCGCGTCGCGCAGGAGAACAAGATGACGCTCGACCAGCTGCGCGCGGCGCTCGAGCACGATCACATCCCGTACAACGCGTATCGCGAGGACATCCGGCGCGAGCTGACGATCCAGCGCGTGCGCTACCGCGAGGTGGAGCAGAAGCTGTTCGTGTCCGACGCCGAGGTCGACAATTACCTGGCCAACCAGGCGGCGCAGGGCGGCGGCGGCAGCGAGTACCTGCTGTCGCACATCTACGTGTCGGTGCCGGACCAGGCGACGCCGGACCAGATCGAGCAGCGGCGCAAGCGCGCCGAGCAGGCGCTGGCCGACGTGCAGGCGGGCAAGGACTTCGGCCAGGTGGCCGCGAGCTACTCGGACGCGCCGGATGCGCTGCAGGGCGGCAACCTCGGCTGGCGCACGCCGGCCAAGGTGCCGACGGTGTTCGGCGACATCCTGAAGACGTTGCAGAAGGGGCAGGTTTCCCAGGTCGTGCGGAGCCCGGCGGGCTTCCACATCGTCAAGGTCGTCGACATCCGCAACCTCAACTCGCCGACGGTCGTCGACCAGACACACGTCGAGCACATCCTCGTGAAGGTCAACGAGAGCGTGTCGGAATCGGAAGCGAAGGTGCGCATCGATCGCATCCGCGACAACATCGTCGCGGGCGCCAAGTTCGAGGACCAGGCCAAGGTCAATTCCGAGGATTCGAGCAGCGCCAAGGGCGGCGACCTGGGCTGGCTGTCGCCGGGCGACACGCTCCCGGAGTTCGAGAAGGCGTACATGAAGCTCAAGGTCGGCGAGCTGTCCGAGCCGGTGCGCACGGCGTTCGGCTGGCACCTCATCAAGGTGCTCGAGCGTCGCCAGCAGGATGTCACGCGCGACCGCCAGCGCGCGCAGGCGATGCAGGCGATCAAGCAGCGCAAGAGCGAGGAGCAGTTCACCGAGTTCGTGCGGCAGACGCGCGACCAGGCGTACGTCGAGATCAAGACGGACGACGCGCGGTCCTGATCCCGAGTCGCGCGCACGCGACACCGTCGCCGTGGCCGCGCCAACGCTCCGCACGCGTGGCGAGACGCGCGACAACCAGTGCGACCTCGTGCGGATCGTCGCCGCGGCTGGCGTGCTGTTCGCGCACGCCTACGCGCTGACGAGGCACAGCGCGGACGAGCCGCTGTATCGGGTCGCGGGCCTCAACGCAGGCAACGTCGCGGTGTGGGTGTTCTTCACGTTGTCCGGCTATCTCGTCGCGCAGAGCCTTGCGCGCCGCGCTGACGTGCGCAGCTTCGTCGCGATGCGCGCGGCGCGCCTGGCGCCGGGCCTTGCGGTCGCCGCGGTGGTCACCGCATGGGTCGTCGGCCCGTGGGTGACGACGCTGCCGCCGTCCACCTACGTGCAAGCGGCCGGCACGCTGCGCTACGTCCCATGCGCGCTGTTGCCGCCCGCGCCCGAGGCGTGCGTGCTGCCCGGCGTATTCGCGGCGAACCCGTATCCCGATGCCGTGAACGGCTCGCTGTGGACGCTGCCGGTGGAAATGGCAGCGTACGCGGGCCTGTTGCTGGCCGGCGTTGCCGGGATGGCGCGCAACCGGATCGCGGCGACCGTGGTCGTCGCGGGGCTGGCCGCGTTGCCCGCGGCCGTGCGCGCGGCCGGTGCCGAATGGCCGCTCACGCGCGAAACGACGAACCTGCTCGGCTTCTTCGCGGCCGGGACCTTGCTGTATGCGTGGGGCGACCGCGTGCCGCACAGTCCATGGGTGCTCGGGGTGCTCGCCGTGGTCGGCATCGGCACGTGGCGCATCGCGCACCTGTATGCGCCGGTCATGCTCGCGATCGCCTACGCAGTCCTGTGGGTCGGGCTGATGCGGCCGTCACGCATCCGCTGGCCGTCGCGCTGGGGCGACTGGTCCTACGGTGTCTACATCTACGCGTTCCCGCTGCAGCAGGCCATCGTGGCGCAGAGCGGCACGACGTCCCCGCGTGTGTTGCTGCTGGTGTCGCTGCCCGTGACGCTCGCGGTTGCCGCGCTGTCGTGGCGCCTCGTCGAAGGGCCGGCCTTGCGGCGAACGCGGGCGTGGCTCGCGGCGCGCGGCGTCCCCGCCGCGGCACGCTGATCGGCGCGCGGATGCGCTATGCGAGCGCAACGACGAGTTCCATCACCGCCGCCCAACCCACCAGCCAGCTGATCGGGTGGCGCAGCATGCCACGCGCGCCGGCGCGGCCTGCGCGCTGGAACGGCCGCTCGAACAGCCGGTAGGAAATCACGGCGACCGCGAGCGTCGCCGGCACGGCGCCAAGCAGCAGGCGTCCCCACGCCGCGGCCGACACGGTCGTGCGCACGGGCACGAGTCCCATGCGCGGCGCGAGTTCGATGATCGGCACGTGCCACAGGTAGATGCTGTAGCTCACGAGGCCCAGCGCGAACACGACGCGATTGGCGAACAGCGCGACGCCGGCATGACGCTCCCCGGCGAGCCCCAGCAGCATCAGCGTCACCGCCGCCTGGATCCAGAACGGCCGCGACCAGCCACGCAGTGAATCCATGTAGTGGCCGACGTTGGTCATGCCCGCATAGACCCACGGCGTCGCGAACAGCAGCGCGAGGCCGGTCCAGAACGCGACGGCGGCGACGTACCGGCGCGGCGGCCTGCGCGCTGACCATGCCCCCATCGCCATGCCGGCGGCGAACGCATCGAGGCGGATCGTGACGAGTACCTGGGCATAGCCGTCGCCGGTGGCGATCACGGCTAACTTGGTCAGCGCGACGATCGCGACGGCGATCGCGTACAGCACCCAGCCGCCGCGGCGGTCGAGCAACGCGAACATGAACGGGAACAGCAGGTAGAAGTGCCATTCGAACGGCAGCGTCCAGAACACGCCGTTCAGCGACACGATGTAGCGCTCGATCAGGTTGTGCGACATCACGAGGTGCAGCGCCATGTCGACGACGCCCGGCACCGAACGGTAGAGCCCCGCCAGCGCGAGCACCACCAGCGCGGTCACGCACGCGTAGTACGCCGGGTACACCCGCAGGATGCGCCGGCGCAGGTACGGCCAGTAGCGCTCGCCCGTGTGCCGCTCGCACCACGTCCCGGTCCGTGACGGCAGCGCGTCGACGCGCGCAACCGCTTGCCGCGCGAGCAGGAAGCCGGACAGGATGAAGAATACGTCGAGTCCCAGCCACCCGTACTCGACGAGCGGGCGCAGGTCCAGCACATGCGCGCCGAGTGCCACGGCGAGCGGCGGCGAGCCGGCATTGAGCCAGCTGTGGAACAGCAGCACCCACAGCGCCGCGAACGCGCGCACGCCCGTGAGCGCGGCGACGTGGTGCGTGTCCGTGCGCGTGGCCGGCTTCGCGTCCACGCTCGCGTCCGGGAGTGCCGCGGCAGGCATCGTGCGCGCGGTGCGCGTCAGGACGTGCCGGCCGCGGCAGGGTACAGCAGCACACGCGTCAGCAGCGGCTTGTCGGTGCCCGGCGGGAAGTGCAGCTCGAGCTCGAGTTCCTCGACGATCGTCTTGCCGTCGAGCCATTCCGCGGGCCACTCGAACGTCATCGCGTTGCCGCTTGTGCGACCCACGTTCCGCCACTCGGCTTGCGGCCCCGTCCGTGCGGCGACGGTCACGAAGTGCGGCACACGCGTGCCGTCGAAGCGCAGCAGCAGCGACTTGATCGTCGCCGGCCGTATCACTTGGTCCGGCGGCGAGCGCATGCGCATCCGGTCGCCGAGCGGCGCGAGCGCGAGGCCGCGCGTCGTCGCCTCGACAGTGCCGCGCAGCGCCGTCCAGCCGTCGGCGTCCGCATGCGACGGCGAGCCGAACGTCCACAGCAGCGATGACGCGGGGACGTCGGCGTGGCTCACGAGGAAGTCCATCATCGCCTGCTCGGCCTGCGTGTTGAGCCACGACGTGTAGGGCAGGTAGCCCGGAAAGCCGGCAAATAGTCCGTTCGAACCGTTCCACGCCATCAGCGCGATCTGGCGGCCGCCGTAGTTGAAGAAGTCGCGGAACTGGCGGTACGAGCGCGCGTAGGGCGGCAACACCGTCGGGTGCTTGAGGTCCGTTGCGTTGCTCTCGACGATCGCCCATTGCGGGTCGTAGCGCGCGATCGTCGCGAACAGTCCGTGGCCCGAGTCCAGCATGTACGCATTCTCCGCGGCCGGGCCGTAGACGATCGTGCCCAGGTGGCCGACGCGTGGCACCGCGCCTGCGATCGACACGCCCGCGCCGTCGTAGTCGGGAGAGCGGTCGGTGAGCGACGTCGACTGCGCGCGCAGCTCGGGGTCCGGCGCGGTGAACGCCTGGGCCGTGAAGATGCGGTCGGCCGGCACGCCGGCATCGTGCGTCCATTGCGCGAGCTCGGAATAGTGCAGCTGCACGAGGTGCCTGCGGAACATGTCCCACTGCTGGTACCAGGGGTCGTCCCAGAACGGGACCGCGCCCGGCGGTACCGGCAGGTTGTCGTGGCCGGGAAACTCGCGCGGCGGCTGGACGTCGGACCACGCGGTCCAGTGCGTGCGTGCGAGCCGGTTGACCTCGGCGAGCGTCAGCGGGTGCGGCCGCCGGTAGCTGCGCAGGTCGGGGACGCCCGGGCCACCGGCGCCGGCATAGGCGCCGGTCCCCTGCAGCCAGTCGCGGAACTGGCGCAGCGTCGCCGGGTTGTAGTCGTGGCGGTGCCCCACGATGAACGGGTTCATGTAAGTGTCGGCGTCGAGGTTCACGCCGACGAACAGGTCCGGGTGCTCGCGCGCGAAGCGCGCGATGATCCGCGCGGCGGCCTGCAGGTTGCGGCGCTTGTAGTCGCGCACCGCGCGGTTGTAGACGTTGTACGTCTGCACGCGCGACAGCCGCGGCGATTCCGTCGAGCCCGCGAGGCCCTTTCTGAAGTCGCCGGGGAACGTCTTGTCGTCCTGGTCCCACTGCACGTTGGCGTCGTCGGCCTCGAGGTGGGTCATCAGGTCCCACTCGGTGCTCTCGCAACTCGCGTCGCCCCAGATGCCGCCGTTCAGGATGAAGTTGACCGGTGTCGACGTCCTGATCGCGAACGCGATGATGCCGTCGAGGTTGTCCTCGGCGACGAGCCGGTTGCCGCACTTGCGCGCGAGGTCGAACGTGGGGTCGAACGCCCAGTCTCCTGCCGGGCCCTTCGTCGTGCGCAGGTACAGCACGGGGACCGACATGCCGACGCGCATCGTCCGCGACAAGAGGCCCTCGTAGCGCTCGCGGATGCCCTGCGCGCCGCCCAGCGCGACGCCGGACGTCGCCATCAGGAACGTGAAGCGCCGCTCCGCAAGCGCCGGATTCGTGTCGAGCAGCGGCGCCCAGATCGCGAGCGCGGCGGGCCGCACGACGCTGCGCCGCGCCAGAACAGTCGTCTCGCCCTTGCCGTTGATCGCGACGACCGTGAGTTCGTGGCGCGCGAGCGTCAGCGTCGAGAAGTCGAGATCGACGGTGAATCCCGACGTCGCCGCGCCGGGCATCGCGGGCAGCACGGCGGCGACGTCCTGGCGCGCACCCCCGAGCGTCGCGGCGTGCGCGACACCGCCGATGCGCGCCTCGACGGCCTTGATGCCCGCCGGGTCCGCGGCCCAACCGCTGAGCGTGCTGCGGTCGGCGACGATCGTCTCGCCGGCTGGCATGTCGAGCGCGCCGGACGACGCCGGTCGCGGCAGGCCCGGCACGACAGGCATCGGCGCCGCGACCGGCGGCGGCATCGTGCGCGTCAATGTCGCCGGTTCCGCAGGGGCCGCCTGCGGTGCGGCCGCCGCGGGCGGTGGCGGTGGCGGCGCGAGCCGCCCGCCCGTGCGCAACGCGTAGAACTCGGCGCCCGCGAGCAATGCGACGACGCCCAGCGACAGCACGAGGCCGCGCCACATCCGGGGCGGTGCGCGCTTCGTGGGCGGAGGAGCGGCGGGCGTCGTCATGGGGGCGCGGGCCGGGCCCGCGTGCGCTGCGGCGATTGTAAGTCAGCGACGTCGCGTATCCTTGGCGACGCCTTGCCGCCTACCGCCGCTGCCATGGAACGCGACCGCGCCATCCTCGACGAACAGATCGCCTATTACCGCGCGCGGGCCCGCGAGTACGACGCATGGTGGCTGCGCGAAGGCCGCTTCGACCGTGGTGACGACAACAACCAGGCGTGGCACGCGGATGCGCGCGCGGTCGAGGCGGCGCTTGCCGCCTTCCTCGACGCACGCAAGCCGGCGCGCGCGCTGGAGCTCGCCTGCGGCACCGGTCTGTTCACGCGCCACCTCGCGCCGCGCGTCGGCACGCTGACGGCTGTCGATGCGGCGCCCGAAGTGATTACGCTCAACCGCGCGCGGCTCGGTGCGTTACCGGTGCAGCCGCCGCGCTACGTCGAGGCGGACCTGTTCGCGTGGGAACCGGAGGGCACCTATGACCTCGTGTTCATGAGCTTCTGGCTGTCGCACGTGCCGGCCGCGCGGATGGATGCGTTCTGGGCCACGGTGCGCCGCGCGTTGGCGCCGGGCGGGGTCGCGTACGTGATCGACTCGGCGCACGAGGTGACGTCGACGGCGGTCGACCATCCGCCGCCCGACGCGCAGGCGGGCGTCGTGACGCGCAAGCTCGACGACGGCTCGACGTTCCGGATCGTGAAGATGTTCTGGACGCCCGCGGCACTCGCGGCGCGCCTCGTGCCACTCGGCTTTCGCGCGGATCTCGCGCAGACGCCGCGCTATTTCATCTACGGGCCGGTGGCGCCAGAACCATCAGGGTAGGACCCTGTCCGACGCTACTCGACGCCGTAGACGTAAGGCTTCTGCGGCACGCGCCCCTGGTCCATCACGCGGCGCTCCGCCAGCTCGCGCGGCGTCTTGTCCCACCAGATCGCGCGGCCTTCGCGCTGCTCGTCGACGATCTCCGGCTCCTTCGCGATCAGGTCGCGGATGAACTTCGTGTGGTCGGAGACGTAGTTGCGGGACGGCAGCATGCCCATCGCGGGACTCCCGGTTCGGCGTTAGACAGGGCGCCTATTTTAGCATCGGGCCCTGCTGGATCCCGTAGCGGTAAAGCCGGCATTCGAGTGCGCCGTTGAACAGCGGGATGCGCTTGTCGGCCTTGAGGTGGATGAGCTTCGGCAGCGCGGTGTCCGCCGTGAACAGCCACGCCGTCCACCCGGTGAAGCGCTGCTTCAGCGCGTCGCCGAACTGCGGATACATCGCGGCGATCCTGTCGCGGTCGGCGAGGCGCACGCCGTACGGCGGGTTGGCGAGCAGCGTGCCTGCGGCGGCCGGCGCGGCGCGCGTCAGCGCGTCGGCGCGCTCCAGCGCGATGAAGTCGCCGACTTGCGCCGCGGACATGTTCGAGCGCGCGCGCGCGATCGCCGTGTCGGCGATGTCGCTGGCGAAGATCGCCGGCGTCGCGGGAGGCTTCGCGACCTGGTCGCGCGCGGCCTGCTTCGTCCGCTGCCACGTCGGCCCGTCGTACCACGCGAGCTTCTGGAAGCCGAACGTGCGCGTGAGCCCGGGCGCGCGATGGGCGGCGATCAGCGCCGCCTCGATCGCGAGCGTGCCGCTGCCGCACATCGGGTCGAGGAATGCCTGGCCTGGCGTCCAGCCGGTCAGTGCCACAAGGCCCGCGGCGAGGTTCTCGCGCAGCGGCGCCTCTTCCGTGTCGCGGCGGTAGCCGCGCTTGAACAGCGGCTCGCCGGACGTGTCCAGGTAGAACGTCGCCGTGTCGGCGGTGAGGTGCACGGCGACGCGGACGTCCGGCATCCGCTTGTCGACCGACGGCCGCGAGCCGGTGGCGCCGCGAAAACGGTCGACGATCGCGTCCTTGACGGTCAGCGTCGCGAATTCGAGGCTCGCGAGCGGCGAGCGCGTCGCGGCGACGTCGACGCGCAACGTGCGGTCGCCGCGGAAATGCCGCGGCCAGTCGATCCCGCGGGCCAGCGCGTGCACCGCCTTCTCGTCGCGATACCGTCCCTGGCCCACGCGCCACAGCACCCGGCTCGCGACGCGCGACCACAGGTTGGCGCGATAGGCGAGCGCGAAGTCGCCGCTCGCGCCGACGCCGCCGTCCGCGCGTTCGAGGTTCGTCCCGCCGAGCGCCGCGAGCTCGGACTCGAGCACGGCCTCGAGCCCGCGCGGGCAGGACACGAAGTACCGCTCGGGCATCGGGCCGTCAGAACGGCTTCATCACGACGAGGAACACGATGCCCACGAGGCAGGGCAGCGCGGGGATCTCGTTCAGCCAGCGGTAGAACACGTGGCCGTGGCGGTTGCGGTCGTGCGCGAAGCCGTCCTTCAGCACGCCCAGGTAGACATGGAACACGACGAGGATCGCGACCAGCAGCAGCTTCGCGTGCAGCCAGCCGCCCGTGATGCCGTAGCCCAGCCACAGCCACGCGCCGAACACGAGCGTCAGCACCGCGCACGGCGTCATGATGCCGCGATAGAGCTTGCGTTCCATCACCTTGAAGCGCTCGTTGCCGAGCGTGTCGCCGGCCGGCACCTGCGCGTGATAGACGAACAGGCGCGGCAGGTAGAAGAGCCCGGCGAACCACGCGACCATGAACACGATGTGCAGCGACTTGACGACGAGCATCGTGGATCTCCTTGTGCGCGCCCGCTCAGGCCGCGCGGTACAGCGCCGCGACGAGGCTTGCGAGCTGCGGCAGCCGGCCGTGGAAGAAATGGCCCGCGCCGGCGAGCACGGCGACGGCGAGTTCCTGCGGACGCGCCCAGTCGAGCACCGCCGGCAGCGGTACGACGTCGTCGACCTCGCCGTGGATCACGACGGTGCCCGGCGCCACGCGCGTGTCCGCGAAGCGCATGACCGCGGGGCCGACCAGCACCAGCCGCTCGTGCGGCACCGTTGCGGCCACGCGGGTCTGCACGAACGAGCCGAACGAGAAGCCCGCGAGCGCGAGCGGCAACGCGGCGCCGAAGCGCTGTCGCGCGTGCGCGAGCGCCGCGAGCGCGTCGTCCGTCTCGCCGACGCCTTCGTCGAACGTGCCCGCCGACGCGCCGACGCCACGGAAGTTGAAGCGGACCGCGGCATAGCCCAAGCCGTAGAACGCGCGCGCCAGCGTCTGCGCAACCTTGTTGTCCAGCGTGCCGCCTTGCAGCGGGTGCGGGTGCGCGACGAGCGCGATGCCGGCCGGCGCATCCGGTGCGTTGATGACGATCTCGAGGTCGCCCGCCGGCCCGGGAATCGTCGACCGCTCGGCCGTGCGCGGATTCAAATGCGCAGCCTTTCCACGACCTCGCCGCCGATCACGTGGCGCTCGATGATCTCGTCGATGTCGGACTGGTCCACGTAGGTGTACCAGACGGCGTCGGGATACACGACGAGCACCGGGCCCTCCTCGCAGCGGTCGAGGCAGCCGGACTTGTTGATGCGCACGTTGCCGGGGCCACTGGCGCCCAGCTTCTTGACGCGGTCCTTCGCGTATTTCTGCATGGCCACGGCGCCGCGGTCGGCGCAGCACGCCTCGCCGTTGTCGCGCTGGTTGCAGCAGAAGAACACATGACGCTTGAAGTAGCTCATCGCGTCATTCTAAAGGGTCCGACCCTATTTATTGGCACTCGCTGCGAGCGACCGCCAATAAATAGGGTCGGACCCTACTCGAGGGCGCCCCAGCGTGGGCGGCCCGCCAGCGCGAACAGCCACGCGGCGGCGCCCAGCGGCCACACCAGCAGCACCGTGTGCGTGAGGCCGTTGAAGTTGAGAAGCTGGCCATAGCGCCAGTTGAACAGCGTCAGCGGTATGCGCACCGACGCGGGATCGGCGACGAGGGCGGGCAGCGCGACGGACAGCAACAGCAACACCGCGCAGCCGACGATGCGCGCGGCGCGGGGCAGCCGGAGCAGGCCCAGCAGCAACACGGCGCCCAGCGCGATGCCGAGCGCGACGTCCGGTCGCAGCCAGCTCGCAGACGGCGCCGGCCGCAGCATCGCAAGCGTCGTCACGCTCTTGCCCGCGAGCGCCGCGATGATCAGCAGGCCGATCGCCGTCGCACCGGCGCGCGCGCGGACGAGGAGCAGGACGAACAGGCCCATCCCCGCGAACTGCAGCGCGCTTTCGAGCGCGTCGACGAACGTCAGCGCGACGTCGGGCGCGTCAGGGGGCGTGCCGGGGATCGCGAGCGCCGGGTCCCAGCTGATCGCGAACAGGCCGATTGCCGGATTGCATTGCGCGACGAGCCACAACGCCATCAGCGCGATGCCCACGTCACCCAGCGTTCCGGGCAGGAACCACTGCGTGCGCCAGGCGGCGATACGCGCACGCACGCCAGGATGGCGCACGAGCCACGCGGCGCCGAGGCCGCCCAGCGCGGCGCCGGCGGTATTGCTCGCGAGGTCATAGACGCTCGCGTCCCGCGTGGGCAGCCATGCCTGCGCCGTCTCCATCGCGAACGCCAGCACGGCGCCCGCCAGCGTGCCGAGCACCGCGCGCCGCGCCGGCGCGGCCCGGCGCGGCAGCAGCGCGACGAAGAGGCCCAGCGGCACGTAGGCAGCGACGTTGACGAGCAGGTCGAAGTGCGTCGACCGGTAAGGCCGGCCGGACCATAGCCAGAAGCTGCCTTGCGCCGGCGGCGCGAGCCAGGGGCCGAACGGCGTCAGGCTCGCGTAGACGACCGCGAGCGCATACAGCACGGCGAGAACGTGCGGCAGCCGCGACGGGCGGCGGGGCGTGGCGGTGGCGGTGGTCATCGGGCTCCGGGCGCACGCGAGCGCGCGGAGCCCCGATTATCGCTTGGCTTTCCGGCGTGCCAGCGCGGCGGCGACGGCGACCAGCAGCGCGAGGCCCGCGAGCGCGCGCGCATCCAGCGCCGGGACCGGCGTGGCGCGCGCGGGCGGTGCGGAGCTTGGCACGAACGCCGGGCCGCCCGGGTCGCTGATGTTGCCTGCCGGCAGAGCGAACGTGACGCTGCTCCCCTGCACGGTGGCCGGCAGCGTGTACCACGTGGGCGGCGCCACGCCATCCGGCGATCCGTACTTGTAATAGACGCTGCCCGGCGGCAACGCGCCCGGATAGTCGATCGTGAACGTCAGCGAGCCGCCCGTCGTGCAGCCTTGCGTCGCGAAATCGAACAGGCCGAACGGGAACGAGTAGCCCGCCGGCGCCGTCCCCGCCGGCGGTGACGCGGGATCGCCGGTGAGCGGGATGAATGCGGCGTGCGCGTATTCGCAACCAGCGCCGCCGCCGGTGAAGCACGCCGTTGCCGTACCGCCCGGTACGCTGCCGCTGAAGCAGGTGTTGGCGGCGACGCCGGTGCCGGTGAGCCCGAGCGTCGCGGTCGTTGTCGTGGCGCTGTCGGTGACCGTCACCGATGCGCCGCGCGGCCCGGTGGCGCCTGGCGTGAACGTGACGTAGACGACGCAGTTGCCGCCGCTCGCGGCGAGCACCGTGCCGACCGCGCACGCGTTGCTGCCGCTCGCGAACGCGAAGTCGGCGGAATTCGTGCCACTCATCGCGAGCGTCGTGACCGTGAACGGCGCGTCGCCGGTATTCGTGAACGTCGACGCTTGCGCGCTCCCTGTCACGCCGACGGTCTGGTTGCCGAACGCCAGCGGGTTGGGCGCGGCGGCGACGATTGGCATCGCCACGGTGTCCGTGGTCAGCGTCAGCGTGACGCTGCCGGCAACTGCGTCGTCGCTCAGCGACTGCGCCGTGACGACGACCGTCCCCGAGGAACCGCTGTTCAGCGTGGCGTCGAGCGCGAACTGGGCCAGTGCCTGGCCCGGAAGCGCGAGCGGCGACAATGACGCCACCGGCGCATCGCTCGCGTCGTGCAGCGACGCCGTCACGTTGGGGCTCGTGGACGCGATGGCCAGCGTATAGGTGTCCTCGACGTTGCCCGCGTTGCGCATCTGCACGGCGAAGCTGCGCGTCGCCGGGGTCGACGGCACCGTGACCGCGGGCGGCACGCCAGCCAGCGCGACGCCTTTCTGCGCGGCGAGTGCCACGGCGACCGTGGCGCGTGCGGTCGCGGGCGCGCTGGTCGTCGATTGCGCGATCACGTCGAATGTCGACGTGCCGGCGGGCAGGTAGCTCGTGTCGCCGAGCGTTGCCGTGACGGCCTGCGACGCGCCGGCCGCGAGCGTCACCGATGTCGTGGCGAACGTCACCACCGGGCCCAACGGTCCCGCGGCCGACAGTGCGAACGTGTCGCTGGCGAGCCCCGTGTTGGTGACGTTGACGCTGTAGGGCGTCGTCGCACTCCCGCTGCCCGGCGTCACGGCCAGCGTGACGCCGGCGCTGCCGACGGTCACCGGGATCTCGTAGTACGCCGTGTAGTAGGGGTTGTACAGGTTGACGCCGACGATGTACGGCCCCGGCGTGACGCTGGCCGGCGTTGTGATGTCTGCGGTGACGTCCAGCGTGGCATCCGGCGCCGTGGCGACGTTGTTGTTCTCGAACGTCACCGTCCACCCGGAGGGCAGCGACGCGGGGCCGTAGCTGAACTGTTGCGCGACGGTGCCCACGTTGGCCGTGTGCAGCACGACGCGCCCCGCATCGCCGCGGCCCACCGTCAGCGTCGGCGGGTCGAGGACCACCGTCGAGGCCGAGTATCCGTTCTGCGGATCGCCGCCCACCGGCCGGTCATAGCCGTTGAGGTACAGCGTCGCGCGGGCGCTCGCGCTGTACGCAGGCGCCGTCGCCGTCACGACGAACGGATACGGCAACCCGTAGTCGCCGAGTGTCGACTGCAGCGTCAGCGTCGCAGTGGCGGAGCCGCCCGCCGGCACCGTGACCGGCGAGTCCAGTGCCACGACCCACGCGGGATCGACGCCGTCGACGGCCAGCGCGTAGGTGATCGGCGCCGGGCCCGGGTTCTGCAACGTGACCGTGTACGTGGCGGGCCGGCTGATGCCGACGGTCTGCGATTCCGGTGCGATCGACATCGCCTGGTCGCTGACAACGCTGACGCCGTTGACCGGCAGCTCGCCCGAACCGAGTGCAGGCAGCGTGAAGTCGATGCGCCCGCCGTAGGCGACGTCGCGCGTCTCGCCCGGCTGCATGTCCTGCACGTCCGCCTGCCACGTGATCGTCGGCACCGACGGCTGCGTCCATGTGTACGTGTCGCGATCCGGCGCGCTCGTGTCGACGGCCGTCGGTGCAAGGTTGAACGACCCGGGCACCACGGCCACGCCGTTGCCCTTGGCCATGTCGACGCGCGCCGTGATGGCCGGCCCGTCGACGATGCTGTAGTCGTACGCGAGCACGCCGCTGCGCGTCAGCGCGTACAGCGTGTTGCCGGCGAGCAGCGTCGACGTCAGCACGTCCGTCACGTCGTACGGAATCACGCGCAGGTGATCGGGGTCCGTGGCGTCGACGAACGTCATCACCCACGAGCAGCTCGCCGGGTTGAAGCCCCCGACCGCGTAGAACTGCTGGTCCAGCGGCTGCAGCGTGGCGCCGCCCGCGTCGCCGTTCGCACCGCACATGTTCTGCTCGCGGTTGTTGCGCAGCGCGGTGGTCAGCGTCGAGCGCAGCACCGGATGCAACGGGTCGGTGACGTCGATCGCCGCCACGACCAGGTTGCCGTCGAGGCCGCGCACGGCGTCGTAGTAGCCGACGCTGTCGCCGGCGACGAGCACCGTGTTGCCCTGGCGCGCGATGCCAAACAGCAGCCGCGTGCCCGGCACGTCCAGCGTCGCGGCGATGCAGGGGTTGGGGTCGCCCGGGCAGTTGGTGGCGAGCTGCGTGCTGTCGGCGATCGTCACGCGGCCGACGCCTGTATCCACGGCGCCGCCGGTCGACGTCGACGACGCGAGGTAGACGTAGTTGCCGATCGGCACGGCGCCGAACACCATGTTCGGTCCGCCGTAGACCGGGTCGTTGGTATCGGGCGACGGCGGCGGGAAGTGATGGAACAGCTCGCCCGCGAGCACGGGCACCGTCGGGTCGCTGAAGTCGAGCTGCAGCAGGTTGCCGTATTGCGCGGCGATGAAGTACGAGTACGGGTTGTAGATGTAGATCGTCGTCGGCATGTAGCCCGTCGTGCCGGAGAACAGCGCGCTGCCGCCGAACAGCTTGCCGAGGTCGGTCGGCGTCGCGGTCTGCCGCACCGGCAGCGTCGTCGCGTTGACGCCGCTGATGTCGTAGGCGACGACCTTGATCGTGTCGAACGACGTCGGCGTGTCGCCGCTGTACGCGAGCACGAGCGCGTTGCCGTCGATGTTGCAGGCCACCGTCCCATAGCCGTTCTGCAGCACGTCCGTCGCGAAGTCGCCGACGGTCACCGGCGTCAGCGGCGACGACACGTCGAGGACCGTCACGCGGTCCGCCTGGCACACGTACAGGAAGTCGCCGGCGCGGGCGATCGAGCGCGCCTCGGCAGCGAGGCTCAGCGCACCGCTCGGCACGATCGACGGCGTCGGCAGCGAGTCGTGCGACAGCGCGAGCGCGAGGCCGACCGTCGAGTCGCCGGGCGCCACCGATTGCGGCGTCACCGACAGCACGGCGGAGAACGGCGAGCCCACGATGAACGCACCCTGCCCGGTGGCGCCGGGCACGGCCGCACAGCACGGGTTGGCGGAGCGTATCGTCACGCCGACCGTGTACGTGCCATCTGCGAGGCCCGTCGTGTCGATCGGGAACGGCGCGAAGTCGAACAGACCGTCGCCGGAGCCGACCGTCACGGCCGCCGTCTGTCCGCTGCGTACGGCATGGCCGTTGCGATCGGCAGCGGACCATTCGACGTAGTACTGGCCCGGCGCGTTCAGCGAATCCATCGCGCGTACGGCGACGCTGACCGGAGTGCCGGCGGGGCCGAAGGCCGGCGCCGGCGTGACGGCGACCACGCGGACGAGGTCGGGCCGCAGCGTGACCTCGCCGTGCGCGGTGCGGGCGCTGCCCGGCTGGTCGCGCGGCGTTGCGGTGACCGTATAGTCGAATGCGCGCGCGACGCCGTCGCTGCTCATGAACGTGACCGTCAGCGGCGGCGAACCGCAGCACCCGTTCGTCTGGTAGCTCGCCGGCACGGTGATCGTCGGCGCGTTGATCGTCGCCGTGATGCCTGGCGGCGCGCCGGCCACCGTGACGTCGAACACGCGTGGCACTGCGACGATGTTGGCGATGTTGATGTTGACGGTGGTCGCCTGCCCGGGGATGTTGGTGGCCGTGGTCGGCGCCAGGCCCAGGCTGAAGTCGCGTTGCGACGCCGAGGCGAGCGTCGTGCGCATGTCGCACAGCGCGGCGTCGATGCTCGTGAGGAGCGCGGGGATGGCGGCCGCCGCCGCGGCCGCGAGCGACGTGCGCAACGCCTGCAGCGTGGTGCCGTACGGCTGCAGGTATGCCTGATCGCCGGGGCCGAGCTGCTGGCCGATCAGGTAGTCGAGTTCGCTCAGCACCGCGGCGCGCGCGACCGCGTCGTCCGTGGCGGCGCGCAACGCGTCGAGGTCAGCCGCGAGCCGGAACAGCGAGGCGGCGAGGCCCGTGCGGCCGATGTCGTTGGCGGCGTCGCCGGCGTCGAGCGTGCAACGTGTCGTTGCCGACACGACCGTGACCGCGAGGCCCGCTGTCGCCGGCTCCAGGCCGCCGAAGTCCGCGCTGAGCAGCGCGCCGAGCAGCATGCCCGGCGGCGTGCCCGCGGCCACGCCGAGGGTCAGCGGCACCGACACGGACTTGCCCGCACCGACCGCGACGCTCGCGGGCAGGCCGGTGAGGGTCAAGCCGGTCATCGTGGATGCCGACAGCGCGACCGTCGTATCCGCGTTGCCGAGCGAATCGATCGTCAGCGTCGTCGTCGTCGTCGCGCCCGCCGCGACGTTGGCGCTCGCGGGCAGCACGCGGATCGACGCCGCCGTCGCGGACGGCATGGTCGTCGTGCCGCTCACCGGCGCCGCGACCGTCGGCGCCGTCGTGCTGATGACGCGCCCGCCGAACGCGACCGGGCCGCCCGGGGCGAGCAGCGGCGCACCCGGCGCGAGGCAGATGCTGAGCTCGCCGCTCTCGCCGGGCCCGAGCGTCAGCGGTGGCGACGGGTTGTTCGTGATCCCGAACGGGTAGTCGGAATACTGCGGCTGGAATACGAACGAGTCGGTGGCGGGCCCGGTGTTCGTGACCGTGGCGAGGAACACCGTCGGCAGCTCGGAGCCGCTGTACGGCAGCACGAAGCGTGGATCCGGCGCCACCGTCACGCCGACGCCGGCCACGGCGCCCGGCACGACGGTTGCCGGCAACCGCGGCTGTGGCGGGCTCACGAGGATGTCCGGCACCTGCGGGTCGCCAAGCGCGAGAACGATCGCCTTCTTGAGCGTCTCGAGCCCTTCGAGCAACCCGTCGACCATGCTGTAGATGAGACCGTAAGGACCCTTGATCTCGAGCTCGGCCGTCGTCCACTTGAGGTAGGTCATGATGCCGTTCAGCGCGTTGTCCAGCACCTCCTCGATGATCTCCTTGGTCGTCCTGACGCTCTCGCCGAACTCGTCGTCGGCCGCGATCGCGTCGAGCAGGCCCGACATGTAGGCGAGCGACACCAGCGCGACCGAGTTGATGTTGCCGACGAACTTGGCCATCGAATTCTCGAGGTTCTGCTCGCCGAAACGGTTGAAGTACAGCGCCGCATATTCGACGAACGCGTTGTGCGTGCCGTCCTCGAACGTGCTGATCGACTGGCCGGTCACCGGGTCGGACTCGAGCCATGCGGTCAGCGGGGCGCCGTTGACCGTGACCGGTGCGCGTGGCGCGAGCACGAAGCGACCGGCGAGCAACGCGTCCCGGATGCGTGCCTTGGCGTCGGCCGACAGCGCGAGGCCGTCGACGTCGGCGACGTTGCCGGCGGCGAGCGGGATGTACGCGCCTCCGTCCGGCTGCGCGAGCAGCAGCGAGCCCAGCGTCACCGCGTCGCCGCCGGTGAGCTGGGACAGCACCGTGCCCTCGAGCAGCGATTCGGTAAGCCCGCGCGCCTGCTCGAAGTGCCTCGCGTTCGCGAACGAGATGCCCGGCAGCGGGTAGGTGAGCAGCGTGTTCCGGCGGACGTCGAGGCCGAACTGCAGGTGGTCGTTGGCGAGCGATGCGCGCGCGACCGTGATCCGCGGCGTCGCGATTTCCGCCTTCACGAGGAATTGCGCGGCCTGGCTGTCCATCGAACGTCCCGCCGCGCCTTCGAACGTGGCCGTGGCGAGCTCCATGAACGCGATCGCGATCGCGCGATTGAGCGCCACGGCGCGCGTGACCAGCGCGACGTCGGCGGGCGACATCAGGTCCGGCGTGGGCACGGCAGCGACGGCCGGCGCGATGGCCGCGGCTTCGGCCTGCAGCGCAGCCATCCGCGCCTGGCGCGCGGCAAACCCGTCGGTGGGCTGCCGCGATGGCGCCACCTGCACCGTCAGCAGGTCGAGCGTCGTCAGCGCGGGCCCGTTGTCCGGCGACGGTGTGTAGGCGATCGTGCCGCCCGTCTGCCGCGTCGCATAGCCGATGCGGTCGAGCAGCGTGCGCCGCGTCGACTGCGGCGCCGACGGGTTCGCCGGGTCGATGACGTCCATGTCGACGAACACCCCGGTGAGGATGTTGCTGCCCAGCGGGAAGTTCGTCAGCAGTTCGCTGTAGTCGTCGCCGCGGATCACGTCGTAGTCGCGTGGGTCCAGCGTGCTGTCGCCGATCACCATGTACGGCGAATACGTGTTCGTCGACGCAGTGATCGCGAGGCCGGGCAGCGTCGATTGCGAGACGAAGTGCCCGAACGTCACCGGCTTGTCGATCAGGTCCGCGGTGTTGAACGTGCGGTCGAGCGGCGTCACCGTGCCGAGCGGGAAGCCGTAGAGGGCGCCGGCCTGGGAGTAGAACTCCGCGGTCAGGCGGAAGCGGACCTTCTGCTTCTGCGCGTCCGGGATCTCGTCGAACGTCGTCGCGGGCACCGCCGCCTGCACGCCGATCGTGCTGCCGGCGAACGTGGGGTCGAACGGCGTGTACGGCGACGCGGGCGTGGGCCTGTACTCGACCCACGTGTGCTGCGCGGCCCACTGGTTGAGCTGGTAGTCGTTCTGCGGCGCGGACAGCGCGCCCGGGTTGTAGCATCCAAGTGCACGCCGGATGCCCGGGAACATCCGTGCGACGACGCGCTGCGCGTCGGTGCTGCCGAGCGTCCCTTGCGCATAGTGGGCGGTGTAGCCGGAAGCGCGCAGCAACTCGACGCCCAGCGCCGCGCGGTCGATGGGGCTCCCGGCCTTGCTGACCAGCGTGCCGACCGCCCCGCGCAGGCTCCCGCTGTACAACTCGACCGCGACGTCGTCGCGCAGGTAGGCGAAGATCTGCGCCGGGTCGTGCCCCAGCTGCGTCGCGAGCGCGTCGATCCGCGCGTCGGCGCGGACGTTGCCCGCGGCCACCAGCGTCGCAAGCGCGATGGCGACGCCGATCGCGTACGCGATCGCCACCCGGCAACGCCCCCTCGCGCCGTCCTGCGTCGCCTGCATATCGCATACCCCCGCTGCGCCGGCCGTGCGGCGCGATGCCATCTGCAACGATTATGTAGAATCAGGCGCGTCCCACTGCACGGCGCGCAGGTGACCGATAGGTGTCCTGATGCGCCCGCCGCGCGCCATGAACGAATCGTCGGTTGCCAGCCCGGCCCGGCGGGAGTCGCCTCCCGCAGGACTCGTGCTGTCGGCGCTCGCAGCCATCGAGACCAGCGCGACGTTCCGCCGCTCGTCGCGCCATCGCCAGCTGCTGCGCCACCTGGTGCAGCGGACGCTCGACGGCGCCTCCGGCGAGATCAAGGAATCGGTGCTCGCCACCGAAGTCTTCGGCCGCGCGCCGTCGGCGTTCGATCCGCGCAGCGATACGACGGTGCGCGTCGAGCTGCGGCGGCTGCGGCTCAAGCTCGATCGCTACTACGCGCAGGAGGGTGCCGGCGCGAGCATCGTCGTGCGGCTGGAGGCCGGCAGCTACGTGCCCCGCTTCGAGGCACGCCCCGGCGCGCCGCCGCCGGTGCTCGCCGTGCTTCCGTTCACGTTCGCGACGACGTCCGGCGTCGCGGCCGACACTCTCGCCACCGCCGAGATGCTGACGGACGAGGTGGTCGCCATCCTGGCCGAACTGCCCGGCCTGCGCGTCATTGCACGCAGTTCGGTCGCGGCGAGCCTCGCGCGGAGCCGGGACGTGCGGGACATCGGCGCGGCGCTCGGCGCATCGCTCGTCGTCGAAGGCCAGGTGAGCGCGCAAGGCGCGCGTCATCGCGTCAGCGTGAAGCTCGCGGCCACGGCGGACGGCACGTATCGCGCGGCGCACGTGTACGACGCAGGCGCACCCAACGAACCGTCGCTCGTGCATCGCATCGTGCGCGACCTGGTCGCGGACCTCGCGCTCGGGGCCGCCGCGGCCGGCACGCTGGCGCGTGCCGCGAGGCGCGTCACCGAAAGCCACGAGGCGCGTGATGCGTGGCAACGCGGCATGTACCTGCTGCGTCGTCAGCGCGCCGACGAGTTCCGCCGCGCGTTGGCGCTGTTCGACGAGGCGACGGTGCACGATCCGCAGTTCGCGCCGGCGCATGCCGGCCGCGCCCAGGCGGCGATGATGCTGATCGGGCTCGCCCCGACGCCTGATCCGGCATTGATCGACGTCGCGCGGAGCGCCGCTGCCGCCGCGCTGGCACTGGACGAGGGACTCGCGGCCGCGCACGGCGTGGAGGCCTTCCTCGCCTTCGCCATCGATCGCGATCCCGGCCGCGCGGAGCGAGCGATGCTGACGGAGCTGCGGCTGGCGCCGGCGGACGCCGGTGCGCACCGGCGCTATGCGTGGCAGCTGATGTTCGCCGGGCGCTTCGACGAGGCCGAGGCCGCCTACGACGTCGCGATGAGCCTCGATCCGCTGGATGCGCGCTTGCGCACGCACCAGGGCCTGCTGTGGTTCTACCGCCGCGACTACGCGCGCGCGGCGGCGCGCTTCGAGCGCGTGCTGGAGATCGAGCCCGACTTCATCGTCGCGCAGGTCCTGCTGGCAAGCGCGTGGCTCAACGCGGGGCAACATCGGCGCGCGCTCGCGGCGTTCCGCGCCATCGCCGCGCACTGGCCCGACGATTCGATCGGCGCGCTCGGCGTCGTGCAGGCGCTCGCACTCGCCGGGCGGCTGCCGGCGGCGCGCGCCGCATGGACCGCGCTGCTCGCCCGCTTCGGGCCGGATCACGTCGGCCCGTACCGGTCGGCGATCGCGCACGCGCGGCTCGGCGATGCCGACGCCGCGTTCGCGGCATTGGAGCGCGCGGCCCTGCTGCGCGACATGAACTTCGTCTGCGTTGCGGTGGACCCGTCGTTCGATGCGCTCCGGCGTGACGCGCGTTGGCCTGCACTCGTTGCGCGCCACGGCGTCGCGCAGGTGGGCGCCGGCGCGATACCGGCTGCCGCCGGCGTGTAGCGCCGGCGCCCGCCAGCGCGCTGCGGTCAAAGGTCCGTGCGCATCCGTGCGTCGGCCACGATCATGTGGACGAGGTGCAGCTTGGCGACCACCGGACGCGACATGATGAACGGGTAGAAATCGGATTCGCCCAGGCTGCGCGCCATCTCGTTCATCACCATGATGATCTCGATCCACCCGTTGAGCAGCATCAGCAGGTGCTCGCCCTCGGGATCATCCGGCGCGTACAGGTCGTCCCGGGTGAAGGGCACGATCTCGCATTGGAGGTCCGTCGCGTCGATGCCGAAGCCGGTCGCGGTGCCGAGGCTGTCCACCATGTGCAGGTAATGCGCCCAGGTCTCGGCCCAGTCCTCCCACGGGTGCATCGTCGCGTAGGCGCTGACGTACGACTCGGCCCAGCGCGCGGGCGGCCCCTGCTCGTAGTTGCGCTTGAGCGCGTCCGCGTAGCTCGCGCGCTCGTCGCCGAACAGCGCGCGAAACGGCCCCTGCCATCGCGTGCCCGCGACCAGGCGGTCCCAGTAGTAGTGTCCGAGCTCGTGGCGGAAGTGGCCGACCAGCGTGCGATAGGGCTCGTGCATCTGCGCCTTGGTCAGCTCGCGCTTGGCGTCGTCCGCTTCCTCGACGTTGATCGTGATGAGGCCCCCGGCATGCCCGGTCATGACGGCCGGGCCGCCGGGTGGTGCGCGCAGGAAATCGAACATCAGCCCGCGCTCGGGATCCTCGTCGACCCGCGAGCGCACCGGCAGCTCGAAGGCCAGCAGCTCCGAGATCACGCGTCGCTTGCCGATCTCGAGCAGCGTCCAGTAGCGCACGTTGTCGGCATCGGCGAGATCGGGGATCGTGCGGTTGAGGCGGCACGCGATGCACAGGCCGCGGCTACCGTGCTCGCCGGTCATCCAGTTGCATATCGCTGCCGAATCCCGGTTGGCGCAGCAACGGAGCACGTCGTCGCGGCCCTCCACCCGCCACGTGCCGGGATAGGGTCCGGGGTCCAGCGCCACGATGCGGCCCACGTCGGGCAGGTAGCCGAGCGGCGCGTGGCAGGCGAGGCACTGCGTGTTGCGGAAGAACACGCGATTGCCGCAACGGCACCGGTACTGGCGCAGGTGCCGCGCGATACGTTGGTGGAGCCGCGCGCGAGGTGTCGCGTCGGCTTCGTCGCGGGGGTGGGAGCCTCTTGGCATGATGATGGAGCGCGCGCGGTGGCGGCATCGCGCCCGGCGAAGGACGCGCGTGCGTCAGCTCAGCGGGACGCCTTGATCTCCGTCCACAGCTTGTTGCGCAGCCGCCGCTGCGCGGGCGTCAGGTCCTTCAACTGCTCGAGGCGCGCCGCGACGTCCGGCGGGGGGAAGATCGCCGGGTTCTTGAGGATCTCGGGCTTGATGTAGGGCATCGCCGCCTTGTTCGGGTTGCCCGAGCCGATCAGGTTCGTGAGCTCCGCCGAGTTCTTGCCCTCGAGCATGAAGTTGATGAACTTCAGCGCCAGATCGGGGCGCGGCGCCGCGACGTGGATCACCATGTTGTCGACGGCGAGCACGGCGCCTTCCTTCGGCATCCCCTGCAGGATGTGGAACGGGCGCTTGGCGGCGATCGCGTCGAGGTTGGCCTGGAAGATGTCGTTCGAGTAGCCGTGCACGAGCCAGATGTTGCCGACCGTCAGCTCCTTGATGTACGAAGACGCGTTGAACGCGGCCCAGTAGGGCTTGGCCTTCTTGATGACGGCGGCAGCCTCGTCCCAGTGCTTCGGGTCGACGTCGTTGGCGCTGTAGCCCAGGTACTTCAACGCCGCCGCGAACAGCTCGTTGGCGCTGTCGAGGACCGTAACGCGCCCCTTCACCTTCTCGAGGTACTTCGGGTCGAAGATGACGGCCCATGTGTCGGTGGGCAGTCCCAGCTCCTTCATCTTGGCGTCGTTGTAGCCGATGATCGTCGTCGACATCGCATAGGGCACCGAGTAGACGTTGCCCGGGTCGAACGACGTGTTCATGTACCGCGCGTCGATGTTGCCGAGGTTCGTCAGCGCCGACTTGTCCAGCGGCTTCAGCTGCTTGCCGCGGATCAGCGCCTCGACGGCGTTGGACGTCGGCACCAGGATGTCGTAGCCCTTGGCGCCGGCGGCGAGCTTGGCTAAGAGCTCCTCGTTGTCGGAATAGTACGTCTGCACGACCTCGCAGCCGCACTGCTGCTCGAAGCGCTGGATCGTCTCCGGCGCGATGTAGTTGTTCCAGTTATACAGGTGCAGCTGGTCCTTGGCGTGGACCGCGCCGGCGGCCAGCGCGAGCGCGGCGGCGGCGAGCAGGGTGCGGATCGTGCGATTCATGTCGGTGCTTCCTCTTGGCTGCGCAACAGGCTGGGGGACAGGCGGCTGGCGACGACGATCAGCAACAACGTCAGCAGCATCAGCAGCGTTGACACCGCGTTGACCTCGGGGGTCACCGCGATCTTGATCATCGAGTAGATCTGGAGCGGCAGCGTCACCGTGCCCGCTCCCGCGGTGAAGAACGTGATGACGAAGTCGTCGATCGACAGCGTGAACGCCATCAGCGCACCGGCGATCACGCCGGGCATGATCAGCGGCAGCGTGACGTGGCGGAACGCCTGCCACGGCGTCGCGCCGCAATCGCGCGCGGCCTCGACCAGCGCCTCGTCCATGCCGGCCATCCGCGCGCGCACGACGATGGCGACGAAGCCGATGCAGAACGCGATGTGCGCGATGGCCACCGAGACCAGGCCGAGCGTGAAATTGAGCAGCACGAAGAAGATCAGCAGGCTCACGCCCATCAGGATCTCGGGGATTGCGATCGGCGCGAACACGAGCAGCGGCAGCAGGCGGAGCCGGTAGCGATGCAGCGCGATGCCCGCCATCGTGCCCAGCACGGTGGCCACCAGGCTGGCGACGAGCCCGATGACCAGCGAGTTGCGCGCGGCCGCCAGCATGTCGTCGTCGGCAAACAGCTTGCGGTACCAGTCGAGCGTGAAGCCCACCCACTCCGCGTTGAGCCGCGAGTCGTTGAACGAATAGACGACGACGATGGCGAGCGGCAGGTACAGGAACGCGTACACGGCGAGCGCGACCGCGACGAGCAGCGGCGAGCGGCTACGCACCGACACGCTCCGCGCCGCGCGTTGCGCCGCGCCCGAGCCACGCCGCGAGCCCGACGAGCGCAAGCGCGGAGACCGTCAGCACGATCGACAGCACGCTGCCGAATGGCCAGTCGCGGGTCTCGAGGAACTGCTGCTTGATCAGGTTGCCTATGAGCGTGTCGTCGGGGCCGCCGAGCAGGTCGGGGATCGCGAAGATCCCGAGGGCCGGGATGAACACGAGCGCGGCACCGGCGTACACGCCGGGCAGCGACAGCGGGAACGTGATGCGCCAGAAGCGCTGCCACGCGCTCGCGCCGAGATCCTGCGCCGCGTCGAGCAGCGCGGGGTCGTGCTTCTCGAGGTTGGCGTACAGCGGCAGCACCATGAACGGCAGGTGCACGTAGACGAGGCACACGAGCACGGCGAACGAGCTGAACAACAGCGGTACCGGGCCCGCGCCGAACCAGCCGAGCACGCCGTTGACGGCGCGTGCGAGCGCGGCGTTGGGCCCGAGCAGGATCATCCACGCGTAGATGCGGATCAGGAAATTGCTCCAGAACGGCAGGATCACGAGCAGCAGCAGGATGTCGCGCGATTTCTTGGGCGAGCGCGCGATCAGCGCGGCGAGCGGATAGGCGAGCGCGAGGCACACGAGCGTGGTCACCAGCGCGAACACGAGCGACTTCACGAAGACCTGCGCATACACCGTCTCGGTGAAGAAGCGCACATACGCGTCGACGTTCAGGTCGAGCGCGCCGGTGTCGTCGCGCAGCGGCGCGAGGCCGCCGAACTCGCCGGGCGAGCGGAAGGACGCCAGCACCATGATCAGCGTCGGTGCCGCGAAGAACACGAGCAGGTAGAGGAGCGGCGGCCCGCTGACGAGCCAGCGCGCGCGGGCGGCCTCGTGGCGACGCGCGTCGGCCGCCACGCTAGTCTTCTATGAAGTGGCCGGCGGCGGCCGGCCAGTCGACGACGACGCGATCGCCCGGCTCGAAGAACTTGGCGCGGCCGGTCTGCGAGTTGGCGAGCAGCGCCTCGACGCGCGCGCCACCGGCCGTGTTGACCCGGTAGACGGTGACGTCGCCCATGTACAAGAGGTCCGCCACGGTGCCTTCGTAGCGGTTGTCGGCGGGCGCGGCCGCGTCGCCGGCGCCGATGCGGATCTGCTCGGGGCGCAACGCGATCGACGCCGGCGCACCGGCGGCGAGCGCCGTCTGCGCGGCGACCTTCACCGCGCCGAGCCCTTCGACGTCGAGCGTGACGGCACCCGCGGCGTTGGCGCGGATCGGCCCGCTGAACAGGTTGCACTGGCCTATGAAGTCCGCGACGAAGCGCGAGCGCGGGAAGCGGTAGATCACCGACGGCTCGTCGAGCTGCTCCACCTTGCCCTTGTTCATCACGGCGATCCGGTGCGACAGCGCCAGCGCCTCGGTCTGGTCGTGCGTCACGTAGACGAACGTGATCCCGGCCTCGCGCTGCAGGTGGATCAGTTCGATCTGCAGCTCCTCGCGCAGCTTGGCGTCGAGCGCGGCGAGCGGCTCGTCGAGCAGCAGCATCGTCGGGTGCGTGACCAGCGCGCGCGCAATCGCCACGCGCTGCTTCTGGCCGCCCGACAGCTCGTGGGGGTAGCGGCGGTCGAAGCCGGTCAAGCGCACGTCCTCGAGGGCGGCGGCCACCTTGCCGGGAATGTCTCGTGCCGGCGTGCCCGCCATCTGCAGCGGGAACGCCACGTTCCCGTGCACCGTCATGTGCGGGAACAGTGCGTAGCTCTGGAAGACGGTGCGGACGGGGCGCCGCTCGGGCGGCGTGGCGGCGAGGTCGACGCCGTCGAGCAGGATCTGGCCCGCGTCGGGCAGGTCGAAGCCTGCAATCATTCGCAACAACGTTGTCTTGCCGCAGCCGGAGGGCCCCAGCAGCGTGAAGAACTCGCCGGCCTCGATCGCGAGGCTGACGCCGTCCACGGCGGTGAAATCGCCGAACCGGCGCGTGACGTTCCGAATGTCGAGCAGCGGCATCGCGCCGGAGAGTTGCTGTGGATCGCCGCCCGATTGTAAGGCATGGGTCACGACGACGGCAGGCGCGGCTTTTGCATCGGGCGTTGGCTGCATGCGCCGCCGGCCGCCACACCCGCCCCGCGCCCCTATGCGGTTGTCATGAAAGCCGTGCCGGTGCACGGCCAAGCCGTGTAAGCTTGGAGAGCCATGCCGACGGACAAGAAACCGGGAACGTTGCTGGAAGCCCTGCGCGCGCAATCCGATGCGATGCGCGGCCAGGACGCTGCCGTCAAGAAGACGCCGGACGAGGCGCTCAAGGACCTCGACCGCAAGATGTGGAAGTCCTTCAAGTGGCTCGACGAGGCGATCAGCCACCTGGCGGTGATCCGACCCGTCGTCAACCACGAGTACCGGATTCCCGAAGTGCTGACGATCGCGTCGCCGCAGTTCGACCAGGGCTTCGTGTCCTATCGTCGCCGCGCGTTCGGGGGCCAGGAAGTGGTCGAGCACATCGAGCTCTTCTATCGCGTCGCGCTGCCCAAGCCCGTCGACGCCACGTTTCCCGTGTCGTCGGTGCGCGAGATCGACGATCGGCTGCGCAACGCGCAATTGAAGTTCACGTATCGCGCGATCCACGACGACGATCACATCGTCCGTCGCGGCCTGTTCCAGGTCACCGCCGCCGTGACGGGCTTCATCAAGTTCCTGCCCGACTATCGCCGGCAGACGATCGAGGTGACGCTGCGCAACGTGGACCGCTTCGAGACGGTGGCCGTGGAGTTTGCCGCCGACAAGTTCGACGACGCGGTCCTCGAGGATCTCGTCCGCTTCATTCTGGGCGAGGACAACGCGTTCCTGCGCCGGGCACCCCTCGTGGGCATTGGCGCCCGCAAGCCGCAGGCGCTGCCCAACGAAGAGAAGACGACCTATCGCGTCTGAGACCGCGGCGTTGCGCACCGGCCGCAACCACGTGGCGGCCTGTCGCGTGAGCAAGTGCCCACTCGCAGCGCGGGACGGGTGGCTCAGCCGTGCCGGAACACCAGCAGCGCGATCGTCACCGCGAGCATCGCCGCGATCAGGCCCAGCCAGCGATTGCGCGCCCGCTGCGCTTGCGCCAGCGCCTTGAGGGCGACGTCCGAGGCCGCTGGCGCCTCCGTGAGGCGCCGGTGGATGAGGCGGGGAAGCTCGGGCAGCGCCGCGACGATGTAGGGGGCCTCGTTGATGAGGCGCCGCTCGAACGCACGGAAGCCCATCTGCTCGTCGACCCAGCGCTCGAGGAAGGGCTTGGCCGTCACCCACAGGTCGAGGTCGGGGTCCAGCTCGCGGCCCAGCCCCTCGACGTTCAGCAGCGTCTTCTGCAGCAGCGTCAGTTGTGGCTGGATCTCGACGTTGAAGCGGCGCGACGCGCGGAACAGCTGCAGCAGCACGCGGCCCAGCGAGATCTCCTTGAGCGGCCGGTCGAAGATCGGCTCGCAGACGACGCGGATCTCCGCCTCGAGCTCGTCGACGCGGGTGTCGGGCGGCACCCATCCGGACTCGATGTGCGCGGTGGCGACGCGGCGGTAGTCGCGGCGGAAGAACGCGACGAAGTTCTGCGCGAGGTAGCTCTTGTCGCGCTCCGACAGCGTGCCCATGATGCCGAAGTCCAGCGCGACGTACTTGCCGTGGTCCTTCGCGTCGGTCGCGACGAAGATGTTGCCCGGATGCATGTCCGCGTGGAAGTAGCCGTCGCGGAACACCTGCGTGAAGAAGATCTCGACGCCGGCCCGCGCGAGCCGCTTGCGGTCGATGCCCGCCGCCTCGAGCGCGTCGATGCGGCCGATCGGGATGCCTGCCATCCGGTCCATCACGAGCACCTCGCGTGCCGTGTAGTCCCAGTAGACGCCGGGCACGAGCAACAGCGGCGAGTTGCGGAAATTGCGGCGCAGCTGCGAGCAGTTCGCGGCCTCGCGCGTGAGGTCCAGCTCGTCGCGGATCGTCTTCTCGAATTCGGCGACCACTTCGCGCGGCTTGAGCCGCCGCCCGTCGGCGGACGAGCGCTCGATCATCGCGGCCGCGGTCTGCATCAGCCGCAGGTCCTTGTCGATGATCTTCTCGATGTCGGGCCGCAGGATCTTGACCGCCACGGGCGTGCCGTCCGGAAGCTCCGCGAAATGCACCTGCGCGATGGACGCGCTCGCCACCGGCGTGCGGTCGAAGCTCTTGAACGTCTGCCCGAGCGGCTTGCCGTACACGCGCTCGAGGATCGCGACGGCGACGTCCGGGTCGAACGGCGGCACGCGGTCCTGCAGCTTGGCGAGCTCGTCGGCGACATCGGTCGGCAACAGGTCGCGACGCGTCGACAGCACCTGGCCCAGCTTGACGAACAGCGGGCCCAGGTCTTCCAGCGCGCGGCGCAGGCGGACCGCGCGCGGCGGCGCAAGGTCGCGCCAGAACAGCACGCCGTTGACCCACGGCGCAAGCGGGGCGAGCCGCGGGTGCTCGAGCACGAACGTGTCGAGCCCGCGGCGCAGCGCGACCGTTCCGATCCGGAAGAGGCGCGTGATACGCGTCACGACCGCTCGCGTCGCATCCGATCAGCGCCGCGCCGCGAGCGCCGTGATGCGCGCGGCGAGCGCCTCGGCGTCGGCTGCCAGCGCGGCGACGGCTGCCGCGAACGCGGCGCCCTCGCCACGTCCGACGACCGTGTTCGTCTCGTCGCGCAGCCAGCGCCCGACGCTCGCGTGCCAGCGCGCGGCGGCATCGGCCGGCCAGCCGAGCGCGGCGCGGCCGAAGTCGGCCACGCGCTGGCCCGCAACGGGGCCCAGCACGTCGGCGAGCTGCGCCTCGATGTGCCACGGCAACGTGTGCACGACGCGCCGGAGCGTGGCCGCGAACGCGGCGTCGCCGTCCGCCGTCACGAGGGTTTCGGCCCCCGCGGGATCCTGCAGGAGGCGCGGGACGTCGAGCGGCGCGACGCGCAGCGTGACGTCCGCGTGCGTGTCCGGCGCGGCGAACGCAAGCGCGCCGCCGGCCGTGGGCGTCAGCGTGAGCGTCAGCGGCCCGCTCTCGACCCGGAACGCGCGCCCGGCGTGCGTGCCGAGTTCGGCGAGCAGCGCCGGGTCGCGCGCCAGCGCGCGGTTGACGAGATCGAGCGGCAACGTGGGCACCCGCCAGCCCTTCGCGGCGTGCGCTCCAGTGGCCGCGTCCGCGGAGCGCCCCGGATCGCTCACAAAGCCGGCATCGTCTGCTGGATGCCGGCCACCAGCCACCCGCTCGACCCGTCGACCGGCTTCACGAGGTTCCACTGCTCGTCGAACGGCGCGGCGACCGGATTGCCGTCCTCGCGCACGGTGCCGTGGAACCGCACGCTGGCCCAGTGTTCCCGTCCCTCTGTCGCCACGTCGACGACTTCGGCGTCGAGCAGCGGGAAGACACTGCCGACGTTGACGACGCTCCAGCCGCCACCCTTCATCGTGCCCGTGACCTCGGCATACAACGCCGGCGTCATGACTGCCGCCAGCGCGGCGCGATCGCCGCGATCCCAGGCCGATTGCAGCGCGCGGAACTGGGCCAGCGCCTGGCGGGCGAAGCCGTCGGCGTCGAAGCCGGGTGGAAAGGGCGACGGGGTGTGGCCGAACGTGGCTGCTGGCGCGGCGACCGGCGCCTCGCGCATCCAGGCGGGGGCCGCCGGCGCGGGGCCGGCCGCCGCGGCGGGCGCAGGCGAGCGTCGCGCCATGAACATGCGGAACAGCAGCAGCGCGCCGCCGGCGAGCAGCAGC
>JAFEDG010000158.1 GCA_018241745.1 Pseudomonadota bacterium
GTGCCCGCGTCGACGGCCGGCGCGGGCATCGGCGCCGCCATCACCTTCATGTCCGAGCGCGCGACCATCATCGGGAATGGCCGGCCCCCGTCGCTCGTCTGCACGCTCACTTCGCCGACGCGCCACGCGCCATAGCCGAAGCCGGTGGCGGCATTCTGCGCGCGCTGCTGCCATGCGCGGATCGCGTCCTGCGTGACGCTGTCCTCGGCACGGCGCCGCGCGTCCTCGGACAGCGAGAACGCCATGCTGGAGAAGAGCAGGCCGCTTTCCTGGAGCGCGCCGATCTCGGTCGCGAGCGTCGAGAAATCGGCGCTCTCCAGCTTGATCGTCTGCGTCACGTGCCAGCGCGTGGGCCGGTCCTTCTCGGTGATCGGGTTGGTGCTGTAGCCCGCGCTCGCGGTCGTGATCGCCGGCACGCCCTGCAGCCGCTTCATCGCGGCGGCGATCCTGGCGTTGACGTCGGCAGCGGCCACCTTGGCGCTCGCATTGTCGCTGTCTGCGCGCATCCACGCGGTCATCCGGTCATTGGGGAGCGTCGCCGTGGCGCTCGCGCTGACGGTGACGATCGGCGGCTGCGGCTCGCGCGGGGGTGGCACCTGCCCGTGGGCGGCGGTCGCGGCCAGCAGGGTCGCGCCGGCCAGCAGGGTGACGAGTAGCGAATTGCGATTCATCGTTCGGTTCCTTGGGGTTGCCTGCGACGGGACGGCAGCGACAGGATGGCGTCCCGATTGGACCACGAGAAGCAGCGCGCGGCGGCCTGCTGCCACGGTAGCCATGCGTAGCCGACGTGTTCGCGCGGCCGGATCGTCACCGGCACCGGGGCCGGCAACGCGAGTCCGAACACGTGCTCGACATTGTGCGTCGTTCCGGGCGGGTAGCGATGGCGCCATTGCGCGAAGATCTCGAAGCGGTTGTCGTGCTGCCAGTCGGCGAGCCCGCCGTGGCGGGCCGCGTCGATGCCGGTTTCCTCGCGCAGCTCCCGCTCAGCCGCAACGGCGACGGGCTCGCCCCATTCGGCGCTGCCCGTTACCGACTGCCAGTGGTCCGGGAAATCGGCGCGCTCGAGCAGCAGCACGTCGAGCGCCTGCGTATAAACGACGACCAGCGCGGAAAGGGGTTGCTTGTAGCGAACGTCGTTCAGGCGACCACCACCCACAGCGCGACGTGCCGTTCCTTCCAGTACTCGGCGGCCTCGCCGAGGATGTCCTCGAGCGTGTTCCAGTCGCCCTGGTGCGCGGCCTTGAATGCCGTCGCGTGCGCGATGCGCACGACGGCACCGGGCTTGTGGACGAAGTCGTCGTCCTCGAGGCAATCGGCGAGCGCGTCCCAGTTGTGACCGAAATGCGACGGCAGCTTGAGGCCCTTGGCCAGCGCGTTCATCAGCGCGCGCTTGTCGGCGACGCCCGCGAGGTCGACCGGCACGTAGCGCAGGTGCGCGCCCCTGGCGGCCTCCGATACGAGATCCGCCGCGCCGTGATACTCGATGACCCCTGCCGCGTCGACGTCGGTCAGATCCGGCAATTTCACGGGACGATCCTCCGGAACGAGTTGTAGTGGTCGGCGGTGTACCAGCACGCGTCCGGCCGGGTCTTCGGGCCACCGCAGATGACGCGGCGCGCGCCGCGGTCCTTGCTGCCTGGCGTGTAGACGGTGTACTCGTGGTAGTAGCCATGCGGCTTGCCCGGGAGCCGGTGCTCGCGGTTGCCGAACACGATGCCGTCGCGCGAGTAGCGGAAGGGACCTCCCGCCTCGATCTTGGCGAGGACCTCGCGCGCTTCCGGCGGCAATTCGGCGGCGGTGATCTCCGCGGGTGTCGTCCGCGCATGGGCCGCGACCGGCAACATGCCGCCGAGCGCGACCGAGGTCGCGACGAGCGCGAGGGCGAGTGCGCGGGACGGGCGCATCCCGCGGAGTGTACTCCCGGACGCGGCGCGCCGAGGTGGGCGGGATGCGGGGGAAGCGGGCGCAGGTCCGATCCCGCAAGGCATCGGACCTGCCCCATGGTTTCCCTGCCTACGCGGGCTTGGCCGCCGCGTCGCTGGCCCGCACGCGGATGTGCAGGTCACGCAGCTGCTGCTCGGTCACCGGCGTCGGCGTGTCGATCAGCAGGTCCTGCCCGCGTTGCGTCTTGGGGAACGCGATGACGTCGCGGATCGACTCGGCGCCGCACATCAGCGTGACGATGCGGTCGAGGCCGAACGCGATGCCACCGTGCGGCGGCGCGCCGTACTTCAGCGATTCGAGCAGGAACCCGAACTTGCGCTGCTGGTCCTCGGGGCTGATCTTCAGCGACGCGAACACCTTCGCCTGTATCTCGGGGCGATGGATCCGCACCGAGCCGCCGCCGATCTCCCAGCCGTTGAGCACGACGTCGTAGGCCTTCGCGATCGCGTGCGCCGGGTCGGACTCGAACTTCTCCTCGTCGCCGTCCTTCGGCGCCGTGAACGGGTGGTGGCGCGCGGCCCACGTCTTCGACTCGTCGTCGTACTCGAACATCGGGAAGTCGACGACCCACAGCGGCTTCCATTCCTTCGTGGCGAAGCCGCGGTCGTGCCCGACCTTGGCGCGCAGCGCCCCCAGCGCATCGTTGACGACCTTCTCGCGGTCGGCGCCGAAGAAGATGAGGTCGCCATTGGCGGCACCGGTGCGCGCGAGGATCTCGCGCAGCACGGGCTCCGGCAGGAACTTGACGATCGGCGACTGCAGGCCTTCCTCGCTGACCTTCGTCACGTCGTTGACCTTGATGTAGGCAAGGCCCTTCGCGCCGTAGATCGCGACGAACGTCGTGTAGTCGTCGATCTCCTTGCGCGTGAGGGTCCCGCCGCCCGGCACGCGCAGTGCCGCCACGCGTCCGTTCGGCAGGTCGGCCGCGCCGCGGAACACCTTGAAGTCCACCGTCTTCATCAGGTCGGTGAGCTCGGTGAGCTTGAGCGGCACGCGCAGGTCCGGCTTGTCGGAGCCGTAGTCGCGCATCGCGTCCGCGTACTTCATGATCGGGAACGGGTTCGGCAGCTCGACGCCCAGTGCGTCGCGGAACATCGCGAGCACCAGGCGCTCCATGATGCCGCGGATCTCGAGCTCGTCGAGGAACGACGTCTCGATGTCGATCTGCGTGAACTCGGGCTGGCGGTCGGCGCGCAGGTCCTCGTCGCGGAAGCACTTGACGATCTGGTAGTAGCGGTCGAAGCCCGCCATCATCAGCATCTGCTTGAAGAGCTGCGGCGACTGCGGAAGCGCGTAGAACTGGCCGTGGTGGATCCGCGACGGCACCAGGAACTCGCGCGCGCCTTCGGGCGTCGACTTGTAGAGGATGGGCGTCTCGATGTCGACGAAGCCTTCGTCGTCCAGGAAGCGGCGTGCCGCCATCGCCGTCTTGTAGCGCAGCTTCAGGTTCTGCTGCATCTGCGGCCGCCGCAGGTCCAGCACGCGGTGCGTGAGGCGCACGGTCTCGGACAGGTTCTCGTCGTCGAGCTGGAACGGCGGCGTCGCCGATGCGTTCAGCACGGCGATCGTGTGCGCGAGCACCTCGACCTCGCCCGAGACGAGGCTCGCGTTGGTCGTGCCTTCAGGGCGCGGCCGGACGAGCCCCGTCACCTGGATGCAGAACTCGTTGCGCAGCGTCTCGGCGGTCGCGAAGGTCTCCGCGCGGTCGGGATCGCAGACGACCTGGACGAGGCCTTCGCGGTCGCGCAGGTCGATGAAGATGACGCCGCCGTGGTCGCGTCGTCGGTGCACCCAGCCGGCAAGCGTGACCGTCTGGCCCAGGTAGCGGCGGTCGATGAGACCGCAATAGTCGGTTCTTTTCACGTGCTGCTCCGAGAGGATTGTTCGGGAATGTGCGGGCGACGGGCGGGCCGGCAGCGACGACGCGCGCCGCGCGCAGCGCGCGGGCGACGCCACCCCGGCCCGGTCAATTTCGGGCGGGTTGCGCGGGCGGCAGCAGCGACGCGTGCGTGCGCGGCGCGACGACGCCCATCGAGATGATGTACTTCAGTGCTTCCTCGACGGGCATGTCGAGCTCGTGCACGCGCGAGCGTGGCAGGATCAGGAAGAAGCCGGACGTCGGGTTGGGGGTCGTCGGCACGTACACGCTGACGTGCTCGCCGGACAGGTAGCGCGCGACGCTCGGGTCGGGCGTGCCGGTCAGGAACGCGACGGTCCACGACCCTTCGCGCGGGTATTCGACGAGCAGCGCCTTGCGGAACGCGTTGCCCTTGTCGGACAGCAGCGTGTCGCTGACCTGCTTGACCGACGAATAGATCGACTTGACGACCGGAATGCGGCCGAGGATCGCTTCCCAGAACAGGATCAGCCGCGCGCCGAAGAAGTTCGCCGCGACGACGCCGGTGACGATCAGCACGATGAACGTCGCCAGCACGCCGAAGCCTGGGATGTGGAAGCCGATGATCGTGTCCGGCTGCGCGCGGTGCGGCAGCAGGTCCAGCACCTCGTCCAGCGACGACACGAGGAAGTGCAGCACCCAGATCGTGATGCCGAGCGGCACCCAGACGAGGAGGCCGGCGATCAGGTAGCGTTTCATCGCGGGGACGATCAGCTCGATGACGACGAGCTCGACGAGGAGGTACCCGACGCCGACGACGGCGACGATGCGGCAGGCGTGGCCGCCGGCGCGCTCGGTGCCGACGTGGAAGCAGGAGGCGGCGCCGACGCGGCGGCCTTGTCGCCCTTCGCGTTCTCGCCACCTGCGGCGCTGTCGCCCGCCGGCTTGGCGTCACCGGCCGCGGCCTTGTCGCCCTTGGCGGCCGGTGCTTCCTTGTTGCCGCCGCGGAAATCGGTCACGTACCAGCCGCTGCCCTTCAGCTGGAAACCCGCGGCGGAAACCTTCTTGACGAGTGCATCCTTCCCGCACACGGGACACGTGACGAGGCGCGCGTCCGAGAGCTTCTGCAGGGCTTCGAGCTCGTGGCCGCAGGCGGAGCAGCGATATTCGTAGATCGGCATGGTGTGCGCTGCGACACGTCGCAACGGTTGTTTGCAACGCGCTGATTCAAAAAGAGAATTATAGCCCAATTCGCAGGCCGTCGCAGCCGCCGTTGCGGGACGCCGGCGGCGGCCGCACGTTGGGTAGCGCGGCGTCGCCCCCGCGGGGCGATGCAGTATTCTGTCCGCCGGGAGGCAATGACGATGGATGCGCAATGGATGTGGTGGATCGCCGCCGCAGTGCTGATCGGGGCGGAGCTGATGACCGGCACGTTCTACCTGCTGGCCATCGGCGTGGCGCTCGCGATCGGCGGCGTCGCGGCCATGGTGCAGATGAGCATCGAGGCGCAGTTCCTGATCGCGGCCGTCGCCGGCATCGTGCTGGTATTCGTCGCGCACCGCTGGCGGCACAAGCACGGACGACCCCCACCCCCGGTGCCGCATGATGTGGGGCAGACCGTGCACGTCGCCACGTGGAATGCCGACGGCACCGCGCGCGTCGACTACCGCGGCACGCAGTGGACCGCCGAGCTCGCGCACGCGGACTCGCCGCGCCACCAGACGATGGTCATCGTGGGGATGCGCGGCCCGAACCTGATCGTCGACGCCCCCAAGCATTGAACAACCTTCCGCCCGGAGCACCCATGTTCGGATCGCTGACATTCCTGTTCATCCTGCTCGTCGTTGTCGTCATCCTGCTGATGCGACTGATCCGCGTCGTGCCGCAGCAGAACGCGTACGTCGT
Source organism: Pseudomonadota bacterium (assembly GCA_018241745.1). Classification (GTDB taxonomy): domain Bacteria; phylum Pseudomonadota; class Gammaproteobacteria; order Burkholderiales; family Casimicrobiaceae; genus VBCG01. Next base: position 5,687 of record JAFEDG010000158.1, read on the forward strand.
CGAGCGGCTTGGCCGCTTTCACGAGGTGCTGCAGCCGGGCCTCAACTTCGTCGTGCCGTTCGTCGACCGTATCGCGTACCGCCACGACCTGCGTGAAATCCCGCTCGACGTGCCGCCGCAGGTCTGCATCACGAAGGACAACACGCAGCTGCAGGTGGACGGCATCCTGTACTTCCAGGTGATGGACCCGAAGCTCGCGAGCTACGGCTCGTCGAACTACCGGCTCGCGGTCACGCAGCTCGCGCAGACGACGCTGCGCTCGGTAATCGGGCGCATGGAACTCGACAAGACGTTCGAGGAGCGCGACCAGATCAACGCGACGGTCGTCGCAGCGCTCGACGAAGCCGCGGGTGCCTGGGGCGTCAAGGTACTCCGTTACGAGATCAAGGACCTGACGCCGCCGGCGGAAATCCTGCGCGCGATGCAGGCGCAGATCACGGCCGAGCGCGAGAAGCGCGCCGTCATCGCGACGTCCGAAGGCAAGAAGCAGGAACAGATCAACCTGGCGCAAGGCGCGCGCGATGCGGCCATCGCGCGCTCCGAAGGCGAGAAGCAGGCGGAGATCAACCAGGCGCAGGGCGAGGCCTCCGCGATCCTTGCGCGTGCCGAGGCCACGGCCAAGGCATTGCAGGAAGTGGGCGCGGCGATCATGGCGCCCGGCGGCCGCGACGCGGTGAACCTGCGCGTCGCCGAGGAGTACGTGTCGCAGTTCGGCGGGCTTGCGCGTACCAACAACACGCTGATCCTGCCGGCGAACGTCACGGACATCGCGGGGATCATCGCCACCGCGATGTCGACGGTGAAAGCGGTCAACAACGCGCCGGCTGCAAAGGGCTAGGCGCATGCAGATCGCGGGCAGCAGCTTTGTCGTGACCGGCGGCTCGTCGGGCCTGGGGGCCGCGACGGCCGAGATGATCGTCGCCAACGGCGGCCGCGTCGTCGTGGCCGACGTGAAAGAGGAGGAGGGCCGTGCGTTCGTCGCCAAGCTTGGGGGTGGCGCGCGCTTCGTGCGCACGGACGTTACGGACGAGGTCGCGGCGAAGGCCGCGGTGGACACGGCGGTCCGCGAGTTCGGCGGGCTCACCGGCCTCGTCAACTGTGCGGGCATCGTGCACGGCGAGAAGGTTGTCGGCAAGGACGGGCCGCACACGCTCGCGGGGTTCCGGCGCGCGATCGACATCAATCTGGTGGGCACGTTCAACGTGTTGCGGCTTGCCGCCGACGCGATGGCCAGGGGCACGCCGAACGCCGACGGAGAGCGAGGCGTCATCGTCAACACGGCGTCGGTCGCCGCGTTCGACGGCCAGATCGGGCAGGCGGCTTACGCCGCGTCGAAGGCGGCCGTGGCGGGCATGACGCTGCCGATCGCGCGCGAGCTCGCGCGCAGCGGCATCCGCGTGATGACTGTCGCGCCAGGCACGTTCGAGACGCCGATGATGGCGAGCCTGCCACAGGAAGTCCGTGACTCGCTTGGCAGGATGACGCCGTTCCCGCCGCGGCTGGGACGTCCGGCGGAGTTTGCGGCGCTCGTGAAGGCGATCGTCGAGAACCCGATGCTCAATGGGGAGACGATCCGGCTCGATGGGGCCATACGCATGGCGCCCAAGTGACGGTCAGTCGCGGCGGATGACCGCGAACGCGGCGACGATCATCGCGATGAAGAAGACCAGCGACCACCCGGCGATCGACAGGTCGAGGAACACCCAGCCCTTCTCGGCGCATTCACCGGTGCCCTGCAGCGTCTTCAGGATGACGGCCGTGAACGGCATCGTGTCCATCATGTACGACAGGCCCATGCCGCACGCGGGGACCTGGTCGGCGGGCAACGACTGCAGCCAGACCTGGCGCGCGGCGAGGGCGGCGCCGGCGCCGGCGAGCACGAGCGTCGCCAGTGCATACCCGGTGGCGCCGCCGCGGCGCGGGTTCTGCAGGAACGCCGCCAGGAACACGATGCCGACGGCGCACACGGCGACGCGCTGGAACATGCACAGCGGGCAGGGCTCGAGGTCCTGGCCGAACTGCAGCCACAGCGCCCAGCCCATCAGCCCCGCGCAGACGAGGAAGCCGAGCAGGTAGGCGACACGCCTCGGCGGCATGATGATCAGCGCCAGCGCGGAGAGCGCGAGCGCCATGACGCCAACGCGGTAGAACGCCTCGAGGGTCGCGGTGGCGGGGCTGAACCAGCGCAGCAGGATCTGCTGCAACAGGAGTGCGATGGCGACGACGAACGCCATCCACGAGAGCGGGATTCCGGCGGTACGGGTCATGCGTGAGCCTTGTCGAGGGCCTGGTCGATGTCCCATAGGATATCGTCAAGCGCCTCGAGGCCCACGGAAAGGCGAACCATCTCGGGTGTGACGCCCGCCGCGCGCTGCTCGTCCTCGGACAATTGCCGGTGCGTCGTCGAGGCGGGATGGATGACCAGCGACTTGGCGTCGCCGACGTTGGCGAGGTGCGACAGGAACTGCACGGACTCGATGAAGCGCTCGGCCGCGCGCGCGCTCGGCGCGCCGTCGACGCCGCGGACGCCGAACGTCAGGATGCCGCCGGCGCCGTGCGGCAGGTAGCGCTGCGCGACCGCAGCGCGCGGGCTGCCCGGCAGCAATGGATAGTTGACCCAGGCCACGGCCGCATGCGCGGCGAGATGCTTCGCGACGGCCAGCGCCGATTCGCTGTGCCGCGGCATCCGCAGGTGCAGTGTCTCGACGCCCTGCAGCAGCAGGAAAGCGGCGAGCGGCGACAGCGTGGCACCCAGCGTACGCATCGTCTCCATCCGCGCCTTCATCGTGAACGCGAAGTCGCCGAAGGTCTCCAGGAAACGGACGCCGTGATAGCCGCGCGACGGCTCGGTCATCTGCGGGAACTTGCCGTTGTCCCACGGGAACTTGCCGGACTCGACGACGATGCCACCCATCGTCGTGCCGTGGCCACCGAGGTACTTCGTGACCGAATGGACGACGATGTCGGCGCCGTGCTCGAAAGGCCGGCACAGCGCGGGCGAGGCGAGCGTGTTGTCGACGACGAGCGGCAGGCCGGCTGCGTGCGCGACGTCCGCGAGTGCCGCGATGTCGGCCACGTTGAGCTGCGGGTTTCCGATCGTCTCCGTGTAAACGGCGCGCGTCGTCGGCTGGATCGCCGCCGCGAAGGCGGCGGGGTCGTCGCCGTCGACGAACGTCGAATCGATGCCGAACTGCGCGAACGTCACCGCAAGCTGCGAATGCGTGCCGCCATACAGCGAGCGTGACGCGACGATGTGCTCGCCGGCGCGCGCGAGCGTCAGCAATGCGATCGCCTGCGCCGCCATGCCGCTGGCCGCCGCGAGCGCCGCGCGCCCGCCTTCCAGCGCTGCAACGCGTTCCTCGAGCGCAGCCACGGTCGGGTTGGAGATGCGCGAGTAGACGTTGCCGAACGTCTGCAGGTTGAACAGCGAGGCCGCGTGGTCGGCGCTGTCGAACACGAACGACGTCGTCTGGTAGATCGGCAGCGCGCGTGCGCCGGTGGCGGCATCGGGTATCTGGCCCGCGTGCAGGCACAGCGTGTCGAACCCGTACTTGTGGTCGCTCACGATGCGGTGGGACGGCGCGCCGAGATGACGCCCGTGTTGACCCCGGCGAAATTGAGGCCGCCGAGGATGCGCGCATGCTCGATCTTCACGCACCGGTCGGCGACCACGTCCAGGCCGCCGGCGGTGGCAATCGCCGCGGCCTCCGGGTTGTCGAGGCCGAGCTGCATCCAGAACACCTTGGCGCCGATCGCGACGGCGTCGCGCGCGAGCGCCGGCATTTCTTCGCTGCGGCGGAAGCAGTCGACGATGTCGACGGGTTCGGGGATCGCCTTGAGCCCGGGATAGCAGCGCTCGCCGAGCACGAACTCGTACGCCGGGTTCACGGGGATGATCCGGTAGCCGTGTTCCTGCATGTACTTCGCCGCGAAGTAGCTCGGACGATACCAGTGGGCGGAGAGGCCGACGACCGCCAGTGTCCGCATGCGCGTGAGGACGCCGCGGAGGCCCGCGATGTCATCGATGCGCGCCACGTCAGCGCACCGGGCGCAGTGAACTCAGCGTGCCGCTCAGGAAGCCCAGGTTGTCGTAACGACCTGGACCGAATATCTGGCAACGGCCCCGGAAATTCGCGTCCACGCAGAGCTGCCACCGGCCGCCCTGGACGATCATCGAGCGCGCGCGATCGTTCCACGGCGTCCAGTCGAGGTTGGTCATCGTGCTGTCGACGTGGAAGCGCCGGCCGCCCAGGTTGAACCCGTCGAACAGCGTGACATAGGAACGGCCCCAGTGCGGACCGCCCCAGCCGGGCGAATCCCAGCCCGGGTCCCACCCGGGCCCGCCGCTCCACGGCGGGCCTGAGGGCCCACCGCTGTCGGCGCGCCGGGCGGACGCGATGCGCCCGCGCATGCCCATCCGCGCCAGCGACGGGTAGTTGCCGGGGCCCAGCGTGACGCATTGCCCGGAGAAGTTGCGCGCCGTGCAGACGCTCCACGTCCCGCGGCGGATGACCAGCGACTGCGCGAGGTTGCGCAGCCCCAGCCGCTGCACGTCCGGGACGCTGGTGCTTGCGTCGCGCGAGGGTCCCGAGAGGTTGCTCCGCTCGAAGAACGTGATCGTCTGCGCGGACGCACTCGTCGCTGCGAGGAAGAGGGCTGTCGACGTAACCGCGAGCGCAAGCATTCGCATCGGGATTTCCTTCCGCGTAGAGGCAGCGAAGCGTTTCGTCAACGCTGCCAGTTCGGGTTGCGGTCGTACGGATAGGCGTTCGAAATCCGCCGGCCCGACGAGATGCGATTTTCCATGCCGTCGGGAAGGTTGGGATAGTCGCCAGGACCGAACGTCCTGCATTGTCCGCGGAAATCGGCGTCCGTGCAGAACATCCAGAAGCCGCCCTCGACGCGCAGCGACGATGCGCGGTCGTTGAAGTTCGTGCGGTCGAGGTTGGGGACGTAGTCCTGCGTCAGCACCAGGCTGCGGCCCGACAGGTTGTGGCCCTCGAACAGCACGGCGCGCGAGCCACCGCCCCAGTCGGGCGGATACACGGGTCCGGCCACCGGCGGCGGACCGCCGGGACCGCCCACGGGCCGGATCGACGATGCCTTGCGGGTAAGCCCGCCCAGGTTGTCGTAGCGGCCCGGGCCGAATGTCTGGCAATCGCCGCGAAAATAGGCGTCGCTGCACAGTTGCCATTGGCCGTACTCGATCGTCATCGACACGGCGCGGTCGTTCCACCGGGTCGTATCGAGGTTGTCGATGGGCCCGACCACCGGCACCCGGTCGCCGCCGAGGTTGTACTCGGAATAGAGCATCACCGGCGTGCCTCCGCCGGGATGCGGCGGTGGCCGGTTCCCCGGGCCAGGACCGGGCCCGGGGCCGACGGGCACCGGACGTGCCGACGACACGCGATTGGACAGCCCCATCGCGCCAAGGTCGTTGTAGCGGCCCGGGTTCAGCACGACGCAATTGCCGCGGAAGTACGCATCGCTGCAGAGTTGCCACCGGCCGCTTTGCACGATGACGGACGAAGCGCGATCGTTGAAGCCGAATTGCTCGAAGTTCGAGATCGCGTAGTCACCGTTGAAGCGCCGGCCGCCGAAGCCCGGGGCCTCGAAGAACGTCACCGCCTGCGCCAATGCCGAGACCGAGGCGAGCCCCAGCACCGCGGCGATGAAGATGCGTGTCGCGTGTTTCATGGCGTAATCCTCTTGACGTGCATGGTGGGATGCATCCGTCGAGTTTAGCCGCGCGCCGGCGTCGAAGTTTGTAGGGAAGACCCGGACGCCGGTGTAGGCGCGCGGTGCGGCGCGTCCGGCGCCCAGCCGACGAGCGCCAGCATGAACATGAAGCCGACGACGTACGCGAGCGCGACGTGCCAGCCGTGGCGCAACCATCCTGCCACCGACCGGCCTTCCGGGAATTGGCCGGTCAGCGCAACGCCTGCGGACGAGCCGAACCACAGCATCGAGCCGCCGAAGCCCACGGCGAATGCCACGAAACCCCAGTCGTAGCCGCCCTGGTGCAGCGCGAGCGCCGTCAGCGGGATGTTGTCGAACACCGCCGATACGAAGCCGAGCGTGAACGCCGCCTGCCATGACGCGGGCGGCAGTTCCTTGACGGGCATCATCGACGCCGCGAGCACCAGCGAAAGCAGGAACAGCGCGCCGGTGGCTGCGCCCGGCAGCTGGTCCCACGCGGGCCGCCGGATCGGCACCGTCACCAGCAACGCGAGCCACACGGCCGCGCCGATGAACGGGAAGCGGTCGCCCAGCTCGGCATGCCGCATGTTGATGTACACGTTGACCGCGACGGCCGCGCACAGCATCAGCAGCACGATGCCGACGCGGGCCCAGTCGATCTCGATGCCCACCGGCGAATCCTTCATCACCGGCGAATAGCGTTGCTGCTGGATCGCGGCAGGGATGCCGAACACCAGCAGCGCGAGGCAGGCCGCGACATACGCTTCGAACACGCCGCCGGGCGAGACGCCGTCGATCCACATCATCGTCGTCGTGGTGTCCCCGACGACGCTGCCGGAGCCGCCCGCGTTCGACGCCGCGACGATCGCAGCGAGGTAACCGATGTGGACCTTCTGGCGGAACACGACGTGCGCGATCGCGCCGCCGATCAGCGCCGCCGCGATGTTGTCGAGGAACGACGACAGCACGAAGATCACGACGAGCAGCACGAACGCGCCCTTCCAGTCGTTGGGCAGCAGGTGCGGCAGCCAGGCCGGCACCTTGCTGTCCTCGAAGTGCCGGGACAGCAGCGCGAAGCCGGTGAGCAGCGCCAGCAGGTTCGCCACCAGTACCCATTCGTGCCCGAGATGGGCCACGAGCCCCGGGACACCGCTGCCTTCGGGGAACGGCGACGCGACGATCTTGTAGAGCGTGATGACGACGAGTCCGGTGACGGCGATCTGCAGCGTCCGTCCGTGGAACAGCGCGACGCCCAGCAGCGTCAGCGCGAACAGGATGAAGTCGATCGGTATGCCACCCAGGGCGGGCACCCCGGCAGCGGCGGCGCTGCCGGCATACAGGGCGACCACGGCGGCCAGGACGGCGCGAAGACGGCGGGACGGGGGACGTTGCAAGGTGGGCATGGCGCGCGGGTGGGCGCCCTTGGGGCGCGGGAGTGCCGCGAATTGTAACCATTGGGCCCGACGCGTCATGGCGGCCATCGGTCGCCCACGGACCGGGCGATCGGCACTATCCTTGCTTACGGCACTGGTTTGGTGTCGCTCCGTACCCCACCCAGGATGCACCGATGGCCCGGCCGCGCGTAGTCGCCCGACTCGATGCCCCCACCGTCCAGACGGCGGGCGAGCTGCTGGGCGTCGTCGACCTCCCGCCGTCGCTGACCTCGCTGTCCCAGCGCAAGCTCAATGCGCTGGGCCTGCCGATCGCGTACATCGACCGCGAGCAGCGCTACCGCTTCGCCAACAAGGCGTTCGTCGAGTGGATCGGCCGGCGTGCCGAGGATGTCCTCGGGCACGAGATCATCGAGGTGCTGGGCCGCGAGGTCTACCAGCTCTACCACGCCTACGTCGAGGCCGCGCTGTCCGGCGAGCGGACCGGCTTCGAGCGCCAGCTGTTCTCGTCGTCGCGCCAGGGCATCTGGATCCGCGTCGATTACTACCCGGACCGCAGCCTGCAGGGCAACATCCGCGGCTTTCTGGTCACGTACAGCGACGTCGACCACCTGAAGCGGCTGGAACTGGAAGCGGGCCAGCGCGAACACCAGCTGCGGCTCGTCACCGACAGCGTCGGCCTGCCGATCTTCCACTTCGACCGCCAGCTGAAGCTGCGCTTCGGCAACCGCCCGTTCTCCGACTGGATCGGCGCGCCCGCTGAAGACCTGCTGGGGCGGCCGTTGCGCGACTTCCTGCGCGGCGATGCGCTCGCGGACATGCAGGGCTATGTCGAGCGCGCGTTGTCCGGCGCGACGGTTTCGTACGAGCGGCGCGAAACCAAGGCCGACGGCGCGTTGCGCTGGGTGCGCATCACGCTGTTCCCGGACCACGAGTTGGGTGGGCGCGTCGGTGGCGTGTTCGCGGTGGTGAACGACATCGAGGACGACATCGTCATCCGCGATGCGCTCAAGTCGCAGCAGGCGCAGCTGAAGCTGTTCGCCGACAACATTCCGGGCCCGATCGCCTACCTCGATCGCCAGCTGCGTTACACGTTCGTCAACCAGGCGTTCGCCAATGCCGCGTGCCGGCCGCAGGACGAGATCCTGAAGCGGACGCCTGCCGACGTGCTGGCCGCGGACGTGGCCGCGTTCCTCCGTCCGATCCTGCGGCGCGCGCAGGCGGGCGAGCACGTCGAGTACGAGCGCGTGCAGCGCACGCCGGACGGGCAGCGGCGCTGGACGCACGGCCGCATGGTCCCGGACCTCGACGCGTCGGGCCAGGTGCGCGGGATCTATTGCACCGAGTACGACATCCACGACCTCAAGCTGACCGAGCAGGCGCTCGCGGCGCGCGAGGAGCAGCTGCGGCTTTTCACCGACAACATCCCGGAACCCGTCGTCTACCTGGACGGCGACAGCCGCTACACGTTCGTCAACGAGGCGTTCCTGGGCCTGTACGGGCTGCGTCGCGAGGACGTCATCGGCAAGCTGCCGCACGAGGTGCTGGGCGCCGAGTCCGCCGCGGAGCTGACGGATTCGCGGTCACGCGCGATGACCGGCGAGTCGGTAACGTACGAACGCGAGGTCACCGACGCGCTGGGCCGCACGCGCTGGATCCGCGCGCGGGTCGTGCCCGACGTCCGCTTCGACGGCACCGTCAAGGGCCGCTACGTCGTCGGCCACGACATCACCGACTTGAAGCAGGCACAGGACGCGCTGGCGGCGCGGGAGTCCCAGCTGCGCGCGATCATGGACGGTGTGCCGGCGCCCGTCGCGTACATCGATCGCGGCGAGACGTGCGTGTACGTCAACCGCAGCTTCTTCCAGTACTTCGGCCTGACACCCGAGCAGGTAGGCACGCTGACGCTGCGCGACGTGATCGGCCACGCGATCTACCAGAGTGCGCAGACGATGGTGCAGCGTGCGCTGGAAGGGGAGTCCACCGCGTTCGACCGCCTCGTGCCGGGCGCCAACGGCGTCAAGCGGTGGATGACGGTGCGCGTGGTGCCGGATGCGGGCCCATCGGGCGAGATCCACGGCGCGTTCGTGCTGATGAACGACATCCATGGGCTCAAGCAGGCGCAGGAGGCGCTGCGTGCGTCCGAGGCCGAGCTGCGGCTGATCATGGACAACGTGCCGGCGCGCGTGTCGTACATCGACGGCGACTACCGCTACCGCTTCGTCAACGGCCACGACGAGGCCTGGCTCGGCGAAAGCCGCAAGGACCTGACGGGGCGCCGCGTCGAGGAAGTCGGCGGCGCCGAGCGCTTTGCGTTGCTCGCGCCGATCTTCGAGCGCGTGCTGAAGGGCGAGACGGTGTCGACCGAGCTGATGTTGCCGCAACCGTCCGGCGAGGCGCGCTGGGAGGCGATCCACTATGCGCCGAACCGCGACACGGAAGGCAACGTGATCGGCATCTACGCCGTGCACACCGACGTGCACGACGAGCGCAACAACGAGCACGCGTTGCGCCACGCGAACTGGATGCTGTCGTCGCACATCAGCAACACGCCGCTGGCGGTGCTCGAGTGGGACCGCGACTTCAACCTCGTCCGCTGGTCGCCGCAGGCGACGAACATCTTCGGCTGGGAGAGCGACGAGGTGCTGGGCATGGCGCTGACTGACAACGTCCTCGTCCACGAGAACGACCTCGACGCGATGGTGAGCCTCGCCGGCAAGCTGATGACCGGCCTGCAGCCACGCGCGACGGCGCTCACGCGCAACCACCGCAAGGACGGCAGCACGATCTGGTGCGAGTGGTACCACTCGGCGCTCGTCGACGACACGGGCGAGATCGTGTCGATCCTGTCGTTCGTCCAGGACGTGAGCTCGCGGATCCAGGCGGAAGAGCGGTTGCAGTACATGGCGACGCGCGACGCGCTCACCGGGCTTCCCAACCGGCTGCTGCTGCACGAGCGGCTGACGCAGGCGATCGCGCAGGCCAAGCGCGCGGGCAAGCGCATCGGTGTCCTGTTCATCGACCTCGACCGCTTCAAGAACGTCAACGACACGCTCGGCCACCGGATCGGCGACGAGCTCTTGAAGCACGTGACCGCCGCGCTGTCGGCGGCGCTGCGCGAGACGGACCTGCTCGCGCGGCTGGGTGGCGACGAGTTCATGGTGATCGTCGAGGACTTCGATGAGCCCGCGGTACTGGGGCGCATCGCGCAGAAGCTGCTCGACGCGATCGCGCAGCCGTTCACGATCGAGGAGCACGACATCTACGTGACGTCGTCGATCGGCATCGCCGTGTACCCCGACGACTCCGACGACCCCGAGGAGCTGCTGAAGCATGCGGACGTCGCGATGTACCGCAGCAAGGAGCTCGGCCGCAACACGTACCAGTTCCTGGATGCCAACCTGGCCGAGCACCGGCTGCGCCAGCACACGCTGGAGGCCGCGCTGCGTACGGCGCTCAAGGAAGGCCGGCTCGAGCTGCACTACCAGCCGGTCGTGCGGGTGAGCGACCGCGCGATCATCGGCGCCGAGGCGCTGCTGCGCTGGGAGGATCGCGAGCACGGCAGCGTGCCGCCCACCGTGTTCATCCCGCTGGCCGAGGAGTCGGGCCTGATCCACGCGCTCGGCGAATGGGTGCTGCAGCACGCGGCCAGGCAGGTCGTCGCGTGGCGGCACGCGGGCCTGCCGCTGACCGTGTCGGTGAACCTGTCGGCGCGCCAGTTCTACCGCGAGGACCTCGCGCAGCGGATCGAAGGCATCGTGCGCGACGCGGGCTGCGAGCCCGGCTGGATCGAGCTCGAGGTCACCGAGACCAGCCTGCTGCACGACCTCGACGCGATCCGGAAGGTGCTCCACGCGCTGCGGGCGGCGGGCTTCACGGTGGCGATCGACGACTTCGGCACCGGCTATTCGTCGCTGACCCACCTCAAGCACTTCCCGATCGACACGCTGAAGATCGACATCTCGTTCATCGCCGACCTGGAGACGGACCCGGGTGACGCGGCCATCACCGAGGCGATCATCGGCCTCGCGCGCGGCCTGGGCCTCAAGGTGGTGGCCGAAGGCGTCGGCACGAAGGCGCAGCTCGACTTCCTGCAGGCGCGCGGCTGCCACTGCTTCCAGGGATTCTGGGCGAGCCAGCCGCTGCCGGTGGCGGAATTCGCGGCGTTCGCGATGGCCAAGCGACCCTCGGCAACGGCGCGATGAGGCGGCGCGCGGCGCAGGTCTCCCGCTAGGCGCGCGCCGGGCGTAGCGTCTCGACCCAGCGCAGCAGCGGCAGCGAGACGCGTTCCCAGTCCGGTTCCAGCATCATCATGTGCGCAAGGCCCGGCACGATCGTCGCCGTCACGCCGTGCTGCTCGGCGGTCGTGATCACGTCGTCCGGGCGGCAGATGCGGTCGCCGCTGGCGCCGAGCACGAGGATCGGCGTGCCACTCGGCACGGCGCCGAACGGCACGCGCAACGACAGGTCGAACAGCGCGCGTGGCGATTCCGAATTGAAGTGCAGCGCCGCCTCGACGAGCAGTTCGGCGTCGACGCGATCGGTGAAGTAGAACGGCCGCAGCGCCGACATCACTTCGCTCGACAGCCGCGACGGGTTGAAATAGCTCATGTGCAGCATGTACTCGGGCTGCTCCGCAACGAGCCGCGTCGCGATCGGGATCAGGCCCGACGGCGGGATGGGCGCCAGCAGCGCGGCGCCTGGCAGCGCGTGGCGCTGGATGATCCGCTCGACGACCGCGGCGCCCATCGAGTGGCCGACCAGCACCGGCGCGTCGCCGAGCGTGCGCGCGACGTGCAGCACGTCGGCCGCATAGTCGTCGAGGCTCGCGCCGAACAGCGTGTCATGGCCTTCGCTCTTGCCGTGCCCGCGCAACGACAGCGCCGACGCGCGGTAACCGCGCGCCGCGAACCATGGCAGGAAGTAGTGCTCCCAGCACCACGCGTCGCAATAACCGCCGTGCACGAACAGGAGCGGCGGGCGTGTGCCGCGCGTGCGCTCGGGCGGCGTGGCCGAGCGTATCTCCAGGTGGGGGCTGTGGACCGGCATGCTAACGTTGACCGTCGCGCGGCGCAGTCCTGGGGCCTTCGCGGCAGCCGTAGCGCCCGCCGATGTCGCCCATGAACCCCGCCCGCAAAACCGCCATTGTGCCTGTGCCCATGGCTCACGCCTCGTACGACCCGCAATGTCGCCGCTGTCCGCGGCTCGCGGCGTTTCTCGACGCCGTTGCCGCGGAGCATCCGGCGTACTGGTGCAAGCCGGTGCCGCCATTCGGCGATCCGGCGGCACGCCTGCTGGTCGTCGGCCTGGCGCCGGGCATGCATGGCGCGAACGCGAGCGGCCGCCCGTTCACCGGCGACCACGCGGGCATCCTGCTGTACGGCACGCTGCATCGCTACGGCTACGGTTCGAGCGCCACGTCGACCGCGCGCAACGACGGCCTCGTGCTCACCGATTGCCGGATCAACAACGCGGTCAAGTGCCTGCCGCCGCAGAACAAGCCGGCTCCCGACGAGGTGGCGCGCTGCAATGCGTGGCTCGCGGCCGACGTCGCGACGCTGCCCGCCGGCGCGGCGATCCTCGCGCTCGGCCGGATCGCGCACGACGCGGTGCTGCGCGCACTCGGCGAGCGTCCGGCGCGGCATGCGTTCGCCCATGGCGCCCAACACGCCGTCGCCGGTTTCACGCTGTTCGACAGCTATCATTGCAGCCGCTACAACACCAACACCGGGCGGCTGACGACGCCGATGTTCCACGCCGTCTTCGACGCGATCGCCCGTCACCTCGACCGCCCAGCGACTGCATGAGCAAGGTTTCCCGCCTGTCGCGCATCGTCAATCCGCCGCTTGCACGCGAGCCGGACGCGAGCGAGGCTGCGTCGCGCGCCGCCGAGCCTGGAAGCGTCGCGGCGTTCGACGCCCGTGAACTGCTCCGCTCGCTGCCCGGCAAGCCGGGGGTGTACCGGATGTTCGACAGCACGGGCGGCGCGCTGTACGTCGGCAAGGCGCGCGACCTCAAGAAGCGCGTGTCGAGCTATTTCCAGAAGAGCGGGCACGAGCCGCGGATCGCGGCGATGGTGCAGCAGGTGGCCCGGGTCGAGACGACCGTAACGCGCTCGGAAGGCGAGGCGCTGCTGCTCGAGAACAACCTGATCAAGGCACTCGAGCCGCGCTACAACATCCTGTTCCGCGACGACAAGAGCTACCCGTACATCTGCATCAGCGGCGACCGCTTCCCGCAGCTGCGCTTTCATCGCGGCGCGCTGGACCGCGACAACCGCTACTTCGGCCCGTTTCCCGGCGCCGGCGCGGTGCGCGAAGGCATCGCGCTGCTGCAGAAGGTGTTCCTGCTCCGCGTATGCGAGAACACGGTGTTCGCCAACCGTTCGCGGCCGTGCATGCTGCACCAGATCGAGCGCTGCACGGCGCCGTGCGTGGGCCTGATCGGCGAGGACGAGTATCGCGACGACGTGCAGGCGGCGACACTGTTCCTGCAAGGCAAGACCGACGTCGTGCTCGAGCGGCTCAAGGAGCAGATGGAAGCGGCGAGCGCCGACCTCGCGTTCGAGCGCGCCGCGCGCGTCCGCGACAAAATCACGCGGATCAACCAGCTGCAGTCGCGCCAGTTCGTCGAGAGCGCGACGGCGGGCGACATCGACGTCGTCGCGGCGGTGGCCGACCGCGGCCTCATCGCCGTCAACGTCGTCATGGTGCGCGGCGGCCGCCACGTGGGCGACCGCACGTTCTTCCCGCAGCACGCGGAAGGCGGCACGGTGGCGGATGTCGTGGCCGCGTTCCTCGCGCAGCACTACCTCGAGCGTCCGGTGCCGCCGACGATCATCGTGCCGGACGCCGAGGACACGCACACGCTCGCGGAGTTGCTGACCGCCCAGGCGCAGCGCGCCGTGGCGATCAACAGCAATCCCGGGGGCGAGCGCCGCGTGTGGCTGCAGATGGCCCAGCAGAACGCTGCGCTGGCGATCGGCCAGCGGCTCGCGCAGAAGGCGACGCAGGAGGACCGCCTCGCCGCGCTGCAGGACGCGCTGGGGCTGCCGCCGACGGCGCAGCGGATCGAGTGCTTCGACATCTCGCACACGATGGGCGAGGCGGCCGTCGCATCGTGTGTCGTGTTCGACAAGCTCGCGATGCAGTCCGGCGAATACCGCAAGTTCAACGTGACGCCGGAAGAGGCGGGCGATGATTATGCGGCGATGCGCGAGGCGCTGACGCGGCGCTACGCACGCGTGGCTGCGGGAGAGTATCCGGCGCCCGACCTGCTGGTCATCGACGGCGGCAAGGGCCAGGTCGCCATCGCCGCGCAGGTGCTCGTCGAGCAGGGACTGCACGGCGTGCCGCTCATCGGCATCGCCAAGGGGCCGGAACGCAAGCCGGGACTGGAGGACATCGTGTTCCCGGATCGTGACCTGCCGCTCAACCTGCCGCCCGATCACCCGGGGCTGCACCTGCTGCAGCAGATCCGGGACGAAGCGCATCGCTTCGCGATCCAGGGTCATCGCGCGCGGCGCGGCAAGGCGCGGCTCGCGTCGTCGCTGCAGGAGATCGCGGGCATCGGTGCCACGCGCCGGCGGGCGTTGCTCGCGCATTTTGGCGGCCTGCGCGGCGTGCAGGCGGCGAGCGTCGACGACCTGACGCGCGTCCCCGGCATCAGCCGTGCGCTCGCCGAGCGGATCTACGCGCAACTGCACTGACGTACGCGCGCGCGCGGCGACGCCGGCGTAACATGGGGCCCGTTCGCGCCGCACGGCGCTCATCGGCGGGACCCATGGCACCGGAACAACGCAATCGCGCAGGCGCGCTGCTGCTGATCGCTTCGCTGTGGGGTCTCGCACTCGCGGCCGTCGGGTGTTTTGCGCAAGGCAGCGGCATCGCGTACAGCGGTGGCGCGATGACGGCGCTGGCCGGCGCCGCCGCGCTGGCCGGCGTCGGGCTGGCGATCGTCCGCAGGCCGCTGGCGGGCGGCGGGACCTGGCGCGCATGGCTTGCCTTGGCATTCGTGCTGATCGCCGGGACGGCGTTCGCAGCGTTCATGCTGCGCACGGGATGGCTCGCCGTGGCGATGGCGGTCGCGTTCTGGGGCTGGTGCGTCGTGGCGGGCCAGGGCTTGCGCAGCGACAGCGCGTGGACTGCGGTGTCGCGCGTACTGGCGCTCGCAGCGGTCGGGGCGGCACTCGCCTTCGCGCTGCTGCCCTGGTGGAACGAGCGCGCCGCCATCGCGCGCGCGGGCCCGGTCACGGCGCCACGCGCGACCACGGCGGACACGCAATGGTCCACGTTCAACGGCGACCTGATGGACCGCAAGTTCTCGGTCGCCGACCAGATCTCGCCCGCGAACGTCGCGCGGCTCGCAAAGGCATGGGAGGTGCACACGGGCGACGTCTCCGACGGTTCGGGTGCAGTGCCGATGACCGTCTGGTCCGCGACGCCCCTGTTCGTCAACGACACCGTTTACGTCGGCACGCCGTTCTACCGGATCTTCGCCATCGAGCCGGACTCGGGGCGCGTCAAGTGGATGTTCGACTCGCACGCCGGCCGCGAGGCGCTGACGCAGCCGGACCTGAAGTCGCGCGGCGTCGCGTACTGGCAGGCGTCCGTGCCGGAAGCGGGCAAGCCGTGCCAGAAGATCGTCTACCAGGGCACGATGGACGCGCGACTGTTCGCCGTCGACGCCGACACCGGCAAGCCCTGCGACGGCTTCGGCGACCACGGCGCGCTGAACGTGAACCAGTGGAACATCGTCAACGCGAAGTGGCCGCTGTCGTTGCTGCAGCCGCCCACCGTCTACAAGGACACGCTGTACATCGGCTGGGCGGGCAAGGACTGGGCCGAGGCGCAGGATCCGCCGGGCACCGTGTTCGCCGTCGACGCGCGCACCGGCAAGCTCAAGTGGACGTTCGATGCGTTGCCGCCCGACGTCGCCAGGCGCACCGGTACCGCGAACGTGTGGGCCAGCATGTCGATCGATCCCGCGCGCGACATCCTGTACATCCCCGTCAGCTCGCCGAGCCCGAATTTCTGGGGAGGCAACCGCAAGGAAGCGCTGCCGCTGGCGACGTCGGTGACCGCGCTCGACGCCAACACGGGCAAGGTGCTGTGGTCGCGGCAGCTCGTCCATCACGACCTGTGGGACTACGACATCAACTCGCCGCCGACGCTCGTCGATCTCAAGCGCGACGGCAAGACCATTCCCGCGCTCGTGCAGTCGACCAAGATGGGCATGCTGTACGTGCTCGATCGCGTGACGGGCGAGCCGCTGGACCCGATCGAGGAGAAGCCCGTGCCCGCGTCGGACGCGGATGGCGAAGCCGCCGCGCCGACGCAACCGTACTCGACGCGCCTTGCGCCGACGGTCCCCGACGAGTTCGCCGGCATCTCGCGACTCGGTGACCTGGCGGGGTTCGGCGAATGCAGCCGGACGTACGCGGGACTGCGCCACGAGGGGCGCTATACGCCCCCGAGCGTGAAGGGGACGCTGGCATGGCCCGCGACCGCCGGCGGCGTCGAGTGGGGCGGCGGCGCGCTCGATCCGCGCACGAACACCTACGTCGTCAACAGCTCGGCCGTCGCGCAGATCTACCGCCTGATCCCGCGCGACGAATACGACGCGAAGACGAAGGCCGGCACGCCCAAGTCCTGGTACCCGCAACACGACTCGCCGTACGGCCTCTATCTCGACAACTTCTCCAACTGGCTCGGGATGCCGTGCTGGAAGCCGCCGTATGGCACGTTGTCCGCGTACGCGGTCGACACCGGGAAGCTGCTGTGGCGCAAGCCGTTCGGCCAGGTCCAGCAGTGGGGCTGGTACATGCCGGAGGACTGGGGCACGGTGACGATCGGCGCGCCACTGATCACGGCGACCGGCCTCGTGTTCATCGGGGGTTCGATGGACGCACGCGTGCGCGCGATCGACCTCGCGTCCGGCGACGTGCTGTGGAAGGCGCAGGTCGATGCGCCCGCAGTCGCGATTCCCGCGACGTACGTCTACAAGGGACGCCAGTACGTCGTATTCGTTGCGGGCGGCAACTCGATCCTCAAGCGGCAGGTCGCGGACCAGGTCGTCGCCTACGCCTTGCCCCAGTGAACGCGCTGCCGCGGCCGTTCCTCCGGCACGGCGCGAGCGCGTGGCACGTGGTCGTGCCCGCCGGCCAGGAGGCGGTCGCAGCGGCCGCCCGGGCCGCGGACGCAGGCCGCGCCGTGCCGCTACTGCCGGCCGCGCAGTGGGCAGCGTGGCTCGCCGCGCATCGCGACCCGTTGCCATGGGCCGGCATCGTCGCGACGTGGCCTTCGGCCGCGGATGCCGCGCGCGACACCGACGCATGGCGCCTGCAGCGCGAGCTCTTCGACCGCGGCTACGTTGCCATCGGCGCCGCCGATGCGGCGCAGGGCCCCGCGCAATGCTTCCTCGCAAGCGACCACGTGCGCACGCTGCATGGCCCGGGGCGCATCGCGCGGGCACGCGTCACGATGGCGACGTTCGCGGACCACGGACGTTTTGCCAACCAGATGTTCCGCTACGCATTCGCCAGGCTCTACGGGCTGCGTCATGGCGTCGCCGTGCAGCTCCCACGGTGGGATGGGAACGTGCCGTACGCGCTGGACGACGACGTCGCACCCGCGCCGCCGACGTTGCCTGCGCTCGAGTTCCCGGGATTCACCGACGACGACCTCGCGCTGTGGCACCTGGACGAGCCGCCGGTGAACGTCGATTTCGTCGGTTACTTCCAGGAAACACCGGCATGCTGGCGTCCGCACCGGCCGCTGTTGCGCACGCTGTTCGCGCTCGCGCAGCCGCACGCGCAGGCGCTGGACGCATGGCGAGACCGCGTCACCGAAGGCGGGCGGCGCACGCTGGTGGCCGTGCATGTGCGCCGCGGCGACTATCGCGACCATCCGCTCGGCTCGTCCTATTTCCGTCTGGTGCCGGAAGCCTGGTATGTCCAATGGCTGCATTCCACATGGTCGACGCTCGAGCGGCCGTTGCTTTACGTCGCGACCGACGAGCCTGACAGCGTGCTGCCCGCGTTCGCCGCCTTCGAGCGCGCGCCGCCACCCGCCACCGCGCTGCCGGCCCACGTCGCGGACTTCGAGATCATGCGCCGCGCGGACCGGCTGGCCGTGTGCAACAGCAGCTTCTCGCACATGGCAGCGCTGCTGGCGCCCGACGCGCAACGCTGCGTCATCCCGTCGATGACGGATCGGCGGTTCGAGCCTTACGAGCCGTGGATCGATCCCGGCTTCTGGAAGCGCTTCGGCCCCTCTACCGCGACGGCGGTGCTGTTCGACGTCACCGACCTCGTCCAGTACCTGCTGCATCACGCGACGCTGACCGGCATCCAGCGCGTGCAGGGCGGCATCCTCGCGCAGCTGGTCGCGCTGTCGCATGCGCCGCCGGTCCATCTCGTCGTGTTCGACGAAGCCGGGCGCATCGGCGTCCTGCCCACCGATGCCGTGCTGGCGCTGCTCGACGCGACGGCATCGCGCTCGACGTCCCGCGCGGCGCGCGTCGCGGCGATGCGCGCGCTGCTGCGGTCGCCGCCGAGCCAGGCGCTGCGGGCTGGCGACCTCTTCCTCACGCTGGGCGCGTACTGGGCAGTGCCGGGGACCGGCCGCGCATTGCAGGCGCTGCGGCGTGCCGGTGTCGTGATCGGGGCCCTCGTGCACGACGTCCTGCCCATCGACACGCCGGAGTTCTTCGACGCGCACACGGCGCAGGTCTCCGCACGCGGCCTCGCCGAGATGCTCGCGTATGCGGACTTCCTGCTGACGACGACGGAATTCAACCGCCTGTCGCTCGCGCAGGTGATGGAGGAACGGGGGTTCGACCGGCTACCGGTGCGCGTCGTGCCACTCGCGCGCGAGCTCGCAGCGGAGGCGGCCCCGGACGGTGCGGTGCGCGAGCGCGTGCGTGCGCTGGCGGCGTCCCGCTACGTGCTGTGCGTCGGCACGCTCGAGGTCCGCAAGAATCCGCAATACCTGTTCCACCTGTGGAAGATGCTGGTCGCGAGCGGCCGCAACGACGTGCCGCGCCTCGTGTACGCCGGACGCAACGGCTGGCTCGTCCGCGACTTCATGGACCAGCTCGCCGCGTCCAACAACCTCGACGGTTGCATCGAGGTCATCCACGACGCCTCGGACGTCGAGCTCGACTACCTGTACCGGCATTGCCTGTGCACGATGTTTCCGAGCCTGGCGGAAGGCTGGGGCCTGCCGGTCAGTGAAAGCCTCGCCCACGGCAAGGTGTGCCTGTGCGCCAACGTAGGCGGCATCCCGGAGGCGGGCGGCGCTGCCGCGGACTACATCGATCCCTATAACGTGCGCGACGGCTATGCGCGCCTGGTGCATTACCTCGACGATCCCGACGCGCTGCAGCGACGCGAGCAGGAGATCGCGGCGCAATTCCAGCCGCGGTCGTGGCACGACGTTGCCACCGACGTCGTGCGCGCCGCGCAGTCGATGGCCGCCGCATTGCCGGTCCCCGCGCGGCCGCGTGCGCTCCGCCTGCCGGCCGGCCGCTTCGTCCGCATCGGGCGCGATGCAGCGCCAGTCCCCGCCGATCCGCTCGACGGCACGCTGTCCGCGGCGCTGGTGTGCGAGACCGGTTGGGATCCGCCGGATGCGCATGGCGTTGCCGCCGCGGCGCCGGAGGCGCGGTTGCGCTTCCGGGTCGACGTGCCCACGCCCTCCGTCGTCGCGCTCGTATTGCGCGTGGCGGCGCGCTCGCGCGCCGTCGCCTTGCGCATGCGCGCTGGCGCCGGTCCGGCGATCAGCGTGACGGTCGCTGCGAACAGCGAACGCGACGCTGCGCTGTCGACCGCCGTTGGCGCGGACGGCATCGTCGACGTGACGCTGGAGGAGGACACGAGTGTCGCGGCGTCCACGTGGCGCGATGCGCTCGCGGGTGGTCGCGCGCGCTGGGCAGTCACCGGCCTGTTGTACTTCGAGCCGGCGCGCGTCGCAGCGCCCGCGGACGCGGTGGCCGATGCGGGCAAGCCCAACCCGCGCGCCCGCATGCACGCCGCGCCGGTTCCGATGGTGTTGCGGGCCGTGACGACACCCGACAGCCGCCGCGTCGACACGTTCGACGCATTTGTCGCAGGCCACGATTGCTTCTGGGCGACGGAGTCGACGCTCGCGCTCCCGCCGCCGCTGTGCGTCGACGCGGCGGATCGCCGCCGTTTCGAGGGCGCGACCGCGACGACGGGGGAGTCGGCTTCGGACCGGCGCGACCACGTGCGCTTCCTGCGTCGCTCCAACGTACTGGTATCGATGGCACGCTTCTCGGAAGGCTCGATCTTCGACCGCAGCGGCGTGTGGCGCGGCATGGGTTTCCTGGGGGGTGCGCCGCGCGGCTCGGCCCCATGGCTGGACGGGGATGCATCGGCCATCCGCATCGACGCCGATGCGATTGCGCGCGCGCCGGAGTACGACGGCTCATGGCTCGTGTACTTCAATGGCAACCTGCACAACTACTATCACTGGGCCGTCGAGGCGCTGCTGGGACTCGACGTCCTCGGCGACGCCCTCGGCGAGCGGCTGGACGTTCGCGTACCCATGCCGCAATCCGTCGACGTGGACGCCGCGTTCGACCATCGCTCGTCGCTTGCGCTCGTGGGAGTCGACCGCTATCCGGTCGTCGAGATCGTCCCGGACCTGATCCGGGTCCGCGAAGCGATCTGGTTCGATCCCGACCTCGTGCAGTCGCTGCCCGCGCATCACTTGCGCCGTTTTCGTGGCCACGTGGCCGCGCGCAATCCGGTCCCGGCCGCGGCCGCATGCCGGCGCCTGTATGTGGCGCGCAAAGGGGCAGCGCGTACCGTCGCCAACCACGCGGCCGTCGAGGCGCTGCTGGTCGCCGAGGGCTTCGAAACCGTCTACCTCGAGGGCATGCCGATCCGCGAGCAGATCGCGCTGTTCCAGCAGGCGGAGTTCGTCGTCGGGCCGCACGGCGCGGGGCTCGCGAACCTGCTGTTCTGCCCGCCGGGGACGCGCGTCATCGAATTCATGCCCACGGCGGAGTTCAGGTCGTTCTTCTGGATCATCGCAGCCAAGCTGGACCTCGTGCACGGCGTGCTGTTCTGCCCCACGCCGGCCGGCACGGGGTTCCAGGGCGCGCTCGACGTCGACGTCGACCGGCTGCACATGCTGTTGCGCAAGGCGGCGGCGGCCCGCTAGCGCGTGCTCGCCGCCCACGCGGCCACGTGCGCATCGCGGATCGCCCGTTCGCCAGCGGCGCTCGCGTAACGGCCGATCGCCAGCTGCCGTCCAGCGCGTCCCAGCCGTCGTGCGACGGGCGCGTCCGCCAGCACGCTGAGGCAGGCGTCCGTGAATGCGGGCCCGGCGTCGGCGAGCCGCACGTCCACCCCGTCGGTGACGGCAAGACCCTCCGCGCCGAGCGGCGTCGCGACAACGGGCACGGCGTACGCCAATGCCTCGATCAGCTTGATTCGCGTGCCACCGCCGGCCACCAGCGGCACGATGGCGACGTCCGCCCACCGGTAGTGCATGCCGATCGCCGGAGGGTTGGCCACGAGCTGCACGCCCTGCGCTTGCGCGAGTGCGACGACTTCGGGCGTCGGCCGGCTGCCGGCGACACGTAGCACGATCGTGTCACCGAGCGCGGCGCGAATCGCCGGCAGCATCGTCGTCACGAAGCGGCGGAGCCCGTCGACGTTGGGCAGGTACGACAGGTTGCCGACGAACAGCAGCCGCCGCTGCACGTTGCGCACGCGATGCGCGAGCCAGGGAATGGCGACGGCATTCGGCGCGACCGCGACGACGCCGGACGGCATCCGCGCACGCGTCGCCGCCGCGTCGAGGTCGCTGCACCGGTAGCAGAGGTCGAACTGCGGCAGCCACTGCGCCTCATGGCGTTCGTACTTGTCCGCCTCGGCCGTCTCGACGCGGGCGTCGTCGGCGCGCCCGTCCGCCGCATGCAGCGCCGCAAGGCGACGATGGGTCGCCGGTTCGTCGTCGTCGAGGTCGATGCTCGCGAACGGACGCGCGCCGCGCGCCGGCGCCGCCAGGAATGGCGCGGCGTACGCTGCCAGGTAGGTGCGCCCCACGTGGATCGCGTCGAAGCGCTCCGCGCCGACCGCGATGCGCGCGGCGTCGAGGCAGGGGCTCGTCGCGAAGCGGCACAGCGCGGGCCGTGGGTACGCGGCGAACGCCGCCGCGCGTGCCGCAGGATCGGTGATCCGCGCGCACAACGTCCACAGCGGGTCCTCGGTCCCCGCGAGCGACACCGTGGCGATGCGCCGCGCATGGCGCCGCGCGAACGCGGTGGGCTCTGCGTCGCCGGCGACCGGTACGACCAGCAGCGTGACGTCGTGGTCGCGCGCCAGTGCGCGCAGGAACAGCGCGGCGCGCATCGCGAGGCCGTTGCCGCGCGCGGCCGGCATGATCGGCGCGACGTACAGCAGCGAGCGGCGGCGCATCGCGACGGACCCGGTCAGCCGGGCCGGGCACGCGTGGCGCGCAGCGCTGCCACCGCGTGCTTGGCGCGGATCTCCAGGTCGTCCGGCGCGAGGTCGCGTGCGCGTGCGTAGTGGGCCGCGCTTTCCGCCAGCCGCCCGAGCCGCCCGTAGCAGAGGCCCAGCGCGGCGTGGGCCTGCGCGCCAAAGATCGACGCGTCGAACGCGAGCCCGGCCGCCGGAAGCGTGGCAGCGTCGATGGCGGCAAGCGCCTGCAGCAGCGGGATCGCCTCCGCATCGCGCCGCTGCTCGACGAACGACGCCGCGCGCAGCCAGTCCAGCGCGTGGTGCCCGGGGTAGCGCGTGCGGCCCTCGTCGATCACGGCGTCGGCGTCGCGCTGCTGCGCGCGCAGCAGGTGGGCGAGATGCAGGTAGGGCGCGCTTTCCGCAAGACGTGTCGAGCCCGTCGCGCGCAGCGCGGCGATCGCCTCGCGGTACGCGGCTTCCGCGCCGGCGGCGTCGCCGAGCGCCTCGCGCGTCACGCCGAGCTGGTCGAGGCAATACACGTGGCCCGGCTCGCGCGCCAGCCGCGCTTCCAGCAGCGGCAGGTTGCGCCGGTGCTTGTGCGCGAGGTCACCGTCGTAGCCCAGGTGATCCAGCGCGACCTCGCTGTCCGCGATGCGATGCGCGCCGCCGGCGCACAAGGCGTCGAGCGCCGGGACGAGCGTTTCGTGGATCGCGCCGTGGAACCGTATCGCAGCGTGCTTGCGGAACAGGCGCAATTCGCGGTAGCGGGTGTAGCCGGTGCGCGGACGGAACAGCACCGTGCACGCGACGACCCGCGGGTCCGTGGCCTGCGCCGCGAGGGGGTCACGGTCGAACGCGACGACGCGCTCGTCGGCGTCGATGTACAGGATCCAGTCGCCGGAGGCCGCGTCGATCGCGGCATTGCGCGCGGCGGCGAAGTCGCCACGCCACGCGTGTGTCTCGACGCGCGCGCCGTGTGCCCGGGCTATGGCAATGGAGGAATCGGTGGAGCCCGTGTCGACGACGACGATCTCGTCGACGCGGTCACGGAGGGATGCGAGGCAGCCCTCGAGGAAGCGCGCTTCGTCGCGGACGATCAATGCGGCGGAAAGCCGCACGCGCTCGTCCGCCGACGCGGTGCGGGACCCGGCCTAGCGGCCGCGGATGCGGCGGAGCATCAGGGCGCCGGCGGCACCGAGCGCGGCGACGATCGAGAACAGGCCGACACCGGTGGTCGCCGGAACCTGCACGGGAACCGAGGTCTGGTTGCCCGAGATCACCTGCGCGTTGGCCACGCCACCGAGGCTGTCCATCGAAAACGACGCGACGATCGGCGCTGCATACAACGCCGTCCCGAGCAGGATCTTGCGCACCGCATCGCGGCGACCTGGCTCAACCTGGCTGACGACGGCATCTATCTTCTGCGGGTCGTTCATGTCTGGCTCCAAGGCAAAACGCGGTGCAGCATACACGGTTCCCGGCCGTTTGTGGCTAGCCGGCCCGGACTTCCCGCACCAGGCCCTGGTCGAGGAGCGATTCGAGGCAGGCTTCCACGTCCGCGAACGGCGGTTCGGCCAGGCCGAAGGCGTCGGCCACCAGCCTCGGCAGCCGTCCAGCCGGGAGGGTGCCGTCGCAGCTTTCGAGGATCAGGGCCGCCGTGGGATTGAGGAAGTGGACGCGGTCGCCACCGGGCAGCGACGCGACGTAGCCATCGGTGACCGGTTGCAGTTCGATGTCCGGCAGGCGCCGGAGGGGGAGGTCCCAGTTCATGCGTCGGGGGCGGGAGGTGGCTGAGCCGGGCGGATGATGGGGCGGGGTTCCAGGACGGTCAACCCGGGTGTTCAAACGAACCGGGCCAGCGCCTCGACGTCTTCCGGAAACATCTGGCCGGTCTCGATGAACACCACGCGCCCGTCGCGGCCGCGGATGCAGGTAATGGGGATCGCGGCGCCGGGCTTGGGCAACACCTTTTCGATCCGGGCGTCGTTGTGACCGGACGGGAACGTATAGCCCTTCCTGGCCATGTACTGGCGAGGCGCCTCGATGCCGTCGTCGATCGACAGCGCGAGCATCTTCAGGCCGCGCGCGCGCTGCGCGTCCCACAGCCGCTGCATGTGCGGGGACTGGAGCGCACAGAACGGGCACCAGCTCGCCCACCAATACACGAGCGTGACCTGGCCTTCGGCTTCCGCGGCCAGGAACGTGCCGCCGTTGATCAGCGGCGCGTCCGGCAGCCGCATGACGTCGCCGACCTTGGGTATCGGAGCGGCGGGCGCCTTGGCCAACGCAGGTTGCAGCCGCAACAGCGGGGCTGCACCCAGGGCGGTGAGAAGCTTTCTTCTACGCATGTCGAAGGCGGTCTGGAGACTGCCCGTGAGTATAG
>JAFEDG010000159.1 GCA_018241745.1 Pseudomonadota bacterium
TGATGGCACTGTCGAACAAGACCGGATCGATCGTGCTGACCACCGGCAACAAGTCCGAGATGGCCGTCGGCTATGCGACGCTGTACGGCGACATGGCCGGTGGCTTCGCGGTACTGAAGGACGTCGTGAAGACGCTGGTCTATCGGCTCTCGAACTATCGCAACGCGCTGGGCCGCGTGATCCCCGAGCGGATCATCACGCGGCCGCCGTCCGCGGAATTGCGCGACAACCAGACGGACCAGGATTCGTTGCCGCCGTACCCGGTGCTGGACGCGATCCTCGAGGCCTACGTCGAGCACGACGCGAGTCCCGCCGACATCGTCGCGCAAGGCTATGCAGCGGCCGACGTGCGCAAGGTCGTGCGGCTCATCAAGATCGCCGAGTACAAGCGCCGGCAGTCCGCCGTCGGCATCCGGATCACGCCGCGCGGTTTCGGCAAGGATTGGCGCTACCCGATCACGTCGGCGTGGAACGACTGGGAAACGCTCGCGCGCTAGACGGCGCGTCCCGCGCGCGATGACGCGACCGCGCGTCGCCGCTTGGCTCGCCTGCGCGCTTCCCGCGCTCGTCGCGTGGCTCGTGTACCGGCCCGCGCTCGGCGGCGGCTTCGTCGGCGACGATTACTCGATGCTGTGGACCGCGCACGCGGCGCGCGAAGCCGGCGACGCGCTGGGCCACGCGTTGGCAGGGTTCCTGCACCCCGTGACCGCGGCGTCCAACCAGTACCGGCCGCTGACGCTCGCGTCATTTGCGTTGAGCGAAGCCGGCAGCGGTGCCGACGCCGCTGCGTGGCGCGCCGCGAACGTGGCGCTGCATGCGGCCAACGCGGCACTCGTCGCGCTTCTCGTCATCGTCGTGACGCCTGCCGTGCGGGGCGCCGCTGGCGCAGCGGTCGTTGCGGGAGTGCTGTTCGCCTGTTTCCCGACATCGGTGGAGGCGGTGGCCTGGATCGCCGGCCGCTTCGACCTGCTCGCGACGTTCTGGATGCTGGTGGCGGCCATCACGTTCGCCGTCGGCAGCGGGCGCTTCGATGGCTGGCGCGCGGCGAGCCTGGGAGCGACGCTGCTGGCGCTCGCGAGCAAGGAGTCCGCGGTGCTGGCGATCGTGCTGGTGGTGGCGCTGGCGGCGCGGCGCGCATGGGACGACGGGGCGCAACGTGGGCTCGACGTCGCCGCGCGGACGTGGCGCGCGGCGTGGCCGTGGGTCCTGCTGGCGCTCGGCTACTTCGTGTGGCGACAGTGGCTGTTCGGCGATCCGTTCCGCGTGTTCGCGGGCTCCAACCCTGGCGGTGCGCTCGGCGACGGCACGGCACTGCGCAATGCGGCGAGCCTCGCGGCGTGGTGGCCCGCGGCGTTGCCCATGCCGGTACTGCGCCATGCGCTGGCAGCGGCGCTGGTCGCGATGCTGGTGCTCGCGTTGGCGCTGGCGCGCGAGCGCGGGACCGTCGCGACCGCAAGCGTCGCGCTGCTGCTTGTGGTCGCGGCCAGCGGCGTGCTCGTCGCGATGCAGCTGCGCTGGCCCGCGAACGGGCAGGGTGGCCGCAACCTGTACGCCGTCGTCGCGGCAGGCGCCGTGCTTGCCGCACTGCCGCTGATGGCGTCGCAACGGTGGTTGCGCCGTGCCACGCTCGCGGCGGCGATCGTGGCGCTGGTGGCGGCGTGGCCGCTGTTGCGCGACGGCATCGCGCAACGCGCCGCCGTGCAGCAGGCCATGGGCACGCTTGCGACGTCGCTCGCCCGCATCGCGGCGGAGACGCCGCCCGGTGAGTACGTACTGGTCGTGATTCCCGACCAGCTCGGCGCGGTGCCGTTCGGGCGGGGCTCGCAGGGGGGCCTGGTGATGCCGCCCGTCCAGGCGACGCCGTTGTCGCCGCGACTCCTCGTGCAGACCACGTACGACCTGCCCGCGTGGCCGGAGCTGCTGGCGCGCGATTTCGTGGGCCGGTTGATGCGCGAGCCGCTTGCGAGCGTGGCCGCGCAGCCGATGGGGCCGCGCGTTGCACCGCCTTACCGGATGCCTGATCGCTATTGGTGCTTCGACGCGCAGCGGGCCGCGCTCGTGCCGCTCGCGCTCGCGTGGGACGGGAACGCGCAAACGTGGATTCCTGCGTGGAAGCGCGCGCTCGCGGCCGCGGGGTGCGCCTGGTGAACGGGACTGCCTAGGTCGCGGATGGCCCTTGGTGTAAGCTTTTGACCATGCCGGACGCACGGCACCGACTTTCCGTGACTTCATCCGACACGCTGCCATGAAGAAGATCGAAGCCATCCTGAAGCCGTTCAAGCTCGACGAAGTGCGCGAGGCGTTGTCCGAGATCGGCGTGACGGGCCTCACCGTCACCGAGGTCAAGGGCTTCGGGCGCCAGAAGGGCCATACCGAGCTCTACCGCGGCGCCGAATACGTCGTCGATTTCCTGCCCAAGATCAAGGTCGAGGTGGTGCTCGGCGACGAACTCGTCGAGCGTGCGATCGAGACGATCGTGCGCGCCGCGCGTACAGGCAAGATCGGCGACGGCAAGATCTTCGTCACGAGCGTCGAGCAGGTCGTGCGCATCCGGACCGGCGAGTCGGGCGAGCAGGCGGTCTGACGCCTCGGCCCGCGCCACCATTCCATCGTCAGCGGAGGAGCACGGCAGATGTCGTTCGCATCGGAGTTCCGGGAATTCGCCCTCAAGGGTAACGTCGTCGACCTCGCCGTCGGCGTCATCATCGGGGGTGCGTTCGGCCGCATCGTCGACTCGCTGGTCAAGGACATCATCATGCCGGTGATCGGCCGCATTTTCGGCGGCCTCGATTTCTCGAACTACTTCATCGTGCTGAAGGACCCGCCGGCGGGCTATACGGGACCCTATACGTACGAAGCACTGACCAAGGCAGGCGTGCCGCTGTTCGCCTACGGCAACTTCATCACGGTCGTGCTCAATTTCCTGATCCTCGCGCTGGTGATCTTCTGGATGATCAAGCGCGTCAACCGCCTGCGCGCGGCGCTGGACAAGCCGGCCGCCGCGCCGGTGACGCCCGAGGACGTGCTGCTGCTGCGCGAGATCCGCGACGAACTGAAGGCTCGCTGACCCCCCCTGCGCGGCAATGGCGGCCGCAAGAGCCGCCGCCCGCGCGCATCCACCAGGAGGAACCATGATTCCGAAGCAATCCCGGCGCGCAGGCGTCGCACTGGCGCTGGCCGCATCGCTGGCCGCGCCACTCGCATGGGCCGACATCAACGTCGGCGTCGTGCTGTCGGCCACCGGCCCCGCGGCCTCGCTCGGCATCCCCGAGAAGAACACGATCGAGCTGCTGCCGACCGCGATCGCCGGCCAGAAGGTGAACTGGATCGTGCTCGACGACGGTTCGGACACGACGAAAGCGGTGACCAACGCGCGCAAGCTGATCGCCGAGGACAAGGTCGACGTGATCGTCGGCTCGACGATCACGCCCGCGTCGCTGGCGATGATCGACGTCGCCGCGGAGGCAGGCGTGCCGATGATCTCGATGGCGGCATCCGCCAAGATCGTCGACCCGGCCAACCCGAAGACCAAATGGATCTTCAAGACGCCGCAGAACGATTCGCTGATGGCCGATGCGATCGTCGCCAGCATGAAGGCGAACGGCGTGAAGACCGTCGGCTACATCGGTTTCGCGGACGCGTACGGCGACGGCTGGCTCGGCGAGATGCAGCGGTCCACCAAGGCGGCCGGCATCGAGATCGTGGCCACCGAGAAGTACAACCGCACGGACTCGTCGGTGACGGGCCAGGTGCTGAAGCTCGTCGCGGCGAAGCCGGACGCGATCCTGATCGGCGCCGCGGGCACGCCGGGGGCGACGCCGCAGAAGGAGCTCGTCGCGCGCGGGTACAAGGGCAAGATCTACCAGACGCACGGCGTCGCGAACCCGGATTTCCTGCGCGTCGTGGGCAAGGACGGTGACGGCACGCTGCTGCCGGTCGGCCCGATGCTCGTCTACGAACAGCTGCCGGACACCAATCCGCTCAAGAAGACCGGCCACGACTACGTGTCGAAGTACGAGGAGAAATTCGGCACGCGCTCGACGTTCGGCGGCCACGCGTGGGATGCGTACCAGCTGCTGGCGCAGGCGATCCCGGCGGCGCTGAAGGCCGGGCAGCCGGGCACGGCCGCGTTCCGCACCGGCCTGCGCGACGCGCTCGAGAAGGACGACGTCGCCGGTGCCCACGGCGTATTCGTCATGTCCCCGGGCAACCACAACGGACTCGACGAGCGCGCGCGCGTCATGGTGCGCATCCAGGACGGCAAGTGGGTCGTGGTGAAATAGGCGGGTAGACCGACCGCGGCGGGCCGGTGGCGGGCGGACCGCGACCGGCCCGCATCGTTTCCGGGCCACGCGTTGCCACCTCCGCATACGGGCTGACCGACTTCGATGGACGCGCAGATCGCCGCCTTGCTCGCGCAGGACGGCTTCACCAATGGAGCGATCTACGCGCTGCTGGCGCTGGCACTCGTGCTGGTATTCGCGGTCACGCGCGTGATCTTCGTGCCATCGGGCGAGCTCGTGTCGTATGGCACGCTGACGCTCGCGGCGCTGGATGCGGGCAAGACGCCGGGCATGGTGAAGCTGCTCGTGGGGGCGGCCGTGCTGGCGACGGTGATCGAAGTCGTGTCGACACTGCGGCGACGCGAGGCGCGGCGCCTGCTGCCGCGCGTGCTGCTGTGGGGCGGCGTGCCGCTCGCCATTGCCGCGCTCGTCACCTGGGCCGCGCCGCTGAAGCCGCCCCTGTTCGCGCAGGTGCTGCTGACGCTCGCCGCGGTGGGTGCGCTCGGGCCGCTGCTGTACAGGATCGTATACCAGCCGATCGCCGACGCGTCGGTGCTGGTGCTGCTGATCGTGTCCGTGGCGCTGCACCTGGTGCTTGCCGGCCTGGGACTGTACTTCTTCGGCGCCGAAGGCTCGCGGACGCCGGCGTTCGCCTCGGCGCAGCTCGCCGTCGGCAGCATGACGTTCAGCGCGCAGAGCCTGTTCGTCGTCGCCACGAGCGCGCTCGCGATCGTCGTCCTGTACGTGCTGTTCAACCGCACGCTGTACGGCAAGGCGTTGCGCGCGACGGCCGTCAACCGGATCGGCGCGCGGCTCGTCGGCATCGCACCGGATTTCGCGGGGACGGTCACGTTCACGCTCGCAGCGCTGCTGTGCGCATTCTGCGGCGTGTTGATCGGGCCGATCACGACCGTCTACTACGATTCCGGCTTCCTGATCTCGCTGAAGGGCTTCGTCGGTGCCATCATCGGCGGGCTCGTCAGCTACCCGCTGGCCGCGGCCGGCGCGCTGTTCGTCGGGCTGATCGAGGCGTTCGCGTCGTTCTACGCCAGTGCCTTCAAGGAAGTGATCGTCTTCACGCTGATCATCCCCGTGCTGCTGTGGCGCAGCCTGACCAGCCACCACCACGAGGAGGACGAATGACGGCGGCGGGAGCCCGCCGGCCGTGGCTGCCGCGGCGCGCGCGCATCGCGCTCGCCGTCGCCGTCATCGCCAGCGTGCCGCTGTGGGCGCCCGCGTATTGGGTGACGCTCGGCAACTACATCGGCCTGTACAGCATCGTCGCGCTGGGGCTCACGCTGCTTACCGGCGTCGCGGGGCAGACGTCGTTCGGGCAGGCTGCGTTCGTCGGGCTGGGCGCATACGCGTCGGCGTGGCTGACGACGGCCTACGGGACGTCGCCCTGGGTGACGCTCGCGGCGGGCCTCGCGCTGACGCTGGTCGTCGCGCTGTTCCTCGGTTTCATCACGCTGCGGATGCGTGGCCATTACCTGCCGCTGGCGACGATCGCATGGGGCATCTCGCTGTTCTTCCTGTTCGGCAACCTCGAGTTCCTCGGCGGCCACACGGGCATCACGGGCATTCCGGCGCTGACGCTCGGCAGCCTGACGTTGCGCAGCGAGCGCCACTTCTACGTGCTCGTGTGGCTGCTCGCGTTTGCCGCGATGGCCGCCACCGCCAATGTGCTCGATTCGCGCCAGGGGCGCGCGATTCGCGCGCTGAAGGGCCGGATGGCAATGGCGGAAGCGTTCGGCGTCAACGGCGCGCGACTCAAGATCGTCGTGTTCGTCTATGCCGCGCTGCTCGCCGCGCTGGCGGGATGGCTGTACGCGCACCTGCAGCGCTTCGTGAACCCGACGCCGTTCGGCATCAACCAGGGCATCCAGTACCTGTTCATGGCGGTGATCGGCGGCACGGGCAGCGTATGGGGCGCCGTGCTCGGCGCCGGGTTCGTCACGCTCGCCCAGGAATACCTGCAGGACCTGTTGCCCAAGGTGCTCGGAACGTCGGGCAACTTCGAGATCGTCGTGTTCGGCGTGCTGATCATCGTGCTGCTGCAGCGCACGCGCGACGGCGTGTGGCCGTGGCTCGCACGGCTGTTCCCCACGCCTAGCGGCGATGCCGTCGCGGCGCCGGCAGGTGCGGCAGCGCTGCCGGACCGGCGCGAGCCGGAGCTCCCACCGGGCACGCCGCTGCTGGAGGTGGCCCACGTGCGCAAGACGTTCGGCGGGCTGACGGCGGTGGCCGATCTCTCGTTCACGCTGATGCCGCGCGAGATCGTCGCGCTGATCGGGCCGAACGGCGCGGGCAAGACGACGACCTTCTCGCTGCTGTCCGGCGCGCAGGCACTGACGGCGGGGGACATCCGGTTGCGCGGACGCTCGATCGCCAATACGCCCGCCTACCGGATCGCCGGCGCGGGCGTGGGACGGACGTTCCAGCACGTGCAGCTGGTCGCCGCGATGTCGGTCGCGGACAACGTCGCGCTCGGCGCCTACCTGCGCACGCACAGCGGCTTCCTGCGCTGCGCGCTGCGTCTCGACCGTCGCGACGAAGCCACGGTGCGCGCGGAAGCGGCGCGGCAAGCTGCGCGCTGCGGCCTGGGCGACGTGCTTGGCGCACCGGCGGGCACGCTGCCGCTCGGGCAGCAGCGGATCGTCGAGATCGCGCGCGCGCTCGCCGCCGATCCGACGCTACTGCTGCTCGACGAGCCGGCCGCCGGCCTGCGCTACCAGGAGAAGGTGGAGCTCGGGGCATTGCTGCGCCAGTTGCGTGCCGATGGCATGACGATCCTGCTGGTCGAGCACGACATGGACTTCGTGATGAACCTTGCCGACCGGCTCGTGGTGATGGACTTCGGCGAGAAGCTCGCCGAAGGCACGCCGGCGGAGGTCCAGGCCGATCCGGCGGTGATCGAGGCCTACCTGGGAGGCGCGCCGGCATGAGTGCGGACCGTCGCCTCGCCCGCGCGCAACCGCAGGGAGCCGAGCCATTGCTGCGCGTCGACGACCTCGCCGTCGCCTACGGCAACGTCGAGGCGGTCCATGGCGTGAGCCTTGCGGCCGACAAGGGCCGCATCGTCACCGTCATCGGCCGCAACGGCGCCGGCAAGACGACGCTGCTCGCCGCGCTGATGGGACTGCTGCCATCGCGCGGGCGCGTCTGTTTCGGCGGCGACGACGTCGGGCCCTGGCCCGTCGAGCGGCGCGTCGCCGGTGGCATGGTGCTGGTGCCCGAACGCCGCGAGCTGTTTGGCACGATGACGGTTGCCGACCACCTGGAGCTCGGCGCGTTCGCGCGCCGCCGTGCGCCCGCGGCCGCGCGGCGGCGCCGGCGCGACGAGGTCTACGCGCGCTTCCCCCGGTTGGCCGAGCGGCGCGCACAGTTCGCCGCAACGCTGTCCGGTGGCGAACGGCAGATGCTCGCGCTCGGCCGCGCGCTGATGGCCGAGCCGGCGCTCCTGTTGCTGGACGAGCCCTCGCTTGGCCTGGCGCCGCTCGTCGTCCGCGACATCTTCACGATCATCGCCGCGCTGCGCGAAACGGGCGTGACGATCCTGCTGGTCGAGCAGAACGCGCGCGCAGCACTGGCGGTGGCCGATTACGGATACGTGCTCGAGACGGGCAACGTGGCGCTCGCCGGGCCGAGCGCCGCGCTTGCGGCGGACCCGCGCGTCGCGGCCGCCTACCTCGGCGGCGAGCGCGGTTGACCCTCGTCGCAAGGCGGCCCGGCCCCCAAGCCTTAGAATGTCGGCTCCGGCGCCCACGCGCCAGCGGAGCATCACCGTGGCCGATCCCGTCGCATCCCTCCCGCAGACCGCGAGCATCGACGCTGCGCGCGCACTGTTGCTCGCGCCATCGGGCCTCGGGCTCGACGACCTCACCGGGGTGCTCGGCGCCATCCACGCCCACGCCGTGGACTTTGCCGACCTCTATTTCCAGCACACGCGGTTCGAGAGCTGGGCGATCGACGAGGGCATCGTCAAGTCGGGCGCGTTCAGCATCGATCGCGGCGTAGGCGTGCGCGCGGTGGCCGGCGACCGCCAGGCGTACGCGTATTCGGACGACATCACGCGCGCGGCCCTCGACAGCGCGGCTACCGCGGTTCGCGCGATCGGCCGCCAGGGCCAGTCTGCGGTGGCGCCGCTCGTCGCCGGGCAGGGCGTGCGTGCGCTGTACGGCGCCCTCGATCCCGTCGCGTCGATGGACGACGCCGCGAAGGTCTCGCTGCTGACGCGGCTCGAGCGGATGGCACGCGATGCCGATCCCCGCGTCACGCAGGTGACGGCGTCCGTGGCCGGCGAACACACGACCGTGCTGATCGCGCGCAGCGACGGCGGGATGACGGCCGACGTGCGGCCGCTCGTACGCATCTCGATCAACGTGATCGTCGAGGAGAACGGCCGCCGCGAGCAGGGCACCGCCGGCGGTGGCGGTCGTTTCGACTACCAGTACTTCACCGACGACGTGCTCGCGGGTTACGCGAAGAAGGCCGTCGACCAGGCGCTGCTGAACCTGACGGCGCGGGAAGCGCCCGCCGGCATGATGACCGTCGTGCTGGGGCCGGGCTGGCCCGGCATCCTGCTGCACGAGGCGATCGGGCACGGCCTGGAGGGCGATTTCAACCGCAAGGGCACGAGCGCGTTCAGCGGTCGCGTCGGCGAGCGCGTGGCCGCGCCGGGCGTCACCGTCGTCGACGACGGCACGATGCTCGACCGCCGCGGCTCGCTGAACGTCGACGACGAAGGCAACCCGACGCAGCGCACGGTATTGATCGAGGACGGCATCCTCAAGGGCTACCTGCAGGACCGGCTCAACAGCGGCCTGATGCGCACGGGCAGCACCGGCAGCGGTCGCCGCGAATCGTTCGCGCACATGCCGATGCCGCGAATGACCAACACGGTGATGCTGGGCGGCGACCGCGATCCTGCGGAGATCCTCGCCTCCGTCGACAACGGCCTCTACGCCGTCAACTTCGGCGGCGGGCAGGTGGACATCACCAGCGGCAAGTTCGTGTTCTCCGCCGCCGAGGCGTGGAAGATCGAGGACGGCAAGCTTGCGTACCCCGTGAAGGGCGCAACGCTGATCGGCAACGGTCCCGACGCGCTGACGCGCGTGTCGATGATCGGCAACGACCTCGCGCTCGACACGGGCGTCGGCACGTGCGGCAAGGATGGACAGAGCGTGCCGGTGGGCGTGGGACAGCCTACATTGCGGATCGACGGGCTGACGGTGGGAGGCACCGGGGCCTGAACGTGCGCTCGCGCCACGAAGTCGGCGCGACACTCCCATGGCGCATGGTCGCCGCGATGGTGGCGGCTGCCTTCGTCATCGTCGTGCTGCGCAGTGTCGAGGTATCGATCACGCATGACGAAGCGCTGACCATCGTCGGCCCCGTGCATGCGACGGACGAAGCGCTGTATGCGTTCGCGGCGCCCGGTGCACCGGACAACAACCACCTGCTGCTCTCGCTGCTGGCCAAGGCTTCCGCCAGGCGGTTTGGCGAGCACGATTGGGCGTTCCGGCTCCCGAGCGTCATCGCGTTCGTCGCCTACGCGCTCGCCATCTGCGCGATCCTGCGCCGGTTGGTCGCCGGCGCTCCGTGGGTGCTCCTTGCCGCGCTGGCGTTGTTCAATCCCGCGCTGCTGGAGGCATTTTCGCTCGCGCGCGGCTACGGGCTGGGCATCGCGCTGTCGTGCTGCGGCCTCTGGTGGCTGTTGCGGTCGTTCGACGCGGATGCGCGAGCCTGGTTCCCGACGTTGAGCGTGTGGAGCCTCGCGCTCGCTACGCTCGCCCATCTCGTTTTCCTGCTTCACTTCGTCGTCGGCACCGCACTCGTCGCGACGGCTTTCATCGATGCAGGGCGGCGCCGGGCGCGCACCCGGTTGCAGCTCGGGTTCATGGCCATCGGGCCGCTCAGCGCGGTGGTCGTCGTGACGCCGATCCTCCACCATCAGATCGCAATCCTGCGCCACCAGGGGCTGCTCGCCACCGAAGGCAAAACCTCGTTCTTCGTCGATACCGCGATGGGAGCGATGGAGGCGTCGATCGGGCCCCTCGGCAAGCCGTGGCTCGCGATCGGGACCGGGGTGGCCCTGTGCACAGTCGCGTGCGCGGTGGCAGCGGTCATCGTGCGTTGGTTGCGTGCGCAGGCCGGCGAACGCGAGCCCGCGTCGACGCGTGACGCGGCCATAATGCTGGCCGCGCTGCTGGGAGTGGCCGGACTCAGCGTCGTCCAGCACTACGTGGCCGGCGTCGCGTATCTTGCGGGCCGGCGCGCGGTGCCGTTGATCCCGCTGTTCGTGAGCGCGCTGGCGGCAGTGCTGGCAATGCTCCCGGCGTCGGTGCCGGGACGTCGCGCCACGACCGTCGTCGCGGGTGCCTGCGCCGTGCTGCTGGGCCTGCAGTTGCGTGGCGTGAACCTGGATACCACGCGCACCTGGTGGTTCGACGCCGACACGCGCGAGATGATGACCCAGCTCGACTGCCTGGTCTCGCGCCGGTGGCCCGGGCCCGAATTCCGCATCGGCATGCCGTGGGAACTGCAGCCTGGGATCGACTACTACCGGATGCACCTGCCGATGACTCGTCTCCGGGAGCCGGATCGCCACGGCATGCGCCCCGGCTTCGACGCGTATTACTTCATCCCGGACGCGAGCAACCGCCAGCCCGAGATGCAGCTCGCGGGCGGGCTCGCGGAACTTGGCCCGCTGGTTGTCGTGGCAACGTATCCACGGACGCACGCGGTGCTGGCAGTGCCCGAGGGGTCGCCGCTCGTGGATCCGGCGCCCGGCGCCGCCCGGGCGTGCGCCGAGCGCCAGCGGTGACCGCCGGGGCGCGCAACGGCAGGATCAGTGCAGCGGCCCCGACGGCGTCGCTGCGGCGGCCGGCGGCGCTGGTGACGCGTGATGGCAGACGATCCGCCATCCCGATGGCGTCCGCATGACCACGTTCGTCACGACGGCGACGCCCCGCGCCGTCCCGTCCTGCTGGTAGATGTGCTCGTGGCCGCTCTGCAGCGCGAGGCCGACGGTGTCGATGGTGACGACGTCCTCGATCCTGAACGTCAGGCGCACGTCGTTGGCGAAGATCTGTTCCCACGCGGCGCGGATGGCGTCGAAGCCCACGAGGCGCGGGCCGCCCGGATGCACGCAGACGATCTCCTCGTCGTCAGCCCAGGTCGCCATCATCGCGTCGAGATCCCGCGCCTCGAACGCCTGGTAGAACGCGAGCGCGGCATCGCTCGGAGTGGTGAAGATCGCAAGGTTGCGCTTGGCCATGTCGAGAGCTTCCTGGCAGGAAGGGCGCGGCGAGCGGCGCGCTAGAACGGCAGCACGCTGCGGGCCAGATTGTAAACGCTGTCGGGCGAGAGCTCCCGCATGCAGCGGAAATGGCCCAGCGGGCACTCGCGCTTGAAGCAGGGGCTGCACGCGATGTCGATCCGGGCGATCCGCGCGCTTTCGGACAGCGGCGGCGTGTAGACGGGCGACGAGCTGCCGAACAGGGCGACCAGCGGGATGCCGACGGCGGCGGCCGCGTGCATCAGCCCGGAGTCGTTGCTGACCGCGAGCGAGCCGAGCGACATCAGGTCGATCGCGGTGCCGAGGTCCGTCTTGCCGACCAGGTCGACGATGCGCCGTGCGGAGTCGCCCGCGGCGGCTACGACGGCGCCGGCGGCGAGCGCATCGCTCGGCGAGCCGAGCAGCCACACCTGCATGCCGCGCTCGAGGAAGCGGCGCGCGAGGTCGGCGAAGTGCGTCGGTGGCCAGCGCTTGGCCGGACCGTATTCGGCGCCGGGACACAGGATGGCGATGGGCTCGCGCGGCTCCAGCTTGAGGTCGCGCACCGCGGCGGCGCGGTTCGCGAGGTCGGGCACCAGCACCGGCGCGGCGGGCATCGGGATCAATGCGCCACGCGAGGCTGCCAGCGCGGCAAAGCGCTCGACGAGCCGCGGCATCGCCTTGCGGTCGAGCGGCCGCGCGTCGGTGAGCAGTCCGTAGCGGCCTTCGCCGACGTAACCGACGCGTTGCGGGATGCGCGCGAGCCACGGCACCAGCGCGGACTTCCACGACTGTGGCAGCACGATCGCGCGCGCATAGCGCTGCAGCGCCAGCTCGCGCGCCACGCGCCGGCGCCCGGCCAAGTCGAAGCGGCCGTGCTCGAACGGATTGTCGATGACGCGGCCGATGCCCCGCATCCGCTTGTAGACCGGCGCGCACCACGCGGGCGCGAACACGTCGACCGCCGGCTCCGCATAGGGCTCGCGCAGCAGCGCGACCAGCGGCTCCGACAGGATGGCGTCGCCGACCCAGGACGGCGCGACGATCAGCGTGCGCTCGCCCATCCCGGCCGCGGAATCAGTGCCCGCCCTTGGCGGGGCCGCCCTCGAGCTCGTAGCGCGTGCCGCAGTACGGGCACATCGCGTGACCCGTGTCGGCGACGTCGAGGAACACGCGCGGATGCGAGCTCCAAAGGGGCATCGCGGGGTTCGGGCAATAGGCAGGCAGGTCGGCCGCCTTGAGGAGGACGGTTGCCGGCGGCGTCGTGGTCGTCATACGTGGGCCAGCCAGTCCTTGTGCTTCGGGTTGCGGCCCGCGACCGTCTCGAAGAACAGGCCCTGCAGGCGCGCCGTGATCGGACCGCGCTCGCCGGTGCCGATCGGCTTGCGGTCGAGCTCGCGGATCGGCGTCACTTCCGCCGCGGTGCCGGTGAAGAACGCCTCGTCGCCGATGTAGAACTCGTCGCGCGTGATCCGTCGCTCGCGCACCGGGATGCCGAGCTCCTGCGCGAACGCGAGGATCGTGCGGCGCGTGATGCCGTCGAGCGCGCCGCCCGCGAGGTCCGGCGTGTGCAGCTCGCCGTTGCGCACGAGGAATACGTTCTCGCCCGACCCCTGGCACACGTAGC
Organism: Pseudomonadota bacterium; assembly: GCA_018241745.1. Taxonomy (GTDB): domain Bacteria; phylum Pseudomonadota; class Gammaproteobacteria; order Burkholderiales; family Casimicrobiaceae; genus VBCG01. The sequence continues at coordinate 13,190 of JAFEDG010000159.1, forward strand.
CCTGCGGGTCGAGCAGCATCGCCTCCTCGTAGCCGTCGGCCAGCGCTTCCTGGTTGGCCATGATCGAGACGGTGTAATTCGCCACCGCCTTGGCGTTGCACATCGCGATGTTCGGATGATGGTGCGTGAACGACGATGTCTTGACGCGGATGCCCTTCTCGATGGCCTCGGTGCCGAGATAGGCGCCCCACGGCCACGCGGCGATCGCGACGCGCACCGGGTTGGACTTGGCGGCGACCCCCATCGCGTTGGAGCCGTAGAACACGATCGGCCGCAGGTAGCACGACTTGAGGCCGTTCTTGCGGACGACGTCCTTCTGCGCGGCGTCGATCGCTTCCTGCGTGAACGGGATGGCCATGCCGAAGATGCGCGCCGAATTGAACAGCCGCTGCGTGTGGTCGCGCAGCCGGAAGATCGCGGGGCCGTCGGCGGTCTCGTAGCAGCGTACGCCCTCGAACACGCCCATGCTGTAGTGAAGCGTGTGCGTCAGCACGTGCGTGGTCGCGTCGCGCCACGGCACGAGCTTGCCGTCGTACCAGATCCAGCCATCACGGTCGGCCATCGACATCTTGAATCTCGCTTCGAAGAGGCGGGGCCGTGATTTTAGCCTACGGGCGTCCCCGCCCGCGGGGCGCCGAATACGTGGGTCCACAGTGCCGCGACGTCGGCGCGCGGCCGCGCGTACGGCGCCGGATCTACGCGTACGTGAGTCGCGCCGGTGAGCCGCACCGCGTGCTGGACGCGCCGGTACACCCGGTACGCATCCGCCACGGCGACGGCCGCCGCGCCGGGCACGAGGCCCAGCTCGGCGGACTCCAGCAGCAACGCGATGTTGCCGGCATTGCGCGTCAGCGCTGCGTGCTCCGCCGCGTGCGACAGCACGAGGTACTGGACGACGAACTCGATGTCGACCATGCCACCCGGGTCGTGCTTGACGTCGAAGAGTTCGCTGCGGTTGGGGTGCCCGTCGTGCATCCGCGCGCGCATCGCGACGACCTCGGCGGCGAGCTGCGCGGGATCGCGGCGCGTGCGCAGGATGGCGTCGCGCACCGCGTCGAACGCAGCTGCGATGCCCGGGTCGCCGGCAACGGCGCGGGCGCGCGTCAACGCCTGGTGTTCCCACGTCCACGCGCTATCGCGCTGATACTTGCGAAACGCTGCCAGCGACGTGCAGAAGGTGCCAGCGGCCCCGTCGGGCCGCAGTCGCAGATCGGTCGCGTACAGCCCACCTGCCGCGGTCGTCTGCGTGAGCCAGTTGTTGATGCGCTGGGCGAGCCGGGCGTAGCGCTGCGGGGCGCCGTCCTCGTCGGCGTCGCCGGGCGCGACGTCGTACAGGAAGACGAGGTCGAGGTCCGACGCATACCCCAGCTCGCGGCCGCCGAGCTTGCCGTACGCTACGACGCAGAAGCGCGGGGCGCCACAGGCGCCGGCATACAGGTGTGCCCAGCACGCATCGACGGTGGCGCCCACGACGATGTCCGCCAGCGCCGACAGGTGATCGGCGAGGCGCTCGACCGTCAGCTCGCCGGCCAGGTCCTGCACGAGCAGCCGGAACGATTCGGCGTGCTTGAAATGGCGGAGCACGTCCATCTGGCGTTCCGCGTCGTCAGCGTGCGCGGCGAGTTGCGCCGCCAGGTCCGTGCGCCATGCGTCCCAGTCGGGCGGCGCGAGCAGCGTCTGCGCGTCGAGCAGGTCGTCGAGCAGAAGCGGGTGCCGCGTCAGGTACTCGGCTGCCCACGCGGACGCGCCCATCAGCTGCGCCAGTCGCGGCAACAGCGGCGGGTGCTCGAGCAACAGCGCGAGATACGCGCTGCGCCGCCAGACGGCCTCCAGCAACGTGAGCAGCCGCGCCAGCGTCGACTGTGCGCCGGACGGACCGGGCACCGCCGCCGCGGTTGCGATCAGCCGCGGCACGAGCCGGTCGACCCGGTCGCGCGACGCGGCGGGCAGTGCCGTGTAGCGCGGCGACTGGCGCATCGTGCGCAGCGTCTGCAGCAGGTTGTCGGGATCCGCGTAGCCGGCTGCGGCGAGCAGTTCCCGGTGGCTCTCGGCGGACGGCGCGTCCCACACCCCCGCGTACGCACTGCTTGCGGCGTCATCGACCGTATCGGTGAACGCCATCCCGAACCACTGCTCGACGCTGTCGCGGAAATGCAGCCGCTGCGCGTCGAACGTCGCGATGTCGGGGGCGCCCATCGTTGCCGCCAGCGCGGCGCGCTCGCCGTCGTCGGCGGGCAGGCGCTGTGTCTGCTGGTCGTCGCGATACTGGAGCCGGTGCTCGAGGCGGCGCAGGTAGTCGTACGCACTTGCGAGCGCCGCCACCGCGGGCGCCGGCAGCAGCTCGCGTTCCGCGATCGCGGCCAGCGCGTCGCGCGTGCCGCGCTGGCGCATGCCGGGGTCGCGGCCGCCCCGGACGAGCTGCAGCGCCTGCACGATGAACTCGATCTCGCGGATGCCGCCGCGACCAAGCTTGACGTCGTCGCCACGGCCCCGGCGCTCGGCCTGCTCGCGGATCTGGCGATGCACGTCGCGCAGCCCTTCGTACGCGTCATAGTCGAGGTACTTCCGATAGACGAACGGCGTCACCAGCGCCGCGAGCTCGGCCTCGCAGTCACCGGTGAGCGGCCGCGCCTTGACCCACGCATAGCGCTCCCACATCCGGCCCTGCGTGACCAGATAGCGCTCGAGGCCGGCGAGCGTCACGGTCAGCGGCCCGCTCTCGCCGTAGGGACGAAGCCGCAGGTCGACGCGGAACACGAAGCCGTCCGCGGTCACGTCACCGAGCAGCGACGCGAGCGCGCGACCCTGGCGATCGAAGAACTCCCGGTTGGCGATGCTGCGCGACCCATCCGTCGCGCCGTCTTCCGGGTAGACGAGCACGATGTCGATGTCGGACGACGCATTGAGCTCGCGCCCGCCGAGCTTGCCGAGCGCGACGACGGCCAGGCGCTGTGGCGCGCCGTCGCTCTCGCCCCGCGGCTCGCCGAACGTGCGCACGAGCGCCCGGTGCGTGACGCCGGTGGCCACCGCCACGGCGTGGTCGGCGAACGTCGACAGTGTCGCGACGACCTCGCCAAGCGGCGCGCGCCCGGTGAGGTCGCGGGCCAGCGTGTGCAGCAGCACGCGCTGGCGAAGCTTGCGCAACGCGACGGCGACGGTGTCGTCGGGGAGGGCGGCCAGCGTCGCGAGCTGTGGAGGCCAGGGGAACGGCGTCGCGACCTGCGCTTCGAGCCAGGCGCCGAGCGCGGGGTCGGCCGTCACGAGCCGGGTTGCATAGCGGCTCCACGCCAGCGCCTCGGCGAGCGTCAGCGCAGGGGCGTCGCGCGCGGCGGACGCGGGCATTCGGCTACAATGGGCTCGCAAGCATTCACGTCATTATGCCCGTCGCGCGCGCACCCGCCGGGGGAGCGGCCCCTGCGCCGCGCCTCGTTCGGCGCCTTTTCCGGTTGCTGGGCGGCGTGCTCGTCGGCGGCTTCGTGCTGTTCGCGACGCTGCTGATGATCGTGCGGCACATCGTGCTGCCGCAGGTCCCCGCCCATCGCGACGACATCGCCGCGCTGATCGCCAAGCGCGTTGGCGCGCCGGTCACGATCGCGTCGCTGGCCACCGGCTGGGACGGCTGGAATCCCAAGCTCGTCATCGACGGGCTGCGCGTCGCCCTGCACGACCGCCCGGGGGGCACGCTGCTCGACCTGCCGCACGTCGAGCTCGTCGCGTCGTGGACATCGCTGCCGCTCTTGCGGCTGCAGCTGCGCACGCTGCTGATCGAGCGTCCCCAGCTCGCGATCGTCCGCGACAAGCAGGGGCGCTTCCACGTCGCGGGCCTCGAGATCGACCCGGACGCGCAGGGCGAAAACGGCGGGGTCACCGACTGGCTGCTCCGCCAGCGCGAGATCGTCGTGCGCGATGCGCTGATCCAGTGGACGGACGAGCGTCGCGATGCGCCGCAGCTGGTGCTCGACCGCGTCCAGTTCCGGCTCGAGAACAACCTGTTGCATCACCGCTTCGGCCTGACCGGCGAGCCGCCACCGGAGCTCGCCTCGCCGCTCGACCTGCGCGGCGACGTCAGCGGTCTTGCGCTCGACGACTGGCAGAAGGCCAGGGGCAACCTTTACCTGCGCCTCGACTACGCCGACGTCGCTGCGTGGAGCGAATGGGTCCCGCTGCCGGTCCAGATGCGGAGCGGCAAGGGCGCCGTTCGCGCCTGGCTGGCGTTCGACAAGGGGATCGCGCGCAGCATGACGTCGGACGTCGAGCTGGCCGACGTGTCGCTGCAGGTGCAGCCCGGCCTCGCGCCGCTCGCGCTCGCGCACCTGGGCGGCCGCGTCGAATGGCGCGACGACGGCCATACGCGGACGATCGCGGGCCGCCACGTCACGTTCACCACCGCGGCGGGGGCGAGCCAGCTGCCGGTCGACGTCGAGTGGACGCTGGAGCGCACGCCCGACGGCACGCCCCAGCATGGCCGCTTCACGTTCACGCGGCTCGAGCTCGCGCCGCTCGCCGCCGTGGCGACGCAATGGCCGCTGCCGGAGTCGTGGCGCGCGACCCTGTCCGGTCGCGAACCGCGTGGCGCGCTGACGGCAGGTGACCTGCAATGGGAGGGCGGCCTCGCGGCGCCGACACGGTGGAGCGCGCGCGCGTCGCTCGTCGACGTGGGCGTGCGCGCCGACGCGACGTGGCCGGGCGTCACCAACCTGTCCGGCAGCGTGGACGCGGCGTCGACGGGCGGCACGTTGAAGCTCGCGAGCAAGGGCTTCGTCGTCGATGCGCCCCGCGTGCTGCGCAACCCGCTGACGCTGGACCGCATCGAGGGCACCGTGGCGTGGCAGCCCACCGCGGAAGGCATGCGCGTGGAGCTGCGCAACGTGGCGCTCGCGAGTGCCGACCTTGCGACGACACTGACCGGCCAATGGCACGCGTTGCCCAGTGGCCCGGGTGCCGTGGACATCAAGGCCCAGATTCCGCGCGCCAACCTGACCCGCATCACGCAGGCGCTGTCGGCGCACGTGCCGTCGGTCCCCCTCGCGCATTGGCTGCGCACCGCCTTCCCGGCCGGCACGCTCGCCGATGGCCACGTCGCCGTCGTCGGCGACCTTGCCGAGTTCCCGTTCGCCGCACCGAGCAAGGGCACGTTCACCGGCGAAGGCAAGATCACCGGCGCGACGTTCGTGCCGTATGACGGATGGCCGACGTTCAGCGCGGTCGACGGGGTGGCGCGCATCGATCGCGCGCACGTCACGGTCGAGGTGGCGCACGCGACCGCGTTCGACGCGCGGATCGATCATGCGCTCGTCGACTTGCCTGATCTCACGCGCGCGACCGTGTCCATCAAGGCGGAAGCCTCGGGCCCGGCGGCGTCGTTCCTGCAGTTCGTGGCCCAGAGCCCGATCGCGGGGTGGGTCGATCACTACACGGACGACGCACGGGCCACCGGCGATGGCCACCTTGCGATCGACGTCGTCCTGCCGTTCGCGAGCGACGACCCCGCACGCGTAAGCGGCGAGTACCGGTTCGGAGGCGGCGCGCTCAATCTGCCCGGAGCGCCGGCATTGACGGCCGTCAGCGGGCCGCTGCGTTTCGACGAGCACGGCCTGCGCAACGGCGACATCACCGCCACCGTGTTCGGCGGGCCGACGCGGATCGGCGTCGCCAGCGTCGACGGCGGCGTGCGGATCAACGCGAGCGGCGTCGCCTCGCTCGCCGCATTGCGCACCACGTACCCCGTACCGCTGATCGACCGCGTCGCGGGAACGACGGATTGGCAGTTCAGCGGTGACATCCGCGCCGAAGGCGCGTCGTGGACGCTCGATGCCCCGCTGCGTGGCGCGACGATCGACCTGCCGGCGCCGCTGCACAAGGCGGCCGACAGCGTACTGCCCGCGCGCGTCGAGCGCCGGGGCATCCCGGGACGCACCGATCGCGACACGCTGACGATCACGGTGGGCAACGCGGCACGCGTGGTGCTCGCGCGCCGATTGCCGGCGACCGGGCCGGCAGTCATCGAACGCGGTCTCGCGCTGGTGGGCACCGCGACGGAGCGGCCCGGCGACGCGAGCCGCGACGGCATCTGGATCCGTGCCGCGCTGCCCGACGTCGATCTGGACGACTGGATGGACGTGCGTGCCGCCGAGAGCAGTGCGCAGGCGGCGGCGCCGGATGCGAACGACGCGCTGCGTCTCATGGGCATCGACCTTGTCGCCGGCCACGCGGTCGCGATGGGTCGCGCCTTCCGCGACGTCACGCTGGCCGCGCGCGCCAAGGACGATGGCTGGCAGATGACGCTGCAGGGCCCGGACGCAGAAGGTACGGCGCAGTGGCTCGCCGCGACGCCCGCGTTGCCCAACGGCAAGCTCGTCGCGCGCCTCGTCCGCCTCGCGGTGCCGCGCGCTGCCGACGTCGTGCCGGCATCCGCCGCAGTGGCGCCGGCCCCCGACAAGGTCGACCACTGGCCCGAGGTCGACATCGACGCGACGCATTTCCTCTCGCACGACCGCGACCTCGGCAGCCTCGCACTGCGCGCGCAGCCAAGCGGCAACGACTGGCGCATCGACCGCCTGGACATCGCGAGCGACGCCGGCAAGCTCGCCGTCACGGGACGCTGGCGGATCGAAGCGAAGGGCCAGCATACGGATGCCAGGGTGCACCTGGACGCGCGTGACGGCGGTGCCTTCCTCGTGCGCTTCGGGTATCCGGAAGCGATCCGCGGCGCACCGACGACGATCGACGGCGACCTCACGTGGGCCGGTGCGCCCAGTGATTTCGACTATCCGACCCTCAATGGAACGCTGGCGCTGAAGAGCGGCGCCGGCCAGTTCACGAAGGTCGACCCCGGCCTCGGCAAGCTGCTCGGCGTGCTGTCGTTGCAGGCGCTCCCCCGGCGGATCGCGCTGGATTTCCGCGATGTGTTCAGCGAGGGGTTCGCATTCGACGAGGCACGCGGCAACGTGCGGATCGCCGATGGTGTACTGCACACCGACGATTTCGCGATCGTCGGGCCGGCCGCGCGCGTCACGATCAGCGGGCAGGCGGACATCGCCGCCGAGACGCAGACGCTGAACGTGCGCGTGCAGCCGTCGCTGGCGACGAGCTTCTCGGCGGGCACGGCGGGCGCGGCGATGCTGCTGCTCGCCGCGACCCCCGTCGTCGCCGCGGCCGTTGGCGCCGGCACGCTGCTCGCGCAGAAGGTGCTGAAGGACCCGATCGAGACGCTGTTCAGCTACGACTACAGGGTGACGGGGTCGTGGACGGACCCGGTTGTCGTCCGCGTCGAGCGTGGGAAGACGGCCCCGACGAGCGCACCTGCCGCGGCCGCAGCAGGTGCGGCCAATGGCTCCGGCGTGGCACCTGCGCCAAATTGATGCAGTGCAATAACGTGCGTCGAACCGCCCGGGCCGTGGAGCATCTTGCGACAAACGAGACGGCCGGTGATTGGACGACGCTAACGGCGGGCAGGAAAACCACAATCAGGCTGGAACTACGCCCGCGGGCGTCGCGCCGACGTTTGCTTTTTGCCCGCCCTGAGCTAGATTAGCGGGGCTTCGCGACGCGTGCTGATTTGACGCATTGAACCGTTGCGAAGGGCAGTTCGTAAGATTTTCAGGGCCGGGGGAGAGACCGCGGGCAACGCGGATCCGGTTCACCGTCAATTCTGGGGTAGGGGATAGCTATGAATCGGATCGCCGCGTGGGCGGCTGCCTTGACGGCAGCCAACCGGGCCTTGTTGCGTCGCTCGCCTGCAGGGAACGGCCGCGGAACGCGAACGCTCATCGCGGCATTTGCCGCCATCGTCGCGGCGACGCCAGTCCTCGCCATCGACGCCAACCTGTCCCCGAATGTGGTGTCGCAGATCCAGACATTGCAGGCTGAAAAGGCGTCGCGCACGCCGGCCGAGCGCAAGGTTGATTCGCAGCTCCTTTATGCATCGCGCGTCGCCACCCACAACGTGGCAATGTATGGCGGAGTCGCACTGGACACCGGCATCGCGCCCGACGCGAACGGTATGGTGCGGGTCGAGATACGCGCGCCGGTGACCGACGCCACGCTCAACCTCGTGAAGGCTGCAGGCGGCGTCGTGCTCGCCAGCTTCCCGACCGCGGAGTCCATCCAGGCCAATGTCCCGATCGCATCGGTGGTAAGCATCGCTGCGGACCCGAGCGTTCGCTTCGTGCGGCCGCCCAGCCGGCCGCAAATCAACAATGCGGTCAAGGTGGTGGCGAACGACGCCGCGCCGGCCTCGACGCAGCAGCCGCTGTCGCCGCGCCTCCAGCGGTTCAAGACCACGCTGCAGCAGGCGCTAGCTGCCAAGGGCATCACGGATTGCTGCGGCGCTGGCCCGGTCGTGAACAGCGGCTCGGTCAACTCGCAGGGTGACTACGCACACCGCGCGCAGAACGCGCGGGCGGCATTCGGGGTCGACGGTACCGGCATCCGCATCGGCGTGCTGTCGGACAGCTTCAACAACCTGGGCGGTGCCGACGACGATGTGATCAACGGCGACCTCCCGGGCCCGGGCAACCCGAATGGCTATACGACACCGGTCACGCTGATCGGCTCGGGTGATTGCCTGCAGTCGTTCTGCGCGGACGAAGGACGCGCGATGCTGCAGATCGTCCACGATCTCGCGCCAGGCGCGACGCTGTATTTCGCCACCGCGTTCAACTCGGACGTGGACTTCGCGAACAACATCCGTGCGCTGGCCGGCTTGTCGGTCACGGCGCCCCCGGACGGCATCGCGACGCCAGGTTGCGACATCATCATCGACGACGTCTCTTACTCCAACGAGAGCGGCCTGCATGATGGCCAGCCTGCGCCCTCTGATGCGAGCCTCGCGCTGATCACGCAGGCGGTCAACGACGTCACCGCCGCCGGCGTCCTGTATTTCTCGTCGGCTGCGAATTCCGGGAACAAATACTTCGGCACCTCCGGCACGTGGGAGGGCGATTACGTCGGCGGCACGCTGCCGACGGTGCTCTCCAGCGCCGGCGCGTCGGCGTTGATCTGGAGCGGCACCGCCGTGACGAACGCGTTGACGGTGGCGACCAACGACGTGACGATGCAGTGGTCCGATCCGATCAACGGCTCCTGCAACGACTACGACCTCTATCGACTGAATGCCGCCGAAAGCTCGATCCTTACTGCGTCGACTAATACCCAGGATTGCACGCAAGATCCGTATGAAGAGCTTTACACCGGCGCCAACTTTGCTGTCGGTTCCAAGCTGGTCGTCGTGCTGGCTGCCGGGTCCCCGCGCTTCATCAGCCTCAGCACGCAGCGCGGCCAGCTGACGTACAACACCACTGGCGCCACACGCGGACACAACGCGGCCAAGTCCGGCTTCAGCGTTGCGGCTACGCCAGCTGCCACGCCGTACAGCGCACCGACTCCACAAGGTCCGTACCCCGGCCCGTTCGTCAGCACCAATACGGTCGAGACGTTCAGCTCCGATGGCCCGCGGCGCTCGTTCTTCGATGCCGACGGCAATGCGTATACGCCGGGCGATTTCTCGTCGACGGGCGGCGTCCTGAACCAGAAGCCGGATTTCACGGCGGCCGATGGCGTGAATACGACGTTGCCGCCGTCGACGGGGCTCAACCCGTTCTACGGTACGTCCGCCGCCGCCCCGCATGCCGGCGCGATCGCGGCCCTCGTCAAGCAGAAAGCGCCGTCGGCCACGCCCGACCAGCTGCGCACGTACCTGATGTCGACGACGCTCGACATCATGACGCCTGGCTTCGACGCGCCGTCGGGCTTCGGCATCCTGCAGGCGTTCCAGGCCGTGTCGGCAGCGGCAGGCGGCGTCGGCGTGCCGACGTTCGATCCGGGCACGATATCGGCGACGCGGCTGCCTATCGCGGGCCCGATCCTGCCGGGTGACAGCGCATCGATGACCGTGCAGATCATCAACAACGGCGCCGTGACGGCGACGAACGTGAGCGCGGTACTTACTACGTCGACGCCGTGCATCACGGTCACCAGCGGCTCGTCCGCCTATCCGGATGCCGCGGTGGGCGCGAGCGCCACGAACACGACGGCCTTCACGTTTGCGCTGTCGGATTCGTGCATCTGCCCGGTGACGATCGACTTCACGCTCACGGTCACGTTCGACGGCGGCTCGTCGGTCATCAACTTCTCGTACGTGACGGGGCCGCCGCCGGTGGTCATCAACGGTGACCTCGTGGCAACGCCGACGGTACCGGGCGGCTATTCGTACTCGCATGGCACGCAGTCGACGCGCCTCTTCCGCAATGCCGCGGGCCCGACGTGCGAAGCGCCGCAAGCTTATCCGGGCACGTCCGGCGGCACCGCTACGCGCCGCTACGACGCCTACACGTTCACGACGGGCAGCGAGAGCACCAGCTACTGCGTCGCGGTGGACCTCAAGTTCCCTGGGTTCGGGACTACGGCGCAGCTCCAGTCGGGCGCGTACGTGGGCGGACCGTTCGTGCCGTCGAGCCTTGGCACGAACTACGCGGCCGATTCCGCGGCGAGTTCCACGGATCAGTCATACTCGTTCACGGTCCCGGCCAATACGTCGGTCACGATCACGGTGAATGAGGTCACGGCGGGCTCGGGCAGCTTGCCGTACACGATCACGATCGGCGGCATGTGCGGCGTGAACGGGGATGCGCCGGGCGTATCGGCCCTCGCGTCGCGGATGGTCCACGGCGGTGCGGGTACGTTCGACCTCGCGCTCAACAACGTGCCGACCAATCCGACCACTGAACCGCGCGCCGGCAGTGCGCACACGGTCGTGTTCACGTTCAGCAAGCCGATCGCGAGCGCCACGGCCACGGTCACCGAAGGCACCGCCACGGCGGGCACGCTGGTGATGTCGGGCAACGAGGTGCAGGTCCCGCTGACCGGTGTCACCGATCAGCAATACGTCACGGTGCAGCTCAGCGACATCGTGGCGACCGATTCCGGCACGAGCGCACCCGTCTCCGTCCGGATGGGCCTGCTCGCGGGCAACGTGAAGCAGACGCGCCTCGTCACGTATGCCGACCTGCTCACCATCTCGCCGCAGATCGCGCAAACCGTGACGTCAGCCAATTTCCTGCTGGACGTCAATGTCGACGGGCTGCTCAGCGTCACGGATCTGCTGACGGCAGCACCGAACGTTACGAAGGCATTGCCGGCGCCGTGACGGACATCGGCGGCCGCGCCCCACCGGGCGCGGCCCCTGGTGTACGCAACGGAAGCGGTACGCAGGATTCGATGGATTGCACAGGGAGCGGCAGATGAAGTTCGGCAAACATGGGTTGCAAGCAGCAGCTGGGTTGATGGTCGTCGCGCTGGCGTCGGGCGTTGCGAGCGCGCAGGTGACGACTCGCCTCGTCACCGCTGGCGGGTCGGCAACGACCGCCAAGATCCTGCCCGGCGGATCGACGTCGATGGACGTGCGCCTCGACACCACGGTCGGGACGGTCGGCTTCGGCCTGCGGCTCAACCAGACCGCGCCGGGGACCAGTGGCTACGTCTCGATCACCGCGCGGAGCTTCAGTGGCAGCCCGTACAGCGATTCGACCTTCGGCATACCGGATGGGACGGCACTCGCGCCCGCGGATGCGCTGCTCGACCCCGACAATACGTGGAACCTCGGACAGACGACGCCGAGCTTCACGCCGACCGCGGCGGCCTCCAACATCCTCGCCGTCAACCTGACCCTGACGGCCAGCGCGGGAACGCCGCTCGGCACGTACAAGATCAGCCCGCTGTCTCCCAATTCGACGGTGACGGACGCGAGCCTGGTCGATTACCCGATGGGCGGCGAGTTCGACCTCGTCGTCGGCCAGACGCTGACGGTGACCAAGTCGGGTACGGGCACCGGCACGGTGTCTGACGGCGGCACGATCAATTGCGGCGCCACGTGCTCCGATATTTTCCCGGGCACCGCCGTCACGCTGACGGCCACGCCGGATGTCGGTTCCACGTTTGTGGGCTGGAGCGGTGGCGGATGCTCGGGCACCGGCTCGTGCGTGGTGACCGTCGACGCCGCGAAGACGGTCAACGCCCAGTTCGACCTCTCTGTCGGCCCGACGTACCTGCTCACGGTGACCAAGTCCGGCAACGGCTCGGGCACGGTGACGAGCTCGCCGTCGGGCATCAACTGCGGCGCGACCTGCTCGTTCAGCTACGCGTCGAGCACGGTGGTTACGCTGACTGCCGCGGCTGATGCCGGCAAGAACTTCACCGGCTGGAGCGGCGGCGGATGCTCGGGCACGTCGACCTGCGTGGTCACGATGAACGCCGCGACGTCGGTGCAGGCGACGTTTACCGACACGATTGCACCGACGGTGTCGTTCACCAGCACGCCGCCCAACCCGACGACCTCGACCTCCGCGTCGTTCTCGTTCACGGCAAACGAAGCCGGTTCGACGTTCGAATGCTCGCTGGATGGCGCGCCGTTCGCAAGCTGCACGTCGCCGCACGGCGTGTCCGCGCTGTCGGTCGCACCGCATTCATTCGCAGTGCGGGCGACGGATCCGGCCGGCAACACCAGCAGCCCGATCACGTACGACTGGACGGTCGAGGCCGTGGTCCCGCCGCCGGCGTCGACCGCCGTCCCGGTGCCGGCGCTGAATGACTGGGTGCTGGCGGTGCTTGGCCTGATGCTGGCAGCCAGTGCGGGTCTCATGCTCCGCCGTCGGATGCACTGACGGTCCGCGTGGAACGGGGCGCCGCAACGGGCGCCCCGGGCATCAAGACAAGGGCGGCCCGCGGGCCGCCCTGTTCTTTTCCGGACGCCGCGTACGAGCCGCTCAGCGCGAACGCGGGCCCTGCAACAGGACGAGCACGGCGCCGCCGCCGCCCGCGTGCGGCGGGGCCTCGGCATAGGCAAGCACGTCGTCCCAGCGCGCGAGCCAGCGGCGCACCTTGCCCTTGAGCACGGGTTCGCGCCCTGGCGACGAGAGTCCCTTGCCGTGAATGACACGGACGCAGCGCAACGACATGCGCCGCGCCTCTGCGAGAAAATCCGCGAGCGCGTCGTGCGCCTCGGTGGAGTTCATCCCGTGCAGGTCGAGCTCCGCGCCGACGGACCAATGGCCGCGGCGCAGCTTGGCCAGCACGTCACGGCCGATGCCCGGCCGCACGAACGTCTGCTCGGCCTCGACTTCCTGGCCCACATCCCACGCCTGGGGTGCCGGGTCGGTCCCGAACTTGGAAGCGAGCAATGCGTCCGCTTCGTCGGCCATTCGCTGCAGCGGCAGCGCGGCCGGGGCGGGAACGTTGCGGGCCGCCCGCGCTGGGGTCGACAGCGGTTTCACGTCGTGCATCACCGCGCGGAAGTTGACGTCCGGATCCACGGCACGGGGCGCCACGGCCGATGCATGGGGACGCGCGGGAGCGGGCGCCCCGGAAGGCGCCTGCGCCCCGCGTGGATGGGTGGGCGTCGCCGGCTGCGCGGCGGCGGCTTCCCGCGCGCGCAGCAGCGCCTTGAGGTCGGCCAGCCGCGCCATCCGCTTGGCGCGCCCGTCAGGCGCCTTCGAGGAAAGCCTCGGCGTCGAGGGCGGCCATGCAGCCGGTGCCGGCGGACGTCACCGCCTGGCGGTACACGTGGTCCGCGACGTCACCCGCGGCGAACACGCCGGGCACGCTGGTGGCCGTCGCATTGCCTTCGGTGCCGCTCTTCACCTTGATGTAGCCGTTGTGCATCGCGAGCTTCCCCTCGAACAGCTGCGTGTTGGGGGTGTGGCCGATGGCGATGAACACGCCGTGCACCGGGAGGTCGTGCGTATTGCCGTGCGCGACGCTCTTCACGCGCGCGCCGGTCACGCCGGAGTCGTCGCCCAGCACCGCGTCGAGCGTGTGGTTCCAGAGCACCTTCACGTTGCCGCCGTCCTTCGTCTTGGCCATCAGCTTGTCGACGAGGATCGCCTCCGCGCGGAACTTGTCGCGGCGGTGGACGACCGTGACGTGGCGCGCGATGTTGGACAGGTACAGCGCCTCCTCGACGGCCGTGTTGCCGCCGCCGACGACCACGACGTCCTGGCCCTTGTAGAAGAAGCCGTCGCACGTGGCGCAGGCGGACACGCCCTTGCCCATGAACGCCGTCTCCGACTCGAGGCCGAGGTAGCGTGCGGACGCGCCGGTGGCGATGATCAGTGCGTCGCACGTGTACGTGCCGGCGTCGCCCTGCAGGCGGAACGGTCGCGACGACAGGTCGACGTCGTTGATGTGGTCGAACACGATGTCGGTGGCAAACCGCTCGGCGTGTCGCTGAAAACGCTCCATCAGCGTCGGCCCCTGGACGCCGTCGACGTCGGCGGGCCAGTTGTCGACCTCCGTGGTCGTCATCAGCTGCCCACCCTGGGCAAGGCCGGTGATCAGCACGGGCGAAAGGTTCGCGCGTGCCGCGTATACTGCCGCCGAGTAGCCGGCGGGGCCGGAACCAAGTATCAGAAGTCGCGCGTGTTTGCCGCTCATGGACGTGTCGGGATCGAGGAAGCGTCGATTCTAGCAATCGCATCCGGTGACATGCGGCTTGCCATGCAGCGGCACAAGGACAGGGTCACCGTCGGGGGTTCGCACGGCGTGCCCGCGGCGCCTGCCGTCCTGATATCATCCTCTGCATGAAATGCGCGCCACAGTGGCATGATTTTCAATAGAAAGGCTCCGGGCAACCAGCGCGCGGCCACGCCGCCTGTGCGGTCGCCGCGCGCGACCCGGCTGATGCAGGAGTCATGGTGGCTCCTGGTGGTCGCCGCCATCGCCTACCTTGCGCTGATCCTCGCGAGCTATACGCGCAACGACCCGGGCTTCTCCTATTCGGGACCCGAGGCGAGCGTGCAGAACCGCGGCGGTGTCGTCGGTGCGTGGTTGTCCGACCTGATGCTGTACCTGTTTGGCCTGTCTGCATGGTGGTGGGTGGTCGCCGGCGCCGTCCTGATCGCGACGTCGTATCGTCACCTGAAGCACCCGGACGCGGAGCGCGACCATCCGTTCGCGATGGCCGCCATCGGCTTCGGCCTCACGCTGTTCTCGAGCTCCGCCATCGAATCCGTCAGGCTGTGGCGGATGGCGGCGACGCTGCCGCAGGCGCCCGGCGGCCTCTTCGGCGAATGGCTCGGCGGGATGGCGACGCATGCGCTGGGCTTCAACGGGGGCACGCTGCTGCTGATCACGCTGCTCGCCGTCGGCCTGTCGCTGTTCACGGGGCTGTCGTGGCTGCGACTGATGGAACGCATCGGCATCGGCTGCGAGCGCCTCGTCGACTGGACGCGCAGGAAGCGCGACGAGCGCAACGACCGCCTGATCGGTGCGCAGGCGGCGGCAGAGCGGGATGCGGTATTCGAGCGGACCCGCGAGGACGTCGAGGAGCGCCAGCCGATCGTCGTCGTGCCGCCGGTGACCAAGGTGGAGAAATCCGAGCGCGTCGTCCGCGAGAAGCAGCGACCGCTGTTCACCGACATGCCGGATTCGCCGCTGCCGCCGCTGTCGCTGCTCGAGGACGCGCCGGCCGCGTCGGAAACCGTGTCCGCCGAGACGCTCGAATTCACGTCGCGGCTCATCGAGCGCAAGCTCGCGGACTTCGGCGTGTCCGTGAAGGTGCTCGCCGCCTATCCGGGCCCCGTGATCACGCGCTACGAGATCGAGCCTGCCGTCGGCGTCAAGGGCGCGCAGATCGTCAACCTGGTGAAGGACCTGGCGCGCGCGCTGTCGGTGATCTCGATCCGCGTCGTCGAGACCATCCCCGGCAAGTCGTGCATGGCGCTCGAGTTGCCGAACCCGAAGCGGCAGATGGTCGCGCTGACGGAGATCCTGTCGTCCCAGGTCTATCACGACGCGCCGGGCAGCCTGCCGCTGGCGCTCGGCAAGGACATCGCCGGCAAGCCCGTCGTGGCCGACCTCGCCAAGATGCCGCACCTGCTGGTCGCGGGCACGACGGGCTCGGGCAAGTCGGTGGCCGTCAACGCGATGATCCTGTCGCTGCTGTACAAGGCGGAGCCGCGCGACGTGCGCCTGATCCTCATCGATCCCAAGATGCTGGAGCTGTCGGTCTACGACAACATCCCGCACCTGCTGGCCCCGGTCGTCACCGACATGAAGCTCGCGCCCAATGCGCTCAACTGGTGTGTCGGTGAAATGGACCGGCGTTACCGGCTGATGAGCTCGCTGGGCGTGCGCAACCTCGCCGGCTACAACAGCAAGGTCGAGGAAGCGAAGAAGGCCGGCAAGCCGATCCTCAATCCGCAATCGCTGACGCCGGACGCACCCGAGCCGCTGGAGCCCATGCCGCTGATCGTGGTCGTCGTCGACGAGCTCGCGGACCTGATGATGGTCACCGGCAAGAAGATCGAGGAGCTGATCGCGCGGATCGCGCAGAAGGCGCGTGCCGCCGGCATCCACCTGGTGCTCGCCACGCAGCGGCCCAGCGTCGACGTCATCACCGGTCTCATCAAGGCCAACATCCCGTCGCGGATCGGCTTCCAGGTCGCAAGCAAGATCGACTCCCGGACGATCCTCGACCAGATGGGCGCCGAAGCGCTGCTGGGCCAGGGCGACATGCTGTACCTGCCGCCGGGAACGGGCTATCCCGTGCGCGTGCACGGTGCGTTCGTGTCCGACGGCGAAGTCCACCGGGTCGTCGAGTACCTGCGGAACCAGGGCGCGCCGCAGTACGTCGAAGCGATACTCGAAGGCAACGGAGGCGGCGACGGCGGTGACGACTCCGCGCCAGGCGAGGGGGGCGACGCGGAAGCGGATCCGTTGTACGACCAGGCGGTTGCCGTGGTGCTGAAGACGCGGCGGCCGTCGATCTCGCTGGTGCAGCGGCATTTGCGGATCGGCTACAACCGCGCCGCGCGCTTGATCGAACAGATGGAAAGGGCAGGACTCGTGTCGGCGATGCAGACGAATGGCAATCGGGAAGTGCTGGTGCCCGCGGGCAAGGCGGACGCATGAGCGCGATCGTGCGATACCGGTGGCTGCGCGCCGCCGCGCTGGTGGCGTGCGCCACCGTCGCAACGGCAGCGTGGGCGGGGCCGGTCGAACGCTACCGGACAGGCCCGCAGTTCTGCCCGCGCGACCGCGCGCCGACCGCGCCGCGGCTGTCGGAGAAGGACATCGACGCGCGCGCGATTGCATTGCTGCCGGATCTCTGCAAGCCGTCGGTGTTCGTCACCGGCTGCGACGCGGAGCCGGAGCTGATCAACGAGCAGTGGCGCGTCTACGTCCAGCAGTACAAGCTGCGCGACGGCACGCCGGACCACGGCGGCCTCGATCATTCGTACGTGATCCTGGACCCGGTCGGCAACTGCATCGCCAACATCCCCGGCACGCCGCTCGGCGCGCTGCACTGAGGGTGGCGGGCATGCGGCTGCTGTGCGCACTCGTGCTGGGCGCGGTCATCGTCGCGGGTGCGGCGAACGCGGCCGGCATCGACCAGCTGCAGGCGTTCGTCGACGGCACCAAGAGCGCCAGGGCCACATTCGCGCAGACGACGACGGACCGCGTCGGCCGCAAGGTGCAGCAGGCCACCGGCACGTTCGTGTTTGCGCGGCCTGGCCGCTTCCGCTGGACTTACGACAAGCCGCTCGACCAATTGATCGTCGGCGATGGTACGCGCGTGTGGGTCTACGACCGCGACCTCGACCAGGTGATCGTCCGCAAGATGGGCGACGCGCTCGGCGCGACGCCCGCCGCCCTGCTGGCCGGCGACAACGCGCTGGAGAAGAACTTCACGCTCGTCGACGGCGGCCACGCCGAGGGCCTCGACTGGGTCGACGCCACGCCCAAGAGCGCCGACGCCGGGTTCACGTCGGTGAAGCTGGGGTTCCGCGACCAATTGCCGCGCGCGATGATCCTCACCGACAACCTCGGGCAGACGACGCGCCTCACGTTCGACGGGCTCGTACGTAACCCGCAGGTCGGGCCGGATCAGTTCACGTTCACGCCGCCCGCGGGCGCCGACGTCATCGGCTCGCCGCGCTGAGCGCGCTCGAGCCGCGTGCGCACCAGTCCTTCCGGATGCGTGCGCTGCAGGTAGCCGACGAGCGCCTCGCGTACCTTGCAGCGCAAGTCGAAGTTGCGCGCGGAGTCCCCGGAACTCACGAGGACGCGCAACTGGACCGCGGTTTCGCTGGTATCGGTTACCTGCACGATGCACACGCGGCCGTCCCATTCGGGCGCCGCCTTGCACACGCGCAGCGCCTCGTCGCGCAGCGGCGCGACCGGCATTGCGGCGTCGACCCACAGGAACACGGTCCCGAGGAGCTCGGCGCTCTGCCGCGTCCAGTTCTGGAACGGCTTCTCGATCAGGTACTGCAGCGGGATGATCAGTCGCCGCTCGTCCCAGATGCGCAGCACGATGTACGCGCTGCCGATCTCCTCGACGCGCCCCCATTCGCCGTCGACGATCAGCACGTCGTCGATCCGCAGCGGCTGCGTCAGTGCGATCTGCAGGCCCGCGATCAGGTTGCCGAGCACCGGGCGCGCCGCCAGGCCCGCGACAAGCCCGGCCACGCCAGCTGACGCAAGCAGGCTCGCGCCGACCTGGCGCACGTTCGGGAACGTGATCAGTGCCAGCGCGAGCCCGACGACGGCGACGACGGCGGATAGCGTCCGCGCAAGCACGCGCGCCTGCGTCTGGATGCGCCGCGCGGCGAGATTGTCGGCACGGTCGAGCGGATGCAGCACCGCGACGGACGCCGCGACGCCGTGCACGGCGGCAATGGCCGTCCACGTGAACGCGCCGATCGTGCACAACGTGGCGACGTGGCGCAGCAGCGCGATGCTGCGGAGATCCTCGGGCGCTGCGTTGAACGCGAGCGCCGCCGCGAGCGCGGCGGCGAGGATCGCCGCGGGCATGCGTAGCGTGGCAAGGAATGCCGCGCCCGGCGCGTGCATGGCCGCGATGCGGGTCGCCCCGCGCAGGAGCACCCGCACCGCCACCGACGCGGCAAGCGCGAGCGCCAGCGCCAGCACGCTCGCACTCAGCAACGGGTGGCGCGCCAGCACGCCGGCGTCGAACCAGGACTCGATCATCTGGGCAGTTCGGATGGGGCGGCCAGCCAATGCCGCCGGAAGCCAGAGTTGACCAGACCAGGCCGGGTCTGGGCTGACAGACCACTGTCCATGCGCGTGTGGGAATGCACCGACACGCGGGGCGGCGCAGCGCGGCGGATAATGGGAAGCCGATGAACGCCCCGAACGATCTCTTTGCGCCCGGCCCGGCCGCAGCCGCGCCGCTCGCCGAGCGCCTGCGCCCCGCAAGCGTCGCCGACGTGATCGGCCAGCGCCACCTGCTCGGACCCGGCAAGCCGCTGGCCGTCGCCTTCGCGTCGGGCACGCCGCACTCGATGATCCTGTGGGGGCCACCGGGCGTCGGCAAGACGACGCTCGCGCGGCTGATGGCAAAGGCGTTCGACGTCGAGTTCATCGCGCTGTCCGCGGTGCTCGCCGGCGTCAAGGACATCCGGGATGCCGTCGCGCGTGCGGAGCACACGCGTGCGCAGTCGGGCCGCTCGACGATGCTGTTCGTCGACGAGGTCCACCGTTTCAACAAGGCGCAGCAGGACGCGTTCCTGCCGTTCGTCGAGCAGGGGCTGCTGACGTTCGTTGGAGCGACGACCGAGAATCCGTCGTTCGAGGTCAACTCGGCGCTGCTGTCGCGCGCGGCCGTGTACGTGCTGGAGCCGCTGGCGCCCGCGGACCTCGATGCATTGCTCGAGCGCGCGCGCGCCGCGGCCGCGCCGGACGTCACGCTCGCCGACAACGCGCGCGCGGCGCTGGTCGCGTACGCGGATGGCGACGGCCGGAGACTCGTCAACGTCGTCGAGCAGGTGGCGACGGCCGCGCGCGAAGCGCGCGCGACGGCGGTCGACCTTGCATTCGTCGAGCGCACGCTCGCGCACGCGACGCGCCGCTTCGACAAGGGCGGCGACGCGTTCTACGACCAGATCTCCGCGTTGCACAAGTCGGTCCGCGGCTCCAGCCCGGATGCGGCCCTGTACTGGCTCGTGCGGATGCTCGACGGTGGGGCGGATCCGCTGTACGTCGCGCGCCGGATGGTGCGGATGGCCACCGAGGACATCGGCCTGGCCGACCCGCGCGCGTTGCGGATGGCGCTCGACGCCGCCGAGACGTACGAGCGCCTGGGCTCGCCCGAAGGCGAGCTCGCGCTCGCCGAATGCGTGCTCTATCTGGCCGTGGCGCCCAAGTCCAATGCAGCGTACGCGGCGTACAACGCGGCGCGCGAGTTCGTGCGCACCGACGGCTCGCGGCCGGTGCCGCTGCGGCTGCGCAACGCGCCGACGCGCCTGATGAAGGACCTCGGCCACGGCGAGGGCTATCGCTATGCCCACGACGAGACGGACGCCTATGCGGCCGGCGAGCGCTACCTGCCGGACGCGATGCCCGACGTCACGTTCTACGCTCCTACCGAACGCGGGCTGGAGGAGCGCATCCGGGCGCGGCTCGCGTCCCTGCGTGCTCGCGACCGCGACGGTGGACGCGGCGGGGAGGGTAGCTGAGCGGGCGGCGCTGCGGGCGAGCGCCCCGGTTTGCTACCATCGCCCAATGCTCGACATCCATCTTCTCCGCGACGACCTCGCAGGCGTCGCCGCGCGGCTCGCGTTGCGCGGCACGACGCTTGACACGGCCACGTTCGAGTCGCTCGAGCGCGAGCGCAAGGACATCCAGACGCGCACGCAGGACCTGCAGAATCGCCGCAACGTCGCCAGCAAGGCGATCGGCGCGGCCAAGAGCCGCGGCGAAGACGCATCGGCGGTGTTGGCGGAAGTCGCGGGCCTCGGCGACGAGCTGAAAGCGCTCGAAGCCGCGCTCGCCGCGGTGCAAGCCAAGCTGCGCGATTTCCTGCTCGTGTTGCCCAACCTCGCGCACGCCGACGTACCGGCGGGTACGTCGGAGGCCGACAACGTCGAGGTGCGACGGCACGGCGCGCCGCGCGCCTTCGATTTCGCGGCCAAGGACCACGCCGACCTCGGCGAGGCGCTGGGCCTGCTCGATTTCCAGACGGCGGCCAAGATCTCCGGCTCGCGCTTCGTGTTCCTGCGCGGCGACCTCGCGCGGCTCCATCGCGCGCTCGCGCAGCTGATGCTGGACATCCACACGCGCGAGCATGGCTACAGCGAGTGCTACACGCCTTACATCGTGACCGCGGACACGCTCGTGGGCACCACGCAGCTGCCGAAGTTCGAGCAGGACATGTTCGCGGTGAAGAAGGGCGGCCAGCAGGGCGACGAGCCACCGCTGTACCTGATCTCCACGTCCGAGATCACGCTGACGAATTCGGTGCGCGACGAGATCCTGCCCGCATCCGCGCTGCCGGTGAAGCTGACGGCCCACACGCCATGCTTCCGCTCGGAAGCGGGGAGCTACGGCCGCGATACGAAGGGGATGATTCGCCAGCACCAGTTCGACAAGGTCGAGATGGTGCAGGTCGTGCACCCGGACCATTCGTATGCGGCGCTCGAGGAAATGACGCGGCATGCGGAAGCGGTGCTGCAGCGGCTCGAACTGCCGTATCGCGTGATGGCGCTGTGCACCGGCGACATGGGCTTCGCGGCCGCCAAGACCTACGATCTCGAAGTGTGGCTGCCGGGCCAGAACGCGTATCGCGAGATCTCGTCGTGCAGCAACTGCGAGTCGTTCCAGGCGCGCCGGATGCAGGCACGCTTCCGCAATGCGGACGGCAAGCCCGAGCTCGTGCACACGCTGAACGGTTCCGGCCTTGCCGTGGGCCGCACGCTCGTCGCCGTGATGGAGAACTACCAACGCGCCGACGGGCGCATCGACGTGCCGACCGCGCTCGCGCCGTACATGGGCGGTGTAACCGTGATCGGGTAGGGTCCGACCCTAATTTCCACAGAACGGAAATTAGGGTCGGACCCTCTGGATCGCGCGCACGCTGTCGTCGACGATCAGGTCGACGCCCAGCTGGCCCAACGCCGCGGTCGCGCGCCGCGGATCGCCATAGACGCCTTGCTTTGGCGACAGTGGCGGCGCCGACTTGAGGGCATCCGCGTGGACGAGCGACGGATCGAGCGCCAGCATCAGCGCGGTGTCCGCCAGTCCCGCGTGCGTGCCTGCTTCCGCGGCCCCGATGCCATGCCGCGCGAGGATCGCCTCGAACCCCGCCGTCGATGCGCGGTAGTACTCGGGCAACGCATGCGCGCGCGCGCCGCTGCCGGCCCACTTGCGATCCAGCGTCGCGACGGCCCGCTGCACGGACTTGATATAGCCGCCGTGATCCGTCAGGAACACGACGTCGCGAAACCCATGTGCGCGGAAACTCTCCGCGGCGCCCGTGAGCGTGGCCTCGAACGCGGCAGCCGGGATGCTGATCGTCCCCGCGAAGCGCATGTGCTCCGTGGGCGGCGAGATGCTGCCTTCGGGCACGTACGCGATCACCGGCGCGACGAGCGCATCGCCGAGCCGCGTCGCGATCCGTTCCGCGAGCAGCCGCGCGCGCACGTCGTGCTTCCCGAGCGCCATGTACGGCCCGTTCTGCTCGGTACCGCCGATCGGCACGAGGATCGTCGTGGTACCGGCTGCCACGCGCGCCGCCACTTCCGGCGACGTCAGGTCCGCGAGCTCGACACTGGCTGCAGCCGGGGCGCCCGCCGCTCCGGTCGCTGCGACCGACGCGACGAGCAGCAGCGCCAGCATCGGCGCGAGGCGCGTCATTGCGGCACCGCCGCGTCGGCCACCGCACGCAGCCGCGGCGTGTGCGGCGGCAGCGTGCGGGCGAGGATGTCGTAGTACGCGCGCACGCGATCGACGAACGCGACCGGCATCCCGCCACGCGCGTAGCCGAGTCGCGCGCCGTTGTAGTACTCCGGGTCGGCGAGCAGAGGCAGCGCCTTGCGCACCGCACTCCAGCTGTCGGGGTTCAATTTCATCCGTTGTGCCAGCACGCGCGCATCCTCGAGGTGACCCAGCCCGATGTTGAATGCCGCGAGCGCGAACCACGTGCGGTCGGGCTCCGCGATGCGCGCCGGCAGCTTGTCCTTCAGGTCGCGGACGTAGCGCGCTGCGGCGACAATGCTGGTGCCGGGGTCGAGGCGATCCGCGAGCCCGAGGTCCTTCGCCGTGTCCGTCGTGAACTGCATCATCCCGCGCACGCCCGTCTCGCTGGTCGCATCCGGATCCCATTGCGACTCCTGGTACGCGATCGCCGCGACGAGCCGCCAGTCGAGTCCCGTCGCGTCCTGCGCTTCCTGGAAGTAGCGGCGGTAGCGGGGCAGGACAGCCGCGACGCGATCGTGCAACGCGCCCGCGTCCGGCCGGCCAAGGCCGCGCACGGGCGCGAAATAGCGGTCGCGGAGCGCGGTGATCGCGCCTGATTTCCGCTCGCGTTCGAGGTAGGCGTCGAGCTTCTCGCGCAGCGCCACCTGGCCCGCGGGAAGCGCCCAGGCGAGCTCGCGCCGCACGCCGGTGCCGAAGGCGACGTCGAAGCCCACGAACACGTTGCGCGCGAGCGCCGCGTCGGACGCCATCACGACCGCATAGTCGACGCGCGCATCGTCCACCTGCGCGATCAACGCGTCGGCCGTCGGCACGTCGACGGCGTGCCAGTGGATCTCGGGATGTTCGGCGCGTACGGCGGCGAGCGACTCGCTGATGCCGGTCCCGGCCATGTACGCGACGTCCGTGCCGACGAGGTCATGCCAGTCGCGTGGCTTGAAGCCGTCGGCGTTGAAGATCACGACCGGCTCGTCGTCGACGATGCCGCGCGTCCACAGGACGTTGGACTCGCCGGGCTGGTCACTCTCCTTGGGCCTCGATGGCCGGAACAGGCCGCCGACGCCGACCTGTGCGTCATTGCCGGCCACGGCGGCGATCAGGCTTACGGCGGAGTCGTCGGTGACCGTGCGCAATGTGAGCTTCTGCTCGCTTGCGAAGCGGGCGATCAGGTCGTATTCGAACCCCGCCGGGCTGCCGTCCGGGCCGACGAACCAGCTACCGGGCCCGGGGCGCGCGAGCACGACGAGCGATGGCTCCGCGGGCGGGGGCGGCGGCTCCGTTTGCGGGGCGTTGCACCCGGCCACGAGGCCGGCCACCAGCGCAACGAGCGGTCCCCACGAAGCGAGCGCGGTGCGGAACGGAGTGCGCGTGAGCCATCGAGACAATCGTCATGGGAGCCGGAGGGAAGCCGCACCGATTATAGCCACCCGCCTGCCCACGGCGCTGCGTGCAACGGCCCGCCGCGGTCCCCGGGCTATAATCGTCTCCACGCATCCTGCTGTCGGATGCGCCGATCAACGGCGGGTCGCCCCGCATTGGGCGGTCGTGAACCTGGTCAGGTCCGGAAGGAAGCAGCCACAGCGATCAAACCCAAGTGCCGGGGGAACGGCTCGCCACCCCTTTGCCGTTGCGCCTGCCACCGCCGGCAGGCGCGGCGGCCGGCGGGACGACGCGCCGGCCGCGCGGCCCGCCCGACGGGCCCTGCCGCCGGCTGACGAGCGTCGATGAGCTACCAGGTTCTCGCCCGCAAGTGGCGTCCCAAGTCCTTCGCCGAGCTGGTCGGCCAGGAACACGTCGTCGCCGCGCTGACCAACGCGCTGACCACCGGGCGCCTGCACCACGCGTACCTGCTGACGGGCACGCGCGGCGTCGGCAAGACGACGATCGCGCGGATCCTCGCCAAGAGCCTCAATTGCGAGCTGGGCGTCACGCCGACGCCGTGCGGCGTGTGCGCTGCGTGCACGGCGATCGACGCCGGCCGCTTCGTCGACCTGCTGGAGCTCGACGCCGCGTCCAACACCGGCGTCGACAACATGCGCGAGATCCTGGACAACGCGCGCTATGCGCCAACGGTCGGGCGCTACAAGGTCTACCTGATCGACGAAGTGCACATGCTGTCGAAGGGTGCGTTCAACTCGATGCTGAAGACGCTCGAGGAGCCGCCTGAACACGTCAAGTTCGTGCTCGCGACCACCGACCCGCAGAAGATCCCGGTGACCGTGCTGTCGCGCTGCCTGCAATTCAACCTGAAGCCGCTGCCGGTCCCCACGTTGACGGCGCTGCTGACGCGCATCCTGACCACCGAGGGCATCGCGCACGAGGCGGGCGGTGTCGCGCTTGTCGCGCGCGCGGCCCACGGCTCGGCGCGCGACGCGCTGTCGCTGCTCGACCAGGGCATTGCCTACGCGGGCGGCAGCGTGACCGAGGCGGCGGTGCGCGCGATGCTGGGCGCGGTCGATCGTGATTACGTGTACGCGCTCGCCGACGCGCTCGTCGCCGGCGACGGGGCGGCGCTGCTGGCGCAGGGCGACGCGCTCGTGCAATCGGGGCTCGCGCCGGCATCCGCGCTGGAGGAGCTGGCGGCGTTGTGGCATCGCGTCGCCGTGCTGCAGGCCGTGCCGGCGGCGGCGGAGACCTTCGAGGACGCCGAGCGTTGCGCGACGTATGCCGCGGCGGTGACGCCGGAGACGGTCCAGCTCTATTACCAGATCGCGGTCACCGGCCAGCAGGACCTGGCGCTGGCGCCCGATGAGGCGACAGGCTTTGCGATGTCGTTGCTGCGGATGCTGGCATTCGGGCCGGCCGCTATCGGCGGCGTCGCTGGCAGCGAGCCTCCGCGCGTGGCCATGCCGAAGCCGGCAGCGGCTGCCGCGCCGCGCGCCGCGAGTGCGGCGCCGGTTGCGCCCACCACGGCGAAGCCGGTGCCCAGCGTCGAGCGGATCGTCACGCCGCGTGCAGCGGCCGAACCTGCCCGTGCCACCGCGGCGCCGACGGCCGACGCGCTCGCGGCACCGACGGCCGACGTGCCGCTGCGGCCGTTGCCCGACGCGGCCGACCAGTGGCCCTCGTTCGTGGCCGGCCTGCCGTTGACCGGCATGGCCGCGCAACTGGCGACGCAAAGCGAATGGCGCAGCCTCGCCGGCGCCACGCTGACGCTTGCGGTTCCGGTCGCGCATCGCCATCTGGCGGACAAGGCGTATGCGGACAAGCTGAAGGCCGTGCTCGAGCGCGCCACGGGGCGGAAGCTGATCCTCGCGTTCGAGGTGGGCGAAGCCACGTCCGGCTCGCTTGCTGCGCGCCAGCAGCGCGAGCGTGACGATGCGCGCGCCGAGGACGAGGCCAGGTTCCGCGACCAGCCTTTCGTCCGCGACACGCTCGCGCGCTTCGACGCGAAGATCCGCCCCGATTCGATCAAGCGCGTCGACTGACGCGCGCCAGGCCCCGCGCCGCGCAACAACAGAGGATGAGAACCACGCCATGATGAAGAACCAGCTCGGCGGTCTGATGAAGCAGATGCAGCAGATGCAGGACAACCTGAAGCGTGCGCAGGACGAGCTCGCGCAGACGGAGGTCGAAGGCCAGGCGGGCGCCGGGCTCGTCAAGGTCGTCATGACCTGCAAGCACGACGTCCGTCGCGTGACGATCGATCCGTCGCTGCTCGGCGATGATCGCGAGATGCTCGAGGATCTCGTCGCCGCCGCGTTCAACGACGCCGCGCGCCGCGCCGAGCAGACGACCCAGGACCGGATGGGTGCGCTGACCGCCGGCATGCCGATTCCGCCGGGCATGAAGCTGCCGTTCTGATGCCCGCCCGCGACACCGGCCCACGCGCCCGCGCCGAGCCGCTGTCGGGGCTGGACGAGCTCGCGGCCGCGCTGCGGGCGCTGCCCGGCGTCGGCCCCAAGGCCGCGCAGCGGATGGCGTTGCACCTGTTGCAGCACGACCGCCCCGGCGCGATGCGCCTGTCGGTGGCGCTGGCGCGCGCGACCGACAGCGTCCACCATTGCGAGCGCTGCAACACGTTCACCGAGGACACGCTGTGCACGCTGTGCCGGTCGACGAAGCGCGACGAAGCGTTGCTGTGCATCGTCGAGACGCCCGCCGACCTGCTGATGGTCGAGCAGACGCATGCTTACGACGGGCTCTACTTCGTGCTGATGGGGCGCCTGTCGCCGCTGGACGGCATCGGTCCGCGGGACATTGCGCTCGACCGGCTGCTGAAGCGCGCCACCGACGGCCGCGTCCGCGAAGTGGTGCTCGCCACCAATTTCACGCACGAGGGCGAGGCCACCGCGCACTACATCGGCGAGCTGCTCGCCAACCGCGGCATCCGCGTCAGTCGCCTCGCGCGCGGCGTGCCGGTCGGCGGCGAGCTGGAATACGTCGACGCTGGCACGCTGGCGCAGGCGTTGCGCGAGCGCCGGCCCGTCGCCTGACGCGGGTTCCCATCCGCTGCGGCGCGGAGTACGCTGCGGTAGCGAGCGCCATCCACGAGGCGCCACGGAGGAGACAACCATGCTCGTCAGCGAAATCCTGCGGATCAAGGGCAACACGCTGTTCACGACCGGCCCGGGCGGCGCGGTGCTGGACGCGGTCGGCGTGATGGCGCAGCACGACATCGGCTCGCTGGTGATCATGGAGAACGGCATGCTCGTCGGCATGCTGACGTTCCGCGAGGTGCTGGAGGCGATGGCGCAGCGCGGCGGCAAGCTCGAGGGGCTTGCCATCGGCGAGATCGCCGACCGCAACCCGTTGACGGCCACCCCGTCGCTCGACGTGATGGAGCTGCGCCGCGTGATGCTCGAGCGCCATGCGCGTTACGTCCCGGTGATGGACGGCGCGACGCTGCAGGGCGTCGTCTCGTTCCACGACGTGGCCAAGGCCGTGTACGAGGAGCAGAGCTTCGAGAACCGGATGCTGAAGAGCTACATCAAGAACTGGCCGGACGACGAGATGCAGTCGGCATAGGCGCCGACGCATCACGCCAGCAGCAGGAAGATCGCGGGCCGCTTCGCGTAGCTGCTGAAATCCGTGCCGCGCCAGCGCGCAACCGGCCGCGCGACGACCGCTTCGGTCGGTAACGTCAGGTCCACCGCGACGCACAGCCGAGTCCGTGGCGCGAGCGTTGTGCACAGCGTCTCCAGCATCGCGACGTTGCGGTAAGGCGTCTCGATGAAAATCTGCGTCGACTGCGCGGCGCGCGACTCGCGCTCCAGCCGCTGCAACGCGGTCGCACGCGCGGCCGGTGTCTGCGGCAGGTAACCGTGGAACGCGAAGCGTTGCCCGTCGAGGCCCGACGCCATCAGCGCGAGCAGGATCGACGATGGGCCCACGAGCGGGACGACGTGGTGGCCCGCGGCATGCGCGGCGGCGACCAGCCGCGCGCCGGGATCGGCAACCGCGGGCGCACCGGCATCGGATACGAGGCCAATGGCCTCGCCGCGCGCGAGCGGCGCCAGCAGCCGCTCCAGCGTCGCCGCATCCGGGTCTTCCCCGAGCGGCGCGATCGCCAGCGACGCGATCGGCACGCCGACGTCGAGCGCACCGAGGAACGCGCGCGCGGCCTTGGGCGTCTCGACGACCCAGTGACGGAGCGAGCGGGCGATCGCGAGCGTCGCGGCCGGCAATACCGAGGCGGGGTCGGAGGCGCCCAGCGTGTTGGGCACGAGGTAAAGAGCGGGGGCGCTCATGCGGTGGGCGGCAGCATCACGCCTTCGGCACGCAGCATCCGCGCCACGGTGATCAGCGGCAGGCCGATCAGCGCCGTCGGGTCGTCGCAGGTGATCGCATCCACGAGCGCGATGCCGAGGCCCTCGGAGCGCATCGAACCGGCGCAATCCCACGGCTGGTCCAGCGCAAGGTAGGCGTCGATCTCGGCGGCCGACAGCGTGCGGAAGCGGGTGACGACGTCGACGCTCGCCTGCGCGAGATGCCCGGTCCTGGCGTTGAGCAGCGCCACCGCGGTGTGGAACACGACGCTGCGGCCGGATTGGGCCGCGAGCTGTGCCCGGGCCGTCACGGGATCGCCCGGCTTGCTGACGGCTACGCCATCGCAGTCGGCCACCTGGTCCGAGCCCAGGATCAGCGCGTCCGGGTAGCGCGCGGCGACGGCGCGTGCCTTGGCGGCCGCGAGGCGCGTTGCGGTGGCCGCGGGCGGTTCGCCGGGCAGGGCGGTTTCGTCGACGGCGGGCGCCGCCACCGCAAACGCCAGGTGCAGCCGAGCCAGCAGCTCCTGCCGGTAGCGCGAGGTGGAGGCCAGGACGAGCGGGACGGTGGCGGCAGCGGTCAAGGGACGGGATCCGGGCGAGCGTCGCCCGCAAGTGGCTTGTTTTTGCGGGCAATTTTGACATCGACACGCAAAATGCGCTATAGTCGCGCGTTTTTCCGGGCTTCGGTCAGGACGAGTCGTGAAGACCGCATTCGACGGATTCAGGGCGGTCAGCAAGGGCGAGTCGCGCAGCGGCGTCGTTCACGCACGCGACCTCCCGCGGATTGCCGACCGGCTGGCGGACGCCGACGAGGCGGGCGCCGCGGACGACGAGATCCGCTGGGAGATCGGTGGCGTGCGGTCGGCCGAAGGGCGTCCGGCACTGACCATCGCGCTCGACGGCCACGTGCCGCTCGTGTGCCAGCGCTGCATGCAGCCGCTCGACTGGCCGGTGGAGCAGGTGAGCGAAGTGCTGCTCGCCCGCGACGAGACCGAGCTGGCGGCGCTCGACGAAGCCAGCGAGCAGGAAGTCGTGCTCGCGGATGCGCTGCTCGATCCGCGCGTGCTGGTGGAAGACGAGCTGTTGCTGACGCTGCCGTTCGTCCCGCGCCACGCGGACGGCGCGTGCGCCGAGGCTCCGGAAGCGTAGGGGTATCGCAGTTGACGATCGTAATGCCGTTTGCGCGGAAGGCGCGGACGGTCCGTTGAGGAGAGATCCATGGCAGTCCAGCAGAACAAGAAATCGCCGTCGAAGCGCGGCATGCACCGTGCGCACGACTTCCTCGCCAAGCCGGCGTTGGCCGTCGAGCCGACGACGGGCGAGACGCACCGTCGCCACCACATCAGCCCGACCGGTTTCTATCGCGGCAAGAAGGTCGTCAAGACCAAGGCCGACGAGTAAGGTGCCGCGCCCGCCGCGGCGTCCGTCCTGACGTCCTGCACGTGACGGTCGCTCGCGCACGCCCTGCCGTGCGCCCCGATCGCTGTCGCGTGCCGGCGCCCGGCCGCTGCCGGCGCGTGCCCGCCGCATGACCATCACGGTCGCCATCGATGCGATGGGCGGGGACCATGGTCCGTCCGTGACCGTTCCCGCCGCGCTCGCATTCCTGCACGACGTGCCTGATGCGCGCGTGATCATCGTCGGCGCCGACGACGTGCTGCGGAAGGCGATCGCCGGTGCGCCCCCGGACGTCGCGTCGCGGATCACCGTGCACGCGGCGACCGAAGTCGTCGCGATGGACGACCCGCCTGCCGATGCGCTGCGCAAGAAGAAGGACTCGTCGATGCGCGTTGCGATCAACCTCGTGAAGGACGGCACCGCGCACGCATGCGTGTCGGCCGGCAACACGGGGGCGCTGATGGCCATCGCGCGCTTCGTGCTGAAGACGCTGCCCGGCATCGACCGTCCGGCGATCGCGTCGCAGCTGCCCACGCGCAAGGGCGTCGTCACGGCGCTGGACCTCGGCGCCAACGTCAACTGCTCGGCGGAGCAGCTCGTGCAGTTCGCCGCGATGGGGAGCGCGCTGTGCTCCGCCGTCGAAGGCATCGAGCGGCCGACCGTGGGCCTGCTCAACATCGGCGAGGAAGACATCAAGGGCAACGAGCTCGTGAAGGAGACGGCCGAGCTGTTGAAGCGCTCGGGCCTCAACTTCGCGGGCAATGTCGAAGGCGACGACATCTTCAAGGGCACGACCGACGTCGTCGTCTGCGACGGCTTCGTCGGCAACGTGGCGTTGAAGACCACCGAAGGCCTCGCCGGCATGCTCGCCGACTTCCTCAAGCGCGAGTTCACGCGCAACCCGCTCACCAAGCTGTCCGCGCTCGTCGCGTACCCGGTGCTGCAGGCGTTCCGCAAGCGCGTCGACCCGCGGCGCTACAACGGCGCGACGCTCGTCGGGCTGCGCGGCGTCGTCGTCAAGAGCCACGGCGGCACGGACGTGTTCGGTTTCGCGCAGGCCATCCGCAAGGCGCACACCGAGGTGCTGCACGACGTGCTTGCCGGCATCGCGCAGCGGATCGCGGCGATGCCCGCCGCGGCCATCGCACCCGGCGCCACCGCCGTGGCGGCGACGCCCGATGCCTAGCCGCATCGCCGGTACCGGCAGCTACCTGCCGGCGCGCGTGCTCACGAATGCGGAGCTCGCGGCCCGCGTGGGCAGCAGCGACGAGTGGATCCGCACGCGCACGGGCATCTGCCAGCGGCACATCGCCGCCGACGCCGAGACGACCTCCGACCTGGCCGTCCACGCCGCACGGCGCGCGCTCGACGCGGCGGGCATCGCGCCGGCGGACGTCGACCTGATCATCGTCGCGACGACGACGCCGGACATGATCTTCCCGTCGACCGCATGCATCGTGCAGGCGAAGCTCGGCGCGGCCGGCGGCCCGGCTTTCGACGTGCAGGCCGTGTGCTCGGGCTTCGTCTACGCGCTGACGATCGCGGATCGCATGGTGGCCGACGGCCTCGCGCGCAACGCACTCGTGATCGGCGCCGAGATCTATTCGCGGATCCTCGACTGGAATGACCGCGGCACCTGCGTGCTGTTCGGCGACGGTGCCGGCGCGGTCGTGCTCGTGCCGAGCGACACGCCGGGCGTGCTCGCGACCAAACTGCACGCGGACGGCTCGCACCGCGACATCCTGTGCGTTCCCGGCCAGGTCCACAACGGCCGGGTGACCGGCACACCGTTCCTGCACATGGACGGCGGCGCCGTCTTCAAGTTCGCCGTGAAGGTGCTGGCCGACGTCGCCGAAGAGTCGCTCGCCGCCTGCCACATGGATGCGAGCGCGATCGACTGGCTGATCCCGCACCAGGCGAACATCCGCATCATGGACGCGACGGCCAAGCGGCTCGGGCTCGGGGCCGAGCGCGTCATCGTCACCGTCGACCGGCACGGCAACACGTCGGCCGCGTCGATTCCGCTGGCGCTCGACACCGCCGTCCGCGATGGCCGCATCCAGCGCGGCCAGCACGTGATGCTGCTCGGTGTCGGCGGCGGCTTCACCTGGGGCTCGGTGTTCCTGCGATGGCTATGAAGACAACCGCGTGCGTATTTCCGGGGCAGGGCTCGCAGACCGTGGGCATGCTCGCGCTGTACTCCGATCACCCGGTCGTGCGCGAGACGATCGACGAGGCCTCCGCGATCCTCGGCGAGGACCTGTGGGCACTGGTCGCGAATGGGCCCGTCGAAGCACTGGCGCTGACGACGAACACGCAGCCCGTGATGCTCGCGGCGGACGTCGCCGTGTGGCGCGCGTGGCAGGCGGCCGGCGGGCCGAAGCCGGCTGCCGTCGCGGGCCACAGTCTCGGCGAGTACGCGGCGCTCGTGGCCGCCGGTGCACTCGCGTTCGCGGATGCGCTGCCCCTCGTCCGATATCGGGCGCAGGTGATGCAGGAAGCGGTGCCGGCCGGCGTCGGCGCGATGGCGGTCGTCATGGGGGGCGACGACGACGGCGTCCGCGCCGCGTGTGCCGAAGGCGCCCAGGGCCAGGTCGTGGAGGCGGTCAACTTCAACGCGCCCGGCCAGGTCGTCATCGCGGGGCACAAGGAAGCGGTGGAACGCACGATGGGACTCGTGCGTGCCCATGGCGCGAAGCGTGCGGTGCTGTTGCCCGTATCGGCGCCGTTCCACAGCACGTTGCTGCAGCCTGCCGCGGACAAGCTCGCCACGCGACTGGCCGGCGTCCCCTTCGCGACGCCGACGATCCCGGTCGTCCATAACGTCGACGTCGCGGAGCATCGGTCCGCCGCCGAGATCCGCGCCGCCCTCGCCGCGCAGGCCGCGCAGCCGGTGCAGTGGACGCAGACGGTCAGGAAGCTCGCGGCGGCATTCGGCGTGACGACGCTCGTCGAATGCGGGCCCGGCAAGGTGCTGACGAATCTCGTGCGGCGCATCGACGAATCGCTGGAGGCGCTGCCACTCGCCGACGACACCGACATCGGCCTCGCGCTCGCGGCGCTGAACGGAGACGCGTGATGGACCGGGATCTCGAAGGCCAGGTGGCGCTCGTCACGGGGGCCACGCGCGGAATCGGCGAGGCGATCGCCCGCGTGCTTGCGGCGCGCGGCGCCACGGTCGTCGGCACGGCGACCACCGCCGAGGGCGCGGCCAGGATCAGCGCGGCGCTGGCCGCGGCGGGCGCCAAGGGCGAGGGCCTTGCGCTGGACGTGACCGATGCCACCGCGACGGATGCGGCGCTCGCGGACATCGAGAAGCGCTTCGGCGCGATCGCCATCCTGGTCAACAACGCGGGGATCACGCGCGACAACCTGCTGCTCCGGATGAAGGACGAGGAGTGGGACGCCGTGATGGAGACCAACCTGAAGGCCGTGTTCCGCCTCTCCAAGGCCGTGCTGCGCAACATGATGAAGGCGCGCAGCGGTCGCATCATCCAGGTAGGGAGCGTTGTCGGGACGTCCGGCAACCCGGGGCAGGCCAACTACGCCGCGGCAAAGGCGGCACTGGTCGGGTTCAGCAAGGCGCTGGCGCAGGAGATCGGCAGCCGTAACATTACCGTCAACGTCGTGGCGCCGGGTTTCATCGATACTGCGATGACGCAGGCGTTGCCGGAGGCCGCGCGCACCGCATTGATGCAGAAGATTCCGCTGGGGCGCCTGGGCACCGCGGACGACGTCGCGGAGGCGGTTGCATTCCTGGCGAGCCCGCGTGCCGCATACGTCACCGGTGCCACGTTGCACGTCAACGGCGGCATGCTGATGGCATGACCGCGACGGGGCGCCTGGCGCCGCGTCTGGGTTATAATTCTGAGGTTTATCACGTCCCGCTTTGGGGGAGACGCATGGAAAACGTAGAACAACGTGTCAAGAAGATCGTGGCCGAGCAACTTGGCGTCAACGACGCCGAGATCAAGAACGAGTCGTCGTTCGTCGACGACCTCGGCGCCGATTCGCTCGACACGGTCGAACTGGTGATGGCGCTCGAAGAAGAGTTCGAGACCGAGATCCCTGACGAAGAGGCCGAGAAGATCACGACGGTCCAGCAGGCGATCGACTACATCACGTCGCACGAAAAGAAATAACTCCGCGCACGCGCCGCCGGCCCGCCCGGGCCGGCGCAGCGCGACTGCTGCGCGTTCGCGTCCCGGCCATCGTGCCGGGCGCGTTCACCGGCCAATAGGCCAGCCTCGTAGGCCCGTCCGCACATGTCCCGTCGCCGAGTCGTCGTCACCGGTCTAGGTATCGTATCTCCCGTCGGCATCGGCGTCGCCGACGCATGGAGCGCCATCGTCGCCGGCCGTTCCGGCATTGCGCCGATCACGCGCTTCGACGCGTCCGCGTTCCCGTCGCGCATCGCCGGCGAAGTGAAGAACTTCGACGTGACGCAGTACCTGTCGCCCAAGGAAGCACGGCGCTACGACACGTTCATCCATTACGGCCTCGTCGCCACGATGGAGGCGGTCAAGGATGCGGGTCTGGACGCCTATGCCGGCGACAAGGAGCGCATCGGCCTGTGCATCGGGTCCGGCATCGGCGGGCTGCCGATGATCGAGGCCACCGACGCGGACTACCTGAAGGGCGGCCTGCGCAAGATCAGCCCGTTCTTCGTCCCCGGCTCGATCATCAACATGATCCCGGGCCTCGCGTCGATCCAGTACGGCTTCAAGGGCCCCAACCTCGCGACGGCCACGGCCTGCTCCACGGCCAACCACAGCATCGGCGAGGCCGCGCGCCTGATCGAGTACGGCGATGCCGACGTGATGATCGCGGGCGGCGCCGAATCCACGGTGAGCCCGCTCGGCGTCGGCGGCTTCTGCGCCGCGCGCGCACTGTCGCAGCGCAATGACGACCCCGCGGGGGCGAGCCGTCCGTGGGACAAGGATCGCGATGGCTTCGTGCTGGGCGAGGGCGCGGGCGTGCTGGTGCTCGAGGAACTCGAGCACGCGAAGGCCCGTGGAGCGCGCATCTATTGCGAGCTCGCCGGCTACGGCCTGTCCGCGGACGCGCATCACATCACCGCGCCGCCGGAAGACGGCGACGGTGCGCGCCGCGCGATGATCAACACGCTGAAGAACGCGGGCATGCAGCCGGCGGACATCGACTACATCAATGCGCACGGCACGTCGACGCCGCTCGGCGACATCGCCGAGTGCACGGCGGTCAAGCGTGCGTTCGGCGACCATGCGCGCAAGCTGGCCGTCAGCTCGACCAAGTCGATGACCGGGCACCTGCTCGGCGCGGCGGGCGGCATCGAAGGCGTGTTCACCGTGCTCGCGATGCGCGACCAGGTGGCGCCGCCGACGATCAACCTCGTCAATCCCGACCCGGCCTGCGACCTGGATTTCGTCCCCAACGCCGCGCGCCCGATGAAGATCACCGGCGCGCTGTCCAACTCGTTCGGCTTCGGCGGCACCAACGCGACGCTGGCGTTCCGCGCGCTGTAGCCGCGGCCGCGTCGACATGGCCCTGATCGTCCAGAAGTACGGCGGCACGTCGGTGGGTTCCACCGAGCGCATCCGCAACGTCGCGCGTCGTGTCGCGCACTACCGCAAGCAGGGCCACGACGTCGTCGTCGTCGTGTCCGCGAT
Organism: Pseudomonadota bacterium; assembly: GCA_018241745.1. Taxonomy (GTDB): domain Bacteria; phylum Pseudomonadota; class Gammaproteobacteria; order Burkholderiales; family Casimicrobiaceae; genus VBCG01. The sequence continues at coordinate 48,654 of JAFEDG010000159.1, forward strand.
GGCAGGCGAGACCAACCGGCTGCTCGGTCTGGCGAAGGAGCTGTCGGAGCGCCCCGACCCGCGCGAGCTCGACGTCATCGCCGCGACGGGCGAGCAGGTGACGATCGGCCTGCTGGCCATCGCGCTGCAGGAAATGGGCGTGCCGGCGCGCAGCTACACGGGCGGCCAGGTGCGCATCCTGACCGACGATGCGTACACGAAGGCGCGGATCCTCGAGATCGACGAGTCGAGGATGCGCGCCGACCTGAAGGCCGGCAAGGTGGTCATCGTCGCGGGCTTCCAGGGCGTGGACAAGGACGGCAACATCACGACGCTCGGTCGCGGCGGCTCGGACACGTCCGGCGTCGCGCTCGCGGCGGCGCTGAAGGCCGACGAATGCCAGATCTACACGGACGTCGACGGCGTCTACACGACGGACCCGCGGATCGTGCCCGAGGCGCGGCGCCTCGACACGATCACGTTCGAGGAAATGCTGGAGCTCGCGAGCCAGGGCTCCAAGGTGCTGCAGATCCGGTCGGTGGAGTTCGCCGGCAAGTACCTGGTGAAGCTGCGCGTGCTGTCGTCGCTGGACGACCCGGAGTCGAACGCTCCCGGCACGCTGATCACGTTCGAGGAAGACGACAAGATGGAACAGGCGATCATTTCCGGCATCGCGTTCAACCGCGACGAAGCCAAGATCTCGGTGATGGGCGTGCCCGACAAGCCCGGCATCGCGTACGCGATCCTCGGCCCCGTGGCCGCCGCCAACCTCGACGTCGACATGATCGTGCAGAACATCGGCGCCTCGGGCCACACGGACTTCTCGTTCACGGTCAACCGCAACGAGTACCAGAAGACGCTGGACGTGCTGAGCGCCGCCCGCGGCAAGAATTTCGAGGCGCGCGAGATCATCGGCGACAACCGCATCGCCAAGGTGTCGGTCGTCGGCATCGGGATGCGCTCGCACGTGGGCCTCGCGTCCAAGATGTTCAAGGCGCTGGCCGACGAAGGCATCAATATCCAGATGATCTCCACGTCCGAGATCAAGATCGCCGTCGTCATCGACGAGAAATACCTCGAGCTCGCCGTCCGCGTGCTGCACAAGGCGTTCGAGCTGGAGCAGGGCGGCTGATGCCCGCCGCCGGGGATGCCCCGGCAGCGGCGTTACCGTAGAATGTCGCAGCCCGGCGCAAGGCCGGGCACGAGCGGCCGCAAGGGCCGCCGCGGCCCGGGCCGCGCGCTACAGAATCCCGGAGACGTGGCCGAGTGGTCGAAGGCACTCCCCTGCTAAGGGAGCATACGGGCCAAAACCTGTATCGAGGGTTCGAATCCCTCCGTCTCCGCCAGCCTTACGCGTGCAGCGATGCGGCGATCGCCTTCAGCTCGTTTGCGTTGGCCGCGAACACTTCGCGCGCTTCGGCGAATGGTTCGGCACCGGCGTCGGGGCCGGCGGGCGCCAGCGGATTGGCAAAATAGCTGGCGCGATTGGCGATGTTGA